>JAWOIQ010000199.1:0-11165 GCA_046484585.1 Desulfurivibrionaceae bacterium
GTCCGGTCGAGTAAGGGGAATGGGCGGTAAAACGGAGGTCGGGATCGTTTTCGGCCGCGGCCAGAAGCGATAGCCCCGCCTCGATGCCGGTTTCGGTCAGGCCGAGAATCTCCTGGAAAAACCGCAGGTCGACCTTGAAGCCCCTCCCGAACTCCCGGCTTTCCGGGAGGTTGCCGATATCGAGGCCCGCGCGGCAGCCTCCCGCGTAGAGGCGGGCCAGGCCTTGCCAGGCCGCCATTTTAATTTCTTCGGGATCGCACCCCTTCTCCCTTTCGGTCAGCAGCTTTCTGATCCAATCGGTCATCTCGCCGCCCTCCCGGTCATCGTCTTGACCGAGCCGGGCCAGATAGGAGAGTTCCAGATGGCTGTGGCAGTTGACCAGGGCCGGCATCAGGACGGCAGCGCCGTGATCGACCTCGATAGCGTCGCTGCCGCGCAGTTCATCGTAAGGAGCGACCGCAACGATCCGGCCGTTTCGGGTCAGGACCGCGCCATCATTAATCACCGCAGGCAGTCCGTGGTCCCCGGAAACCGGCACCAGATAAGATGCCTTATGCAGGTAGGCGCTGCCGGTCATTAGGGACGATCCACCAGGCTGTAATCCATGGTCCGCTGCCGGGGGGTGCGGCCCGTTCCTTCGACAAGTTTGCGGATTTCCTGCTCGGACAGCTTGAAATCGACCCCGGCCGCGGCCACCACGTTCTCCTCGATCATCGTACTGCCGAAATCGTTGGCCCCGAAATAGAGGGAAACCTGGGCGATCTTGGCCCCTTGGGTTACCCAGGATGCCTGGATGTTATCGAAATTATCAAGAAAGATCCTTGAGATGGCCAGCATCCGCAAATATTCGACCCCGGTGGCGGTCGGCAGATGGTGCAGGACCGAATTGGCCGGTTGAAACGGCCAGGGGATGAAGGCGGTAAAGCCGCCGGTCCGGTCCTGCAATTGCCGCAATCGGTCGAGATGCTCAAACCTCTCCTCGATGGTCTCGATATGGCCGAACATCATGGTGGCGGTGGTCCGCATCCCCAGGTTATGGGCCTCTTCCATGACATTGAGCCACTCGTCGGCGGAACACTTGCGGGGGGCGGTCTCGTTTCTGACCCGGTCGGTAAGGATCTCGGCGCCGCCGCCGGGGATCGAATCGAGCCCGGCCTTTTGCAATCTGACGATAACCTCGGGGACCGACAGCCCGGAAAGGCTGGCGAAATGGCAGACCTCCGGCGGCGAGAAGCCGTGGATATGGATGTCGTGGCTCTTGATATAACGCAGCATCTCCTCGTAGAATTCCAGGGGCTTGTCGGGATGGAGCCCGCCCTGCAAAAGGATCTGGGTGCCGCCCAGCTCCTTGGTCTCCTCGATCTTCCGGCCGAGCTCCTCGTGGGTGAGGACATAACCGCCCTCTTCTTCCGGCCCCTTGAAAAAGGCGCAGAACTTACAGGCCGAGATGCAGATATCGGTATAGTTGATATTGCGGTCGATCACATAGGTGACGACCGGCTCGGGATGGAGCCTTTGCCTGACGCTGTCGGCCAGAAAACCGAGTTGGTGGAAACCGCCCTGCCGGGCGAGCCGCAGCCCTTCGGCGACGGTGATCCGCTCTCCGGCCAGAATCTTGTCGTTAATCGCTTCCATACTCATCTCAATAGGCCTTGATTGTATTGTACAGGGTATCGCGTTCAATGGGTTGCCGCCCCGCCTCGCGGATCATCCGCAGGAGCTGATCGCGGGAGAGGGCCTGCTCGGAATCACCGCCGGCCATATGGGTAATGATCTCCTCCTTGACCGTACCGTCCACGTCGTCCGCCCCAAAAGAGAGGGCGACCTGGGCCAGTTTCGGGCCGATCATCACCCAGTAGGCCTTGATATGGGGGAAGTTGTCGAGAAAGCAGCGGGCCACGGCGATATTCTTCAGATCCTCGATCCCGGTGGTCCGGGAAAGATCGGCCAGCCCGGTGTTTTTCGGATGAAAGGCCAGGGGAATATAGGTCAGAAAACCGCCGGTCTCGTCCTGGGCCTTGCGCAGCATGTCGAGATGCTCAATGCGCTCCTCCAGGGTTTCGATATGGCCGTAAAGCATGGTGGCGTTGGTGTTCAACCCCAGCCGATGGGCGGTCTTGGCCACTTCGATCCAGCCCTCGCCGGAGAGCTTCTTCTCGCAGGTCAGCTCGCGGATTCTCGGGCTGAAGACCTCGGCCCCGCCGCCGGGGATCGAGCCGAGCCCCGCCGCCATCAGATCCTTCAGGGTAGCCTCGACCGACTGCCCGGAAATCTCGGCCAGATGGGCGATCTCGACGCAGGTAAAGGCCTGGATATGGATCTCGGGCCGCACCTCCTTGATCCCGGCCAGCATTTCAAGATAATAGGAATAGGGCAGATCGGGGTGGATGCCGCCGACCACGTGGACCTCGGTAATCGGCTCGTCCAGCCGTTCCCGGACCTTGTTCTTGACCTCCTCGACCGTCATCTCATAGGCCTGCTCGGACTCCTTGTCCTTGCCGAAGGCGCAGAATTTACAGAGGTTCGTGCAGATGTTCGAGTAATTGATATGCTGGTTATAGATGAAGTAGGCCTTGTCGCCATTCAGCCGCTCCCGGACGATATCGGCCAGGTAGCCGACCGCCAGGAGGTCCGGCGATTTATAGAGGCGCAGGCCGTCATCGGTGGAGAGCCGCTCCCCTGCCCTGATTTTTTCGAGAATATCGCCCAAACCGGCCGCTGCAACCATTTTATCCATCTGCTTTTGCTCCGTTAGCTATGTTTTGTAAAGTAATGTCCATTTCAGTATTGATAAGTTCGCAAAAAGTCGAAAAAAGCTGTCATTTCGAACGGATGTGAGAAATCTTGTTCTTTAACCCATTGGAACTATTAAGATTTCTCCCGTTGGTCGAAATGACATTATGGCAATCTCGACTTTTGCGACGCCATCACTATTAGCCCGTCGATCCCGCCAGACCGTCCTCAAGCACACTGATGATCTGCTCGATTACCGCTGCCGCCCCGGCCGGACCGGCCTGATCGAGAATCCCGCCAGTCTGTGCGTTCGAGGCCGTCATGAAAAACCGATCCAGCACTGCGTCGATCATAAAGATGATCAGCCCGCTCGAAACATCGGCGCGAATCACCCCTTGTTCCTGGCCGCTTTTGATCAGCGGCTCAAAAAATTCGATCGGGAAAAACCTGACCTTGGCGAGAAGCTCGGCCCGATGCGGGATATCCTCCTCACCGAGCAGCCCGGTATAAAGACGGAAATAATCGGGATGGGTCTCGATGAACTTCAAGCCGGCCTGCAAAACGAAACGAAGCCTGCTGAACAGCTCCCGATCCGACCGGTCGGTGTTCTCCTTGACGGTCTGCTTGACCAGCTCGATAAAGCCCCCGAAGACATGGAGGAACAGATCTTCCTTGCCGCCGAAATACTGGTAAAGGGAGCCCTTGGCGATCCCCGCCTCCTTGACGATCCGGTTAACGCTGGCCCGCCGATACCCGAATTCGGCAAACTCCCGGACCGCCGCCCTGGTGATCCGGCGCCGCTTGTCTTCCGGGAGATTCCTGAAGGTATTTTTAGTCGAGAGATTAAGCGGTTTCATAATATGACCAAGTGGTCACATTATAATTTTGAGGGGGACTTTGCAAGGAGAAAATGGAAAAATGAACCGGCAATTTCAGAGACCGGATATCGGCATGAACTTGATAAACCGAGGAGAGCCGGTACTTTCATCCAGCCGGAATTACAATCTATGTTGCACAAAGTATAATCCTGAATACGTGACGGCTTAGTGCATTGATTCACGATATATGATTGTTTTTACGTCAAATACAGATAGTGATCCGTGGTGGCTAGAATGCACCCGCCGTCCTGCGGGGGGCCTGACAAAGGCGCATCTGCGGCGTTATCGAACCTAATGGATTCAGGATAATGAAAAGTTTTTTAATTTTTTAGGAGCGTCCAGTTTCCCGATTTATTGTTTATCAATCTCGGCCAATTGCCTTGCGAAAGATGAAACGCTCACCACCCTGACATTCTGTCTTAGCTGTTCAGTGTCGCCGCCATATACCAGAAAGCCGGGCCATGGCATATGGTCGGCAAAAAGATCATTGAATTTTTTCAGACCGCGAAAATAGGCCGGAGTGATGGTCTGGCCCGATTTGATCTCTATGGGAAGCATCTCATTTCCTTTGACATAAATGAGATCGATTTCATTGCCGTTGCTGTCTCTGTAAAAATAGAGATTGTTGCGTTTGCCCTGATTATATCGATATTTCAGGGCTTCCATGATTGCCATATTTTCGAAGAGGCTGCCGCGCAACGGGTGGGTGGCGATCTGTTTTTCCTCCTCAATGCCGCAAAGCCAACTCGCCAGCCCCACATCGTAAAAATAAATCTTCGGTGACTTGATAAGGCGCTTGCCGATATTGGCATGATACGGCTGCAACAGGAACACGATATAGCTGGCCTCCAGTACCGTCATCCACTCCCTTGCCGTACTTTGCGATATGCCGGTATCGTTGGCCAGGCTGTTGAGATTAAGCAGCTGTCCGCACCGGCCGGCGCATAATCGGACAAAGCGCTGAAAGACGCTCAGGTCCTTCACATTGACAAGTTGTCGGAGATCCCTCTCCACATAGGTTTCGAAATAATCCCCATACGCCTGGGCGGGAGAAATATCCTGGTCGTAAATCCTGGGATAGAACCCCTTGAACAGCATCTCGTCAATGCCAAGAGAAAAACGCGCATCAAGTTCAGGGATACCGAGCGGCAGGAGTTTCAAAAGGGCGGTGCGTCCGGCAAGCGACTGACTGATGCCCCGCATCAACTCAAATTGCTGCGAACCGGTCAGGACAAAGAGAGAGTTGCCGCGCTTGTCATCGACAATAACCTGGATATAGGACAACAGGTCCGGCACCCGCTGGATTTCATCAATAACCGCGCCGTCCGGATACTGATTGAGGAAGGCCACCGGGTCTTCCCGGGCAAATTCGCGGGTAATGGGATTTTCAAGATTGGCGTAGGGTTTGTCCGCAAAAGTGGTTCTGGCCAGGGTGGTTTTCCCCGATTGCCTCGGACCGGTGATCGTCACCACCGGATACTTGGTAAAAATGGAAGCGGCATATTCCGCCAGTATTCTTGGAATCATCTTCATATTATGCATTTCCACGATTTAATCTTGAAATTACATAATACAACAACGGCCATCGGGTGTCAATCATATCGGACCACGGTTTTCCGACGCTTGTTCATCCATGACGCCGTCATTCATTTAAAATTGGGATCCGCGGAAAGCACGCCAATGAAAAGTGGCAAGTTTCCGCACCTTGGCTTGAGCGGGAACGAGGCAGACCTGGCAATCGATCATGGCTTTGCACCTTTTCGGATATTGAATTACGTTTTATAATAAAGTGCATTGGCGAATTATTGTATGGAGGAAAGAATGAACATTGCGTCGCAGATTGGAAAAATGACTCTTGCCGACAAGCTTCAGGCGATGGAGTTGCTTTGGGAAGGCCTTTGCCGAATTCCGGAACAAGTTCCCTCTCCCGAGTGGCACCAATCGGTCCTCGATGAGAGAGAAAAAGGAGTTGCTCAGGGAACCTCGGAATTCCTAGATTGGCAAGAGGCCAAAGAGAAAATCCGATCCGCCGTTAAATGAAGATCCGCATTCTTGCCGAGGCGCAACAGGATTTGATAGACGGTTTCCGGTTTTACGAAGACCAACAAGTCGGCCTTGGCGACTACTTCTTAGACACCCTCTTTTCGGATATTGATTCACTTCAGCTTTTCGCTGCCACACATCCCAGCCATTTCGTAACCGTTCACCGGTGTGGCCGCCAAAGTACCAAAACCGCCTGACTGTAGCCGTTCAGCAGTGGTGCAGATTTGGACAAGCGGACCGGCGCCGCGTACCCCGTGTACGTAAGACGGGCCGATCGTCCGAAGATGTAGTGCTGCTGAACGGTTACGCCATTTCGGCTACTATCGTCTGCTTACCAAGCGTTTTCCGTTCGCGGTTTACTATCGTGTCGATCAGCAAACTGTTCTCATCTATGCTGTCGCGGACTGCCGCAGAAACCCGTCCTGGGTGAGGAAGCGCTTGTCATAACCGGGCCGGACACTTCGAACTTTATGCAAATTGCAAATTCAAATTGGGATCTGCATAAAGCACGTTCAATGAAGTCGGCAAGTTTCCGCACCTTGGCTCCTGGCATGCGGAAAAGACATCACAAGATAACACCTTCTGAAGAACGAATTTCCACGAATAAACCACACAAAGGTCAAAAGCGGACTTGACCCCCTTCCTACTTCATGAGTTCTCTCAAAGTTTGGAGTCTCCGACAATACCGGGGCGGTTCATAGCGATCACCCAAAAACGGAAATATCGACGGTAATTGATTCGACCGGGCGGGGGGGATGGCGTGAATTGCCGCCTTATGATGCAAAATTCCCATCAACCCCCAATATATCCTAAAGCAGGTTGAAGTCTTCGACGATGATCTGCTCTGCCGGGACCCCAAGTCTTATGAACTGTCCGGTCAGGGAGTCCATCATCGACGAAGGGCCGCAGAGGAAGATGTATTTGTCCCCGATGGCGCCTGCCTTCTCGGCGACATAGTCCGCGGTCAGCCGCCCCTTTTCGGAACTCAGATACAGTTCGTAGTGGTGTCCTCTTTCATGGAAGGGCGAGAATTTGTGGCGCCGGCTCATGATGATCTCGTGACGGATATCCTTGTCGAAACAGGCCTCACTCTTTTCGCGGCAGAGGTAAAAAAGCGAAACGCAGGGACTCTTCCAGCTTCTGATGATCTCCGGATGGAGCCTGGTCAGCTTTTCGGGAACCTTATCTTCGGGCAACCGCTCCTCGGAGTGCAGGGCCACATGCCACATGCCCATGAAGGGGGTGATGCCGATACCGCCGCCGATGAAGACGCAGTTCCGTTCCGCGGTCAGGAACTTGTCGCTGAAATGGCCATAGGGTCCATATAGCGTTGCGCTGTCACCGGTTTCGAGGCTCTCCAGGCTGCGGGTGTGATCGCCGACCTTCTTGATCCCCAGCATCAGCCGGGCCGGACGGTTGTATCCGTTGGCGATCGAATACGGATGCGGTTCCGGACTGATTCCTTCCCTGTTTACCACCAGATATACGAATTGGCTCGGTTTGAAATCCATGCCCCTCTCCCCTTCCGGATCGAGGGAGAGCTTGATTGTATCGGCGGAACGTTCGATGCTGGTCACCCGGTAATCGAAACGCGGCCCCCATTTTTTATAGGCAAAGCGGATATAGATGTATGACGCCATGGCCGCGAGCAACCATCCGTACATCCAGGCGCCGAGGAGCGGATATGATGCCAGGTCCTTGTCCACCACGACCACATGGACCACCACCAGAAGCATCACCGCCCCGAACCATTCGTGGGTTCTTTTCCACAGATCATAGGGCAGGCGGATCCACAGGGTCAGGCCTGCCAGCACAGCCATCACCACAAAGGTCAGCACCCCGACATTGTGCCCCCAGATATAGCGTTTGCCCTCCGGCAGCAGCAAAGACAGGCCGCCCAGAAATGCCGATATATCCGGTAACCGGTCGGCAGCCAGAAAGAGGGGGTGGAAGACGATGATGTAGAATGCCCATTTGCCCAACCGTTTATGGATCTGGTACATCTTGTCGAGACCGCCGAAATAATCCTCCAGCCGGCGCATCCTGGTCGACAGCAGGACGCTCCAGCACATCAGGATCGCGGCCGTCAGCGAAGCGGCCTTGGCCGGATACTTGTAAGGGTTTTCGAACCCTTCCTGGAAGTAATATCTGCTCCCGAGCCAAAACAGCAGGGTGACCGCGAGTGAAACCAGAATCGGCAGGTAGTGCTGGGGCGCCTTGGAGGTTGTCAGCATAATTAAATCCTGAATCCGTGACGGCTTCGTGGTGAATTTTCTTTATTACTTTGTAATTGCATTAGATAATCGTTTTCATGGATTACCAGGGCAAACCCTGCCGCCCTGCAGGGCGCCCGATAACGGCGCATCTACTGCATTGGCAACTCGTTGATATAAAGCTGAGTTGAGCAGCTAGGCTGCTCGTACGAAACTTATGCTCTTTTGGGTGTACCATTAGTATCATCAACATCGTTGCCGCCTTGCATCTGCACCGTTCTCGAACGCTCACGGATTCAGGAAAAAGATAGGGAAAAAGGTTGATTATCGGCAAGCCGGTTTTCTGATCCTACCAACTCTTGCGACAAAACCCCTAATATTTTTGAGTTCCGGTGAGTTCCGGGAAGAGTCTATTTATCTTGCATTACGGCCCTTGCCTGATATTTGGTGCGGATAAATTTGTCAAGCGGTTGGGAACGCAAGCTTGGCCGGCATCTTCTCCAGGTTCCGCGCATATGGTCATCGGCTATCCGGTTTACTTTCGAGTGTTGACATTTCCCCCCGGGCCCCATATAGTATTCTTACAAAATTCTTACCAAGGAGGTTCTCATGCCAACCACCGTGCTCTCAAGTAAAGGACAGGTCATTATCCCGAAACCGATCCGTGACGCCCATCACTGGAAACCGGGACAACGGCTTGAAGTCGTCGAATCCGGAGAATATATTTTGCTTAAAGCAGCAGAGCCTTTCCCGGAAACCGCCATTGCCGACGCAGCCGGCTGTCTGCCTTATAAAGGCAAACCGAAGACCTTGGCCGATATGGATGAGGCTATCGCCAAAGGCGTTAAGGAGAGTTTCCGTGATCGCGATTGACACGAATGTTCTTGTCCGTTTCCTGACCCGCGACGATGAGGCCCAGTTCCGGAAGGTCGTCACTTTGTTCGCTAAAAACGATATCTTCATCCCTTCCACCGTGATTCTCGAAACAGAATGGGTTCTGAGATATTCCTACGGGTTTTCACCGGAAACAATCCTTGATGCCTTCACCAAAACATTCGGTCTACCCAATGTGAAAATCAAAAATCCCGATGCCGTTGCCCAAGCTATCGAACTGGCCCGCCAGGGTCTGGATTTCGCCGACGCCCTGCACCTTTCTGCAAGCCATGAGTGCAAACAATTCGCCACCTTCGACGCTGTTTGTATCAAAAAGGCCAAAGGATTGACCACCTGCAAGGTGAAAAAGCCGTGAACATATCAATTCCTCCCGCCCCGCCGAGTTCCGGTTGCTCCTCGTGCCCGGAGTAATGTCTGTAATTACCCGTTGGATGACGGCAAAATTCCCCGTTGCGGATTTTCTTTTTTTGGGCAAAGGAAGTGACACCCCGAGTCTGGTTGCGATAGAATTAATCCTGAATCCGTGACGGCTTCGTGGAATTCAACTTTATCAGTTTGTAATTACATTAAATAATCGTTTTTCCCTGAGACGCCATCATTCACCCCGCCGCCCTGCGGGGCGTCCGATAACGGATTCAGGTTAATTACCGAAGGCAAACCGTTTGCCCGGGTGCAATTCAACCGCCATTTCAGGGAGGAACCATGGCAGCACGATCGATCTGGAAAGGGGTAATCGGGTTCGGGGATCTTTCCGTGCCGGTCAAGCTTTATGCGGCGGTCGAGGAAAAACGGGTTCATTTCAGGCTGCTGCACGAAAAAGATCAAACCCCGGTCAGGCAGGAAATGGTCAACCCGGAAACCGGCGCCGTGGTTCCGTCCGAAGAGATCAGACACGGCTACGAAACCGATGACGGCCGCATGGTCGTCCTCACGGATCGGGAATTGGATAGCCTGGAACCGGAGCCATCCCGCGCTATCGATATCATCGCTTTCCTGCCCGATTCCGCTGTCGATCACCGCTGGTACGACCGCCCCTATTTCCTCGGTCCCGATGACGACCCGGATACCTATTCCGCCCTGGCCGCCGCCCTGGACTCCAGCGGGTTGGTGGGCCTCGCCCGATGGACCATGCGGAACAAGGAGTATTTCGGGGTTTTGCGCCTGCAAGGGGGCTACCCGGTCATGATCACCCTCAGGTATGAGGAAGAAGTCGTCTCCCTGTCGGAACTGGAAATCCCGAGCGGCCGGGAGGTCGAGCGGAAGGAGTTGGCCATGGCGGAACAGCTCGTTGATGCAATGGCCGATACTTTCGATTTAAGTGCGTATCACGATGAATACCGGGAGCGGGTCATGGAACTGATCGCCGCCAAGGCCGAGGGCAAGGTTGTCGAATTGCGGAAAGCGGCGCCGAAAAAAGCCGGCGGCGACCTGAAAAAGGCCCTGGAAGCGAGCGTGCGGGCCGCCAGGGAGCGGAAAAGTGCCTGAAAAAAGCAAAGGGCATCGCGGTTCGCCGGGAGCTTTCTGGTCCGGCGCCATCACCTTTGGACTGGTAACCATCCCGGTCGACCTCTATTCCGCCCACCGCCCCAAGGCGGTTGCCCTCCGGATGGTCGATCGTAAAGGCACCGCCCTGCGCCGGCAGTATTTTTGCCCCCTTGAGCACAAGCCTATCTCCGGAGATGAAATCGTCCGCGGCTACGAGATCGAAAAGGGCAAATTCATCGTGGTCGGCGACAGAGAGCTGGAGGGGCTGGAACCTGAAAAGACCCGGGAAATCGATCTGCGCTCTTTCGTCGCTCTTGCCGAGCTGGATCCGGTTTATTTCCAGCGCGCCTATTTCCTCCTGCCGGCAGGCTCCGTCGACAAGGCCTACCGCCTGCTCGCCGAGATCATGGAGCGGAGCGGCAGGGCCGGGATCGCCACCTTTGTCCTGAGGGCTCGGGAACATGTGGTGGCGATCATCGCCGAAGGCGGCATCCTGAGGGCGGAAACCCTGCTGTTCGCCGATGAGATCCGTACGCCGGAAGACCTCGGCCTGCCATCCCAGGCAAAAGCACCGGCGGCAAAGGTCAAGGAATTGCGCCGGGAGATCAAAAAACTCCACCGGCAGCAACTCGATCCGGACCTGCTGCATGACCGCCATGCCCGGCGTATTCTCGATCTGGCAGAGCAAAAACTCAAGGCGGGAGAGGATGTCATGGAGAAGCCGGAGGAGGCCGAAGGAGCCGAAGTGACTGAAGGGGCCGAGATCATCGATCTGATCGAAATAATCAAACAGCGCTTTAAGGGACCCGGCAAATCCTGATAGATTTGGTCTCAACTTTCTGACTTGTCTTATGGTATTGGTTTACTGTCATAAAATGATTCAGAGTCATAGTGGCATTCCATGGTTAGAAGCCAGAAT
>JAWOIQ010000052.1:0-5772 GCA_046484585.1 Desulfurivibrionaceae bacterium
CAGACAAGCTGCTCAATTCAGCTTTAACCAATTGATACTGTTTTGATTTCTCCCGTTGGTCGAAATGACATTATGGCAATCCAGTATTTTTCAAGTAATTAGATGTTTCCGGATCCCTCCGCCGCACTTTCCCTTGCCCCATTTATCCTTCACCTCTGCCGGGTGAATTTCTACTTGATGGCCAAAGTGAAAATCGTCGGCGGCCGGCGGAAGTTGCCGGTCGCAAGCTACCAAGACGGGCAACACTTTTTTTCACCATGCCCGCCAGCAGATTTCTTGCGGTTATTTTTTCGTTCGTGATAGCCTTAATGATATCCCTTACGGCAAATCAGGACTTTTAGCAGGACCGGGAAGAGGGCGGCGCAGGACGGTAAAGCTGATTAACTAGTGACTGTCCAGAAAGACCTTTTATGGACGGGCGCTAAATAAAACAAGGAGGATGAGGTGATGAATAAATCAGGTGCCGGTTTATTTACAATGGTGGTGGTTTGGGTTTTGTCGCTGAGCATCGCCCCGGGGGTCTTTGCCGAAACTCGACCTTTCCAGTTGAGCCTGACCCCTGACATCGCTTTGTATGATCGCGATGTCGAGATCAGAGGTGTGTCGCTGGGTATCTGGAACGAAAACCCGGAGAAAGCCTTTTCGCTGGGATTCGTGAACGGGAGCAGTGGTGACAGCGCCGGCTTGAGCTGGGGTTTTTTGGCCAACTATGCCGAAAGTTACCGGGGGGTTCAGTGGGCGCCCGTCAACTATACGGCCCGTGACTTCGTGGGCTTACAGCACGGGCTGGTGAACTATGCCGGCAATTTCAAAGGCGTCCAACTCGGTATGGTTAATTACGCTGAAACCGCATCCCCCGGTGTTCAGATTGGCTTCGTCAACGTGATTCGGGCAAACAGGTGGTTCACCGAACTGCCCAATGGCTTCGCGCCGGCTATGGTCTTCGTGAACTGGCGGTTTTAGCCGCTACAGGTCACGAGTCCCATGATTATTTCTTGAATGTGCCCGGATGACCGGCGCTTTTGGCAATTTCATCGATCTTTCCCAAGGCCGCGCGCTGGTCCTCCGGTCCGCTTTCCTTCTAATAAATGCGGATTTTTATTCCCATCAACCCCGCGCTGCCCTTGCAATTTCTTCTTCACCCGCAGGATAAAATTCAACTTCGAGTTAATCATGATTGATCCGTTGTAGAGGATTAATTCCCGATTGATAAACCATAGCGGAAATTAATCTAATGAGGTGGGCCGGCCGGGAGTTATCCGCATAAAACTTCCCGGTCTTCCGGAAGGATTATTACCCCGCTGGGCAATAAAAATAAGAGGATAAGTGTATGACAAAAGAATTATTATTCGAGCCGTTTTCTTTAGGCGATCTTCAACTTAAAAACAGAATTGCCATGGCGCCGATGACCAGGGGCCGGGCCGGGGAGGAGCGGGTGGCCAATGATCTTATGGCCGAACATTATGTCCAGCGGTCCGGGGCGGGGCTTCTGATCAGCGAGGCGACGGTGGTATCGGAAGAGGGGATCGGCTGGGTCGGCTCGCCGGGAATCTATACCGACGGGATGGTCGAAGGCTGGAAGAAGGTTACCGGAAAAGTAAAGCCGACCGGGAGCCATATGTTTTTGCAGTTATGGCATTGCGGCAGGGCCTCGCATAGTGATTTCCATAACGGCGAGCTGCCCGTTTCCGCTTCCGCCGTAAAGCTTAACGGCGACGGGATCCGCACCCCGCTCGGCAAAAAACCGTATGAGATTCCCCGGCCGATGACCGTGGCCGAGATCAAGAGTACCGTGGCCGATTTCCGCAGGGCGGCCGAAAACGCCAGGGCTGCCGGTTTTTCCGGGGTTGAAGTACACGGCGCCAACGGTTATTTGATCAACCAGTTTCTCGATGGCTCAACCAACCGGAGAGACGATCAATACGGCGGCAGCATCGAGAACAGGTTCCGTTTTTTCCGGGAGGTTCTGGAGGCGGTTCTCGAGGTGTGGCCGAAGGAAAGAGTGGGGGCGCGGATCTCTCCGAACGGGGTGTTCAACGACATGGGTTGCGACGATTTCCGGGAATTCTATCTCTATGTCGCCGGCGAGATCGATAAGCTCGACCTCGGCTATCTGCATATCATGGACGGTCTGGCCTTCGGTTTCCACCAGAAAGGCGAGCCAATGACCCTGGCCGAATTCAAACCGGTTTACAGGGGCGCCATCATCGGCAACTGCGGCTATGACCAGGAGAGTGCCGAAAAGAGACTCTCGGAGGGCACCGCCGATATCATCGCTTTCGGCCGTCCCTTTATCACCAACCCCGATCTGCCCGAACGGTTCAGGAACGGCTGGCCCCTGAATCCGGCCGAGGATATGTCGCTATGGTATACGCCGGGGCCGGAGGGCTATACCGATTACGAACCTTACCGGTTGTAGGAGGAGTCATGTCCGTATCGAAGTCTCCGCGAATCTCAGGATTGCCGACCGGGCTGTCTGCCGCGCAGAATCACGAATTCCTCTTCCCCGGGGACGTCGTTGTGACTGTACAAAGGGTTAAAGGCAGACAGACCAATCAGCAGAAAGGTTTTTGATGGATTACAAAGTCAACAAAATTCAGATGGACAACGAGTTCAAATTCTGCCCTTTGTGCGGCTACAAGGATGGATTCCATTCCATGTTCAAAAAAGATGGAGAGGTCACCAGGTGGTTTTTCATTTGCCCGGCCTGCCATGAAGTATTCGATATCGGCTTGACCCGGAAATTCCATAAGTGATTTCGTAAAAAATCCTGTTTTTAAGAACTTTTTTTGGGGAGGATTTTAAAATCACTTACCCTGCGGGCCGGGCGGGATATCTTGGGTGGTGAAGAGTTCCGGTGACATCTTTCTTAATTTCCCCCCTCTTCTGTCCGATAGCCTTCTGCTTTACCTGTTGGCTGTTTACCCCTCCGGTCAGCCTCTTTTTCTTTTTTTCCATGTGATGTAAATTTGAAATTATATAATCCACCCGTTTAAAAGGTCAATGTGATGGAAAGGAAGAGAACAGATGAAGATCTCGACAGGATACTGCAAGAGAGTGAGCTATTAAGGAAGGAAAACAATGCCCTTAAAGAACTGCTTCGGCAAGCAGGTATTGCTTTGCCGCTGCCCGACTCAGAACCACAAAAACTGATCTTCACTTCCGGCCGATTATCAGTCAATCATGAATCACCTGCTGAAGTAAAAATAGCTCTTTTTCGCAGTCTTTTCCGAGGCAGGGATGACGTATATCCGTTGCGTTGGGAGAGCAAGAAGGGTAAGGGGGGTTTTTCTCCAGCCTGCCGCCATGAATGGAACCGTGCTTTCTGCGATAAACCCAGAGTTAAATGCGGGCAGTGTGATAACCGGGAATTTATTCCGCTCACCGATAAAACCATTTACGAGCATCTCGTCGGAAGTCATTCGATCGGGGTATATCCTCTGTTGAAGGACGATACCTGCTGGTTTCTGGCTGCCGACTTTGACAAAGGCGCCTGGAAGGAAGATGTTTCCGCCTACTTGGAAACCTGTGCCAGGTTAGGTATTCCCGCGGTTCTCGAAAAATCGAGATCCGGGCGGGGCGGACATGTCTGGATGTTCTTTTCTGAACCGGTGGCAGCGT
The DNA here is from genome assembly GCA_046484585.1 of Desulfurivibrionaceae bacterium. Classification (GTDB taxonomy): domain Bacteria; phylum Desulfobacterota; class Desulfobulbia; order Desulfobulbales; family JAGXFP01; genus JAGXFP01. The sequence continues at coordinate 3,622 of JAWOIQ010000052.1, forward strand.
CAGTGGCGCGGAAGGTCGGCTGTTACTTGATGACCCTGACAATGGAGAGACGATATCAGATCGGTCTTGATTCTTATGATCGGTTTTTTCCCAATCAGGATACATTGCCAAAGGGAGGATTCGGTAATCTAATTGCTCTGCCGCTACAGAAAGATCCGAGGAAGATTGGCAACAGCGTTTTCCTTGATAAGGATTTTCAACCATTTTCAGACCAATGGACCTTTCTCTCAAACATTAAAAAAATATCCCGGTCAGAGATTGAAAATATTGCCCGCGAGGCGATTGTTGCCGGTGAAGTGGTGGGGGTCAGAGTGAGCCAAACCAGTGACGCGGCCGAGAACGATCCATGGACCCTTTCACCTTCTGGCAAATTACCGGACAAGGTAATTTATGGACCGCTTCCGGAACAGATAGGCGCTGTTCTGGCAAACCTGCTTTATGTCGAAAAAGCAGGTCTACCGCCCGCCCTGCATAACCAGTTGATAAGACTGGCAGCATTTCAGAATCCAGAGTTTTACAAGAACCAGGCAATGCGCCTGCCCACCTTCGACAAGCCTCGGGTTATATCATGCTCAGAGGACTTCTCGGAACACATCGGCTTACCGCGTGGTTGTAAAGACGAGGTCGATAAACTTCTAGGCAATCTCGGTGTTGAATTTGTTGTTCAAGATAAGAGAACCACCGGCAAACCGCTGAAGGCCACTTTCAATGGGCACTTAAGGGATTCGCAGAAAGCCGCCGTCAAGGAGTTAAGGAAATACGAAACCGGTATACTCTCTGCCGCCACAGCCTTTGGAAAGACTGTCATTGCAGCGAAAATGATTGCAGTAAGGAAGAGGAATACTCTTGTTCTGGTGCACCGCCGCCAACTTATGGACCAATGGCGGGATCGGCTGTCCGCCTTTCTTGAAATAGACAAGAAAGAAATCGGGTTAATCGGTGGTGGTAAAAAGAAGCCCACAGGCAGACTGGACATAGGCATTTTACAAAGTTTGTATCGGACAGGTGAAGTTAACGACCTGGTCGCGGATTATGGTCACGTTATCGTGGACGAGTGTCACCACCTTTCGGCATTCAGTTTTGAACATATAATGAAGAAGGCCGCCGCCAAATACGTTCTTGGCCTCACGGCAACACCGGTCAGAAAGGATGGACATCATCCAATAATAATTATGCAATGCGGGCCTATACGTTTTCGAGTCGGGGCTAAATCTGCTGCCAGGAGTCGGCCTTTTGCACATACCATGTTGCCAAGGATTACCAAAACGAAATTAACATCAGCGACCGGACAGCATACCATACAGGAGATATACGGCTTTCTCGCTGCTGATAAAGATAGAAACAGGATGATTATTGAAGACGTCGCTCAGGCAGTGCGGGAGGGGAGGTCTCCACTTCTTCTCACGGAAAGGACCGACCATCTTGAGGAATTGGCAGCGCTCCTGAAAGATAAAGTTAAGAATGTGATTATACTTAGGGGCGGCATGAACAAGAAACAGAGGTTCGCCGTAACCAAAAAACTTGATGATATCGATGCCAATGAAGAACGCGTTATCGTTGCTACCGGCCGCTATATCGGCGAAGGATTTGATGATGCCCGCCTGGACACACTTTTTCTTGCCTTGCCGATTTCATGGCGGGGAACTCTGCAACAGTATGCCGGTCGTCTCCATCGCATGTATGAGGGGAAAAAGGAAGTCCGAATTTTCGATTATATAGACGTTGGCATCCCGATGTTAGCCAGAATGTATGATAAAAGGTTAAGTGGGTATAAATCTATTGGATACAGTGTACAGAAAGAATCGGGCCAGCTGGGTTTTTAAGAGACCCGGCCCTTGGGGTTTGTTCCTATTACGCACCATTAAGCGAAAAGAGAAGATATTGAGGGCTGATCTAGCCATGTTAAAGCAGGTAATGGCAAAAATAGAAAAATAGCAGGTAACGTCGCTCCAAGCACTCCTGAGGCGATATGCTTATATAATAATTTCACGTTCTTTCTTGACACAATTATCAATAGTGATATCATATTGATTATGGGTAAGGCTGAAAAGATAATCAAACAGATGAGGCAAAACCCTAACGATGTGCGCTATGGAGAGTTGTGTAAGATCTGTGATTTATATTTCGGAGAAGCCCGGCACAAAAGCAGTA
>JAWOIQ010000099.1:0-15044 GCA_046484585.1 Desulfurivibrionaceae bacterium
TTAAACGGAATCGATCCTATTCCTGTCCTGTATCATCGGACAAAGTCCCGTCCTATAGGACTTAATTGCCTGTCTGCCGTATCATCCGATCACATCTTTATCTCCCTGTCAGTCCCACTACCGGAAACGATCAGCGCCGTAAATCGGTTTTTTAATCAGGTGGAAAATGACTTCAGTTTATTCAAAATTAAAGAGCGGTCATGGCCTGCTTCTTGCGATCATTAATCGCTGAGTAACGGACCACCTTCAAAAGGAGTACAATGAAATGACGGACAAACCGGGCCCCGAACCGAACATGGAACCGCCCCAGGAAAAGCAACCGGGGGAACGATCACGGATGGAGTCGGTGCCGATAACCGAAGACGAAAATTATCGCGGCAGCGACAAACTTAAAGACAAAGTGGTCTTGGTGACCGGCGGCGACAGCGGTATCGGACGGGCGGTATCCATCCTCTTTGCCAAAGAGGGCGCCGATATAGCCATAATCTACCACGATGAACATCAAGACGCTGAAGATACCCGGAAGCGGGTCGAAGAACTCGGCCGCCGGTGCGTGACCCTGGCTGGAGATGTCGGCGCTCCCGAGTTTAGCCGTCAGGCGGTGGAGAAAACGATCGATACATTGGGAAAACTCGATATTCTGGTCAACAACGCCGGGGAGCAGCATTCTTATGATAAAGTAACTGACATCACTCCGGAACAGCTTGAAAGAACCTTCCGGACCAATATCTTCTCCATGTTCTATTTCGTACAGGCCGCCCTGGCCCATTTCAAGGAAGGCGGAGTAATAATCAACTCATCTTCGGTCACCGCCTATGAAGGACATCCGAAACTGATCCCCTATTCCAGTACCAAGGGCGCGATAACCACTTTGACCAGATCGCTTGCCATAACCCTGGCCGATCAAGGGATCAGAGTCAATGGGGTGGCGCCGGGCCCGATCTGGACCCCCCTGATTCCAGCCAGTTTCAGTAAGGAGAAAATAAAAAAGTTCGGCGAAAACACTCTGTTCGGACGAGTAGGTCAACCGGTCGAGATCGCGCCGAGCTACCTGTTTCTTGCCTGTGCCGATTCATCCTACATGACCGGCCAGGTATTGCATCCCAATGGCGGTCGGATAGTTAACGGCTGAACATTACAATCGAAGGAGGCTAGAAGATGGATCTTATAAGGGTTATCGCCGCAATTTTGCTACCGCCTCTGGGCGTCTTCCTGCAAGTTGGTTTGGGCATGCACTTCTGGATAAACATCCTGCTCACCCTGCTGGGATATATCCCGGGTATTATCCATGCCGTTTGGATCATTGCCAGGAAATGATTAATCAGGAATAATGCCGTGGCCGAATCCCTGCCGCCGACCGGCGGCGCCGTTTACTGTCAACAGCCCGGCTGACCGGGATTGCCGCAACAGACTTGCCTCTTGCGGAGTTTTCGAAAATTATTCACCAGGATCAGATGAAGCTTGCGCCGCCAGGGCATTGGCCTGGCGAGGTTGGCAAACGCCTTGTTCGACTCGGGACCTTTTTTTTCACACATTACGAATCTCCTCCGGAATATTCCGCAATACGGCTCGTTAGAGCACAAGTTAAACAAAAGCAGCCTTGGGTATAACAAGGTTGAAATCCCCCTTGTCTCGATCCGGCTTTTCAACTGAACTTACTCATCGCACCAGCCGTCGGAAAGACAGATGGCTACCAGTTCCCGGCGCAGCGGCAGATAATTATCCAGTGCCTTCCGAAAATCCGAGTGTTCCGCATCTAAATTCAGGTTGTGAGCGTCATCAAGGATACGGTCGGCCTCACCCTCCCTGGCAGGAGGATTGACCAACTTGAAGTCGGCCAAAGCTCCGTAGTTTACGACACTGCCCATCAATACTCCAAGCAGACCGCCGGAGCGCTCCCGCTCCCCGGGAATCCTGCTCAACAGGAACAACGAGTCGGACAGAAGCAGTATCGCCCGGGCGGCCGATCTTTCGTTCTCCAGGCTGTGAAAGAAATGCAGAACCGGATATGCCAGATGCTTATGGGCGATACGATTGATTTCGGTGGAAAGATTGAGCAGATACTCCCTGAAAAGCCCCTTCTCCTCATCTTTCCTTAATTTTTCGATTATTTCGGATGGATTCTTTCCCAAGGCATAAATGTTCTGGGCCAGGGTTTTACGATCGATGGAGGCGGCAAGGACCGAAAGGACATAGGAAAGCGAGATGGTGATGACTACCGTGGCGGCGAAAGCGGCGACACAGCTGATATAGGTCCAGGGGGCGCCGGAAGCGACGAGATCGCCGTAACCGAGACTGGTAATGGTACTGCCCACGAAATAAACTATTTCGGCAAAATCCGCCCCGGTTCCGGACTTGCTGTTGATCACCGAATCCGAAACCGCGGCCAACGCCGCAAAGAGACTGACCCCCAGGATAACCCACCAGAAAATTATCGTGGTCAGTAACATGAAGGGACCGACTAAAGTAAGCAGGCGATGTATGGGCCGCAGACGATGGATGGTCAATAAAACCTTCCAGAAATGACGGGTCCAGAGACGGGTGAAAAAACCGGCGCCCCTGGCGCTGAAAACCGTGATAAAGGAATCCCAGATCATACCGGCCACCAGTATGGCCGAGATAAGATAATAACCAGTTGCTGACATTGCGGAAGGACTCCTTTGTTTTCGGTTGGCGGATTTCAGGGGATTGCCCTTCGAGAATTAAGGCATCCGTTTCACCATATGTTATATACCGCCACCCCCAAGGTCGTTGCCGCCAGGATAAATGCCAAAAGCGCCAGAAAGCCGTCTTCGGCGACCAGCGCGGCTCCGAATACGATCATGGCGCCGCCCGCCAAATTGGCGCTGAAGGGCACCAACTCCAGAAAAGGGGTTAAGACCGCGATCAGAATACAGAAAAAAGCGATCAGACGGACGGCCAGGGCACCGGTGAAAATTCCCAGGCGATTGCGTAGAAAACGGTCGAGATAACCGGCCGGAATCCGCAACCATTTAACGGCCTTATCCAGTTTGCCCTTTTTCACCTTGCGGCGAAGAAGCCAATCGGGCAACCAGAAATGGTGACGATTGAAAAGCATTTGCCCCGCCACCAGGATCACAAAAAAGGCAACGAGCGTGGGAACCCCGGGAATATCGCCGATCACCGGCGCCAGGATTACCAAGCCCGCCAGGATCAGCAGCGGTCCGAAAGAGCGGCGTCCCAATCCCTTAAGGACGCTTTCAAGGGAAACCTCACCGCCTTCATCCTCGGCATTGCCGATCTGGTTAAGGATCTCTTCCAAATCGGAAGGTTTCCGGGATTTTTTCATGGCTCTTACATCGCTAATAATTCAGGGAAAAGGGCTCACGGCAATTCGACGATGCCGGCATTATCTTCACCCGCGCTGTTCTTTATGCGGATTAGCATTGTCCCGCCATCCTATGGAAGAAGATGTCGCAGCATAACACTGCAAAATGACACTGCAAAATGGATGCCCGATATTTACTTCATTGAAAATCGAAATGATCAGGACCCTGAAAAAAAGATTCAGGAGCGAAGTCAAGGAGAGAGAGAATGCGAATAAAATGCGGAGAGATGAAGATTATGGGGTCGGAATACTCTAACCGGCAATCGGATAATTTTCAGGAGATAATCAATCGGACGCGGATTGCTGTTTTGTTTTCTTTTCGTCCTTGGCGACTTTGCGCATAAAATCGAGGAAATTGCGACACTTTTTGAGACGGATCAGATAGACTTTCTTCCGCGGCGATTCGCTGGCCTGAATCATCGGCATAAGCTCATCGCATTTTTCGATCAGCTCCGTCAATTCGGCCTTGCTCAGTTTGCCCGCGTCGGCGGTATGAGCGCAAATCAAATCAAAATCCTTGATCCAGTCGGGCTCGGCGGCTTCGAGAAAATTTGCCGTGCCGATAAGAACCAGGATCAGTGTCCAGACGAGTGTCTTTTTCTTATTCATGTCAGTTGGTCGCTTTCATGGCCGGATGGCATCTTTGGCAGTCATCGATCGGGAAAGCCACCTTGATGTGGCAAACCCCGCAGAATTTTTCTTCCAGAATATACTTCATCTCAAAATGCTTGGTGGATTTTTTCCGGATATTGAAGATATCCGGATGACAGTCGCCGCAATCGAGCCATGCGACATGGGTCTCGTGGGGAAAATAGGCCGGAGGTACATAGAGCCATTCGGCTTTGAGCCAGAGCTCTTTTCTGAAGTCCAGGGGGGCCTCTTCCCTGTAGATGGAGTATGCCGGTGAGATCCGCCCGGTTTTCAGAGCCGCGGTCCAGTTTATCTTATTGCCGAACTTCGCGTATGGCATTTGGTACTGCAGTTCCTTGAACTTCTCGCTATTCGAGACGTTTTCCCCGGTGTGACAGCGTGTGCAATTATCATCGGTATGTCCGAAGGCAGTCCAGCTGTTGTGGCATTTTCCGCAGAACAAGCCGTTGAGGTTATCGGCTTCCGTTATCCCGGTTCCACCTGTTTCGAAAGCGAAGTCCAACTCCCAATGACATACCCGGCATGTATATTTGGTGCGGTGCTTCCAGTGCGAAAAATAAACCGGCTTCATCCCGTTTTTAGTGGAAAGACGGTCGAGCAAAATATCGCCGAACTGGTGCGGCGGCGCGATTTCCGGCAGTTTCCAGAAGGTTGCGCTCTCAGCCGGTGCGGTTGTTATTGCCGTCGATATCAATATTGCCGATAATATTCGCGCCGGTTTAACGAACCGTTTTCCCCAACTTCCGATCTTTTTCGGCCAACCTTTCATGCTCAGTAAACCAGTTCGGTATGGCAGCGTTGGCAATCGAAATTAGGAAAGGCTACCGGCCCGTGGCAAACCCCGCAATATCTGCCTTCGAATATCTTTTCCATACTATAGGGTTCGCTGCCCTTGTTGGGGGCGAAGATTTCCGGATGGCATAATTCGCAGCCGCTCCACTTATTGTGCTTTTCATGGGAGAAGATGATTTTCGGCATGTTCTCGGAAGTCGGTTTCAATTCGAATTCCTCGGGTTTTTTTATTTCAAACCCTTTTATCGAAACTCCTTCCAGATAGTCGATCAGTTCTATTTTGCCTTTTTCCTCGGCCGCCTGCCAGTCAACCCCGTTGCCGAACCGCTCCCGGGGCATTCCTTTGCGAAATTCATAAAAGTCGTTCTTTAATTTCACTTCTCGATCATAGGAATGACAGCGGACACAGCTCTCCGGATCCATTTCCTTGCCGTTTTTCTTGGACTGGCCGAAAGCGATTTCATTGTTATGGCAGGTCCCGCAAAACAGGCCGTTTTTTATATCCTCGTTTCTGATATCGGTGCCGCCGGTCTCCATGGCAAAACCGATATCGACATGGCAGAGCCGGCAGGTGTATTTGGCCCGGTGCAGCCAGTGGCGGAAGACAACCGGCGATTCGCTGTTCTGGGTGGAGTAATTGTCGATAATTACATTGCCGAACTCATGGGGTTTCGGCCTGCTCTGTTTGAGGCCGAATTCGCGGGCCAAGGCGACACCGCAGGAAATGATCAGAAAGGCTGCCATGAAGCTGATGACGCTTTTTTTCATCGTCGAATTTCTCCTTTTGGTTAATTGCCGTTTTTAACCGTCACTATAAAGGTCTACCTAATTTCCAAACGGAAAGTCAAGCAGGAAGGTGTCAGGTTGGCCGGACATCATAAATCAATAAGATAATTTCGAAGTTACCGATAGGGGGAAGGTTCAGGTCGAAGATGACCGGCCGCGCAGGTAGCACTTGGCTTCAAAGGAACTGATGAGTCCGAGATGCTCTTCCACAGCCCGGCTCAGGAGGAAACGCTTGTATAATGATTCTCAATCCAGCACGAGCCGGCATGGTATCCAAACCAATGAATGTGATGTTGAGCAGTTACAAAAGCACTGCCCCAAAGGGTCATGCGCCTCTAAACAGGGTAAGTAAATCTAAATATAGTGCCTTCCGTTTTGGATGTTGTAAAACTCACTTGTCCACCAAGAATTTTTTCCCCTAATAGTTTCATTGAATAAGTTCCAATCCCTCTTCCAGCTTGTTCTTTTGTGCTGAAATTTCGCTGAAATATTCTGTTGGTGACATCCTGGGGAATTTCCTGAGCGTTCCAAACACAAAAAGACAGGTAATCACCCTCATGCTCAAGCCAAATCTTAACCTCGCCATTTTCAGCAGTGGCTTCAAAAGCATTTATGACCATATTGCAGAGAATGCGTAACAATAAAGAAATATCTGTCTTGATTGAAACAACAGGATAATCATTAGATATATTTATATTTTTCCCAATGGCGACCGGATGGTTGGCAAAGAAGGAATGCAGTTCTTCAAGAATCTGTCCTGTGGTCAGCTCAAGCCAAACCGGGAGATAATCAAAGGATTCGCTTTGTGACAAACATCTTTGAATAGCTACTTCTTTCGTCAGGCGTTGAGCTGCCTGACAAATCGATTTTGCGAGCTCCGTGGGCTCCTCCAAAACAAGCAGTTCACTTGCCCCGACAAGCATACTCAGCATATTGTTTACATCATGAAAAAAGGTTCTTTCAAGCGCTGCCCTTTGCTGCTGTTTTGTAATATCTTGAAGGAAGAGTAAAAGAAATTTTTTATTATCGATTTTAATCGGGTGAGATTTAACAAGCAGGGCAATATCTACCTCCTTGCCTCCTCTATTAACTGAAAGGGCGCAGAATTTTTCAACAGGTTTATCCTGTCCCAAGCTTGATACTATGGCTATGGCGGCACCACATGTAGAACAAAATTTCGTAGTGCCGCATCCTGCAGGTTCGTCGTGTGCGTGGATGCATCGCAATACCTCTCCTGGCCGCAACCCCAAGGCTTTTGCAGGGTCATCGATGCCCAGCATTTGCAGAAATGAATCATTGAGAGTGATAATCTGCCGGTGTTTATCCAGCACTGCCAGCAAGCCGCTAATTGAATGGAGCAATCCCGATACTAAGGGATTTTTGCTCACAATTTCAATTTCTGTGACAATTTCCTTTTCGTTAGCTCTTTCGGCAGGGGCAAAATAGGTATCCAATTTTTATCCCTCAGTAAGATTTTTCTGCTGCAAAGTAATCATAAAAAAACTGGCCCGCCAGGCTGCAAACCTTCTCCCGTCTGAGTTAATGGCTGATTATATTTTTTTATTTAAATATTTGATTGATTGTTTTTTTGTCTATCTGCACGTTTAGGGGAAACAATTGTATATGCAGTCATCGATGAGACAGAGCACCTAGGATAACCAATTAGGGAGGGGATGGGCACGTCCATAAAATTATAAATTTCATCCGGCTGGCAGGGTGTATTCATTCTCTCTCGCTATTTTTTCGCCTCGCTTCACCGCCATGCTCACCGCTGGAAAAGTTCCGCCATTTATAATTCGTCAGCAATTAAATGAGGCGTCCCCCGAACCGAAAACACCATTGCGGTCATGTGAAGATTTGCTGCAATTGGCTTCAATCCCCAACCGGTCCGTTATAGGGGATCACCACTCTATCGTCGCCTCCACCAGCCACGCTCGCCATCGTCGACAACTGCAGGCGGGCGGCCGGATTCTCCAGAAGCTCCGCATCGAGAAAGGTTAACGTCCAAGTGTAGATGTCGTCAGTCGATGCAACATCGAAGCCGTGGGTCACACCCTCCAGCGACACGAGCTCGCGCGTCCCGGCGAGCCGGTTGACACCTTGTTCCGCCATGCTGATCGGCGCTAAGGTATCCGCCGTTCCACTGATAGCAAGAAACGGCAGGGTGACGCCGTCGAGCCCGCTCTGGTCGCTCCCGAACGCCGGCAGGAAATATTCTCCGAAAAACGGGACGTAGCCGACCGCCGCCTTGAGGCGCGGATCGACAGTTACCTGGGTATGGGCAAAGTCCAGCGACGTGGTCAATCCGGCCCCCCCCAACAGCAGCAAGGTCTCGCCACCCATACTCGCCCCGAATCCGCCAATCAGGGTTGCGTCGATGTGGTCGAGCCATTGCGGGTCCGAGAGCATCAGGTCGATCGCTGCCGACGTCGCAAGTGCTCGCAAGGCCTGAAGCGCGGTAAAATCGCTTAGATTCTCAAATATCGATACGGCGTCGCTGAGGTTCTCGACTGCGAGATCGGTAAAGCGTGGATCACCGTAAAACGGAGCCACGACGATATAACCGTAGCTCGCGAAAACGGACATCGACGTAAGATAATCACTGGTGAGTGGGCTGCCGCGGTAGCCATGAGCAAAGGCGAGCATCGGATAGCGGGCCGTGGGGTCGGCGAGAAGTGGCGGATCCGCGCCGATCTGCATGTGCGGCACGACGTCGTCCGTTGGCAGCGGGTAGTCGGCATTGGGATTGTCTGCGACGGTCGGGTAACAGGTGAACAACACAAACTCAACCTGTTCTCCGACAAACGACCCATAGAGTTTATCGTCGCTTGGCACATCGACGGTGACTGATGGGGTATTCTCCGGGTCAGAGAGCAGATCTGTCACATAGCGTGGGGTGCCGTCTGCCGCGGGCGTGCCTTCCCAGTAGCCCTTAGCGTCCTCGCCGGACAATACTCCGCTGAAGTCCTGGGCGATGTTGCTGCACGCCACGGTGTGTGGCCCGGGAAGCGCAAGCGGAGACACGACAGTGGACGGAAACGATTGGGCCGGCTCATCATCGTCGCCCCCACCGCCGCATCCGACGAACGCGAGTGCGAACCCTGACAACGCCACCAACAGCATTTTCTCCAACATCGCCTTCATAGCGGAACCTCCTCGATGCATCTTTGGGGTGCGGCGCAGTGCCTATCTAACCCCAAGAGATCATTCGAAATTATTCTGACAATTGCCAGTTAATTAAGCTTAAGAGCTAACTTAGGTTACCGGAAAGCGGTAGGTGGAGTAAAATATTTTGTGTGAAATTTAACCGAGGGCAGAAAAATGGCGCTTTCCCAGTTTGGTGTTTGATAATCGCAAAAAAATCAAACCAAAAAGGAGAAGCGCCATGAAAGTGGAAGTCAGCGTACCGGAAGTAAGAGGGAAAAAAATAAATCTGTCCCGGTTTAAATTATTAGCGTACCGGAAGTAAGAGGGAAAAAAATAAATCTGTCCCGGTTTAAATTATTGATCAGATTTCAATTCTGGGATGTCCAATTTCTGTCCTATGATTCTTCCAAGTAAAGGCTTGATCCTAGGGGTTTTTTGTTGTTGACCCCAGGCCCCCACATTACTCGTCGCTCCTTACGATCCTTCATCTCCAGTAGCGACCGCTGTCCCAGTCAAATTGATCTGCTTCTGAATGATCTGCTTCTGAAAGTTCAATTTGGTCATTTTGGGGGGATTCATCCTTAAGATAACCTCCTAGTGCTTTGCCAAGGGGGGAAGAGCCAATAAACTTGCAACCGATATAGTTCTCTTTGACAAAGCGAACCATCGCTGTTTTTTCGATAAGCGTGCCATTGGTGTCATCAAGATTGAACAAAACAAGAAGTTCGGCGCCCATTTTGAATTGGGTCGAGCCGGTAACTTCGAGACCGAAACCATTCTCGGAAAGATTGACAACCTTCAGTATACCCCTGGTCTTCCCCTTGGGCAGACATATATATTCCCCACTCAGATTGGTGGGCTTACGAAAATCCCTTCGGAATTCTAATGTTACCGCAAATCTTGTTTGGCATTTACATCTGACTATACAGTGGTCCCTGAGGTTCTTTTCTCTTATTCCCAGTGAATCGACGCGTGTTGATTTTTCTAAAGAGCACAAAGGACATTTGAGGGCCGCCACACCTTCTTGATCGACAAAGACCTTTTTGTTTTTCTCTTTTTCAACTTTCACGGCATACTCCTTTTCATTAATGCTCCTCTATGTCTGTTGGGCATATTACCGGAACAGAAACTTCTTGATCACGCCCACGAAGAGGCGGTTCGTTTGACGGAAAGCGAATACGGTTATCTGCATCTGGTCGATAAAGATCATAATCGGGCGATAAATTCTGACAGGACAAACTGTTCAATAACCGTCGCTGAACCAGGATTTACCCAAGTCCCTCTCCGGGGGGGGGCTTCTCGGCAAATTTCATCGATTTCTCCACAATCCAGAGCGAAATCGCCTCGGCGTCCAGGGGTTTGGAGAAGAAGAATCCCTGGCCGAAATTGCAGTCAAGACCCCGGATGGTGGAGAGCTGGGCGTCCAGTTCAAGCCCTTCGGCAATGACATCGAGTTTGAGGTTGTGCGCCAGGGCGACGATAGTCTTGACGATCTCCGCGTTTTCGCTGGACTTTGCCATATTTTTGATGAAGGAGCGGTCGATCTTCAGGCCGTTAACCGGAAAATCATGCAGATAACTCAACGATGAGTAACCGGTGCCGAAGTCGTCGATGTGGATATGGACTCCGAGTTTTTGTAAATTCCGCAGAGTGTCCTCGGTCTCCGCGGAGTGATCTAGGATGACACTTTCGGTGATCTCCAGAATCAGAGTTTTAGAGACCAGCTCGTATTCGTTCAGGCACGCCTTGATGTAGTCGACGAAACCGGGCGCCATCAGAAGCCGGGTGGTGATATTGACACTCATCTTCAGAGGCTGGGAGGATGGATAGAGATCCTGCCAGCACTGCAATTGGCTGCATGATTCCTTGATGATCCACTTGGACAGCGGGATGATTATACCGGTTTCCTCGGCCAGGGGAATGAACTCGTTCGGCGACACCAGACCAAGGCTGTCGTGCTGCCAGCGGACCAGAGCCTCGAAGCCGCTGAGGTTTTCTCCCCGAAGATTCATGATCGGCTGATAATGAATGACAAAGTCCGCAAAATCCTTAATCGCCACCTGCAGATCTGCTTCCATATTGTTTCTCTTTAAGATGCTGACATGCATACTGGCATCAAAAAAGACATAACAGCCCCCCCCTTTAGCCTTGGCGCGGTACATGGCGATATCCGCATCGCGCAGAATTTCTTCAGGGCACTCGTAGCAGTCGGACTTTAATGCGATACCAATGCTCTGGGATAGGAATAAATCATGCCCGTCAATTTCCACGGGCGAGTTCACGGCTTCCAGAATGCGCCCGGCGATGAGCTCGGCATCTTCCTTTGCGGCGATATCTTCCAGAATGATGGCGAACTCATCGCCGCCCAGGCGCGCCACGGTGTCCCCGGGCCTCAGGCAGCCATACAGCCTGCTGCCGATCTCGATCAACAGCTTGTCACCGACCTCATGCCCCAGGCTGTCGTTAATAAATTTAAAGCGATCCAGGTCGGTAAAAAGCACGGCATAGAAGTACTCGGGGTGACGTTTGGCGGTGTTGACCACCTGCTGCAAACGATCCAGGAACAGGGCCCGGTTGGGGAGATTGGTCATGGCGTCGTGGAAGGCATCGTGGATCAGCTGTTCTTCCACCGATTTTCGGGCGGTGATGTCGGTCTGACTGCCGGCCATCCGGTAGGCAGTCCCACGCTCGTCCCTGACGGCCAGGCCGCGGGCCAGCATCCAGCGAAGCGAATTGTTCTTGTGATAAATCCGGTATTCACATTCAAAATGGTCGTTATGCCCGTTGATATGAGCGGTCAACTTGGCCTCTACATGCTCCCGGTCGAGATCATGCACCCGCTCCAGCCACTCCTCCAGCTTCCCGGCGATTTCTTCGTCACCATAACCGAGCATGGATTTCCAGCGGTAGGAGTAATAGATGGAATTGGTTCTGAGATCCAGATCCCAAAGACCGTCGTTGGCACCGCTGGCCGCGATGGCGTAACGCTCCTCACTCTCCAGGAGGGCCGCTTCCGCCAAGCGCCGCTCCTCGACCTCCCTGAGAAGCCGGGCATAGTTGTTCCTGAGGGTGCTGCTCATCGTATTGAAATGGCGGGCCAGTTCGCCGAACTCGGTGCGGTCGGCGGCGGGAACCACATGGCTGAGATCGCCACTGGCAAGAGCCCGGGTCGCGGAAACCATTTTCTCGATGGGACCGGTAACCGAACGAATAAGATGGACGGCAGTAAATACCGCGAACAGGAAGCTGAGGATGATGGTGGAAAAGAGGATGGCCTTGGCCTGTTCAATCTTCTCCATGGCGGCCCGGGTCATCTCCTCCAGATTTTGGGAGGCCCTGATCGACATATTTTCGGTGGAAGCCAGGATCTGGTTGCCGATGGCGGCCGCGTCCAGTTGCAGTCCCTCAATACGCTCACGGTTGGCCGAGGCGGTGATGTAGTAGCTCAAGGCCTCCTGATAAGCGGAGATCTGCTCGCCCACTGCCAGAATATCGGCGTTAACCCCCGGCTCATGGTGGCAGGAGGTGCAATTCCGGGCCGATTCCGCCAGCATACTGACATTGTCGACCACGGCGTCGATCTTCTGCCCCAGCTTGGTATGGACGGTATAGAGATCGGACTGCACCGTCTGAATCGAAATGATCAGGTGCTGGCGGAGATCTTCGATCTGGTGCAGGGTGACCAGACGGCTCAGGGTAGCGGTGGAATGGGTGATAAAAAAGGTCGCCAGAATCGCTCCGGTGGCCGAAAATAGAAAAAGAACAAGAAGAGCGCTGACGATTTTGCGTTTCATGCCGTTTAAAAGCCTCACTGATGCATGTTAGTCAAACCCGAATCATTTACGATAAATCCGCAAAAAGTTTCGGGATGGCTAAGCAAAAAGTTCGATAAACAAGAAATAGTGTATTTTTGCGAGTGAGGCCATAGATGTGGTATGCCGAAGAGGCAAAAATACGCAGCGACGCGAGAGATCGGAGTTGTTGCGACCCCATCATTTATTAAGGTAGTCATAATTCCCGATATCTATCCCTGCCTTTTCCGCCATCTCGAAAACCGGCTGATAGTCGGCCGCGGTGGTTTTGAGGAAACGAAGGGCGCCGAACATGCGTAAGACCTCCTGGCCTTCGGGGGCGCTTTCCAGGTCCAGCAGGGCTTTTTGCAGCTTGGCCCGGATGTGCTCGGCCAGGGTCGGGCGCACGCAGAGCCCGTTGGACGGAACGTTTGATGATTTGGCAATCACCTTCAGCTCTTCTCCCACTCTGGGGTTTTCCCGGTTGAGACGATTATAGACGGAGTGCTTGACGGCAGCGATATCGGCCCGGCCGTCCAAAAGGGCGATGATGGCGGCATCATGACTGCCGGTGAAGAAGTACTCCCCGAAGTAATCGGCCTCGCTGCTGATCCCGCTGTCACGCAGATAGGCCAAGGGGAAAATAAAACCTGCCGTGGTTGCCTTGTCGACAAAGGCCATCCGCTTACCGGCCACATCGGCGACCGAATCGATCTTGTCGCTCTTGCGCACCAGCAGCAGACCGTGATAGGTCGAGGAGCCGTCCGGGTTGACCGGCCGTGCCAGGGGAATGACGCCCAGCTTGCGAATAGCCATGGCACCCGTAAAGGAACCGAAAAAGGCGCCGTCCATCCTTTCTGAAGTGAAGCTGTCGATGATATTGCCGTAGCGGCTCAAGATAGTGAATTGCACTTGCAGACCGGTTTTTTCGGAAAGGTAGGCGCCCAGCGAGTTAAAACGCTGTTTCTGCTTGAATATATTTATCTCCGGGATTAAGCCGATCAGCAGTTTTTCGGGCTGGGCCGCGGCTCGGGCAGGAAGAATAAGGGTTACGGCGAGAAGCAGCAGCGCCAGGCCGCGAAGCTTGCTGGGACCAGCATTCTTAATCATTTCAATCCCCCATGAATTTGATTAACCGCCGAAGCCCATGATGGCATATTGAACAGGACCCTTGGGATACGACGCAGCGGATCGGATTCCCATGCCCCTTTTGGATGCTTTTTTGCGACACCGTCACTACACAGTCATCGGCGAAAAGTGTAAGAATAACTTACATGGATTGTTTTTTCCATAACATTATGGGAAGCATTGGGGGGCGCCGGCAGAAAAGGCATTTCCGGGGGTACCTTACTTCGAGCAGTCCCCCGGAACTCGCCTGTTCAATCCCCCACAGTTGAGCACAGAGGCACAGTTACCGGACGCTGCCGCAAGGTAGCGTGTGAATCATGACGACTCAAAAGTAGCGTGAGGGTCGTCAGCGTTGGGGTCACAGCGTTGGGGTCGCGCTGGGGTCTCGCGCTGGGGTCAAGTCTTTGCTTGACTCTTACTCAGTTCTTCTTTTATTTCAACAAGCCTTTTTCTTAGCTTTTTGCTCTGGGAAAGTAGCTGTTTTGTTTGGTCTTGCCATACGGATGCAATACATCACGCAATGAGTGAATCAAGCAAAGACTTGACCCTCAGCGCCTTTCTTCGGGAGGGCTCCTTTCCGCCGGCTTACGGTGCGAACCAAGCCTCCTCCGGATGGGGTAGTTATTGGGGCTGTATTATCAACCCGTGAATTGGCGATTGAGGCGGATTTCAGACCGTATACCTCTTCCCAGATCTTTACCAGTTCATCCGCTGTTTCTGGGTGCCAGCCATGCCCTACCGCCCAGGCCCGGATATTTGCCGGTTTTTCCTGATGTTTATTCTGCTTCAGGAGCCTGATCATATTTTCAACCTGCTTCCTGTCCTGGACGGCCAGGCCATGCACCGAGAGATTGATCCCGACCGCAAGAGCCGATAGGGCATCCGCAATTACCGGGTCAATCGACACCTTTTCCTTAATCCTCTTTTTCGCGCCGGGAATCAGGGGCGACCATGTTTCGGCCCAGCCGGCTAAAGCCCCTTCTTTCTTCGGGACGGCGATCACGGTATGGAGCCCAGCCATCCCGTCGACCCTGGCCATCATCCCGGCGTCGGCCCCGACCGCGATCAGGATCTCCCGGTGGTTGCCGCTCTTGTAAGTCCTTACCGTTTCCGCCCCGGCCTGCCGACACTCTGGCTGCGTCAGCCGCCCGTGGACGAGGCGGACGTCACGATCACCTACCGGACCGGCGTGGGCGGCGACTGGGAGGCCGTGGATCCGGACGACTACGAGGTGGACGGCCGCGGGATCACGCACTACCACCGCTGGACCCGGGGACGGCGGAACTACCATGTGGCCTACGAGGAGGGCTTCGTCGAGATGCCCGGCGACGTGGAACAACTGGTCCTCGACCTGATCGCCAGCAAGTGGAAGGGCCGGAGCACCGATCCGGGCATGAAGT
>JAWOIQ010000132.1:0-7001 GCA_046484585.1 Desulfurivibrionaceae bacterium
GTCCGGGTCGGGGGCTGGGCGATTAATCAACTGACCGCCCTGTCGATCGGCAACTTGCAGCAGGCCCTGCAGGAAATGGATTTCAGCGCCCAGGAACAGTTCGTCGCCGAGCGGGTTATCAAGGAGATCGGCGACCGCCTGACCTTCTTGATCAACGTCGGGTTGAGCTACCTCTCCCTGGAGCGGAGGGCGTCGACCCTGTCCGGCGGCGAGGCCCAGCGTATCCGCCTCGCTTCGCAAATCGGATCGAGACTGGCCGGGGTCCTTTATATTCTCGACGAGCCGAGTATCGGCCTCCATCAGCGCGACAACCAGCGGTTGATCAACACCCTGACCCGCCTGCGCGATCTCGGCAACACCGTGCTGGTGGTGGAGCATGATTCGGATACGATCCTGGCAGCCGATTATGTCCTTGATATGGGGCCGGGCGCCGGGGTGCACGGCGGCGAAGTGGTCTTCAGCGGCACCGTCAAGAAGCTGCTCCAGTCGAAAAAATCCCAGACCGGCGGCTATCTGGCCGGCCGCCTTGAAATCGGGGTGCCCGCCCGAAGAAGGCGTCTGCCGGGGAAGAGCAAGTGGCTTTACCTTAAAGGGGCGACCGCCAATAACCTCAAAAATATCACCGCGGGCTTCCCCCTGGGGGTTATGACCTGCGTAACCGGGGTTTCCGGTTCGGGGAAGAGCTCGCTGGTCATTGAAACCCTCTATAAACAGGTGCTCAACAGATTGAATGAGGGGCGGGAGATGGCCGGCCCCTGCAAGGCGATTAAAGGGCTGGAACTGGTCGACAAGATTATCGACATCGACCAGAGCGCGATCGGCCGCACGCCGAGATCGAATCCCGCCACCTACACCGGGGTCCTGACCCCGATCCGGGAACTCCTGAGTAATCTGCCTGAATCCCGGGCCCGGGGCTATAAACCCGGCCGCTTCAGTTTTAACATGAAGGGGGGGCGCTGCCAGGCCTGTGAAGGGGAGGGGGTGATCAGGATCGCCATGCATTTCCTGCCCGATATCTATGTGACCTGCGAGACCTGCAAGGGCAAGCGGTACAACCGCGAGACCCTGGAAATCCGCTATCGCGATAAAAATATTGCCGATATCCTGGCGATGAATGTCGAGGAGGCCCTGGAATTCTTCAGCAAGATCCCCCCGGTACGCGCCCGCTTGCAGACCTTGTTCGACGTGGGCTTGTCCTATATTGCCCTGGGCCAGTCATCGGTCACCCTGTCCGGCGGCGAGGCCCAGCGGATCAAACTGGCCCGGGAACTGAGCAAGCGCGGCACCGGCCGGACCCTCTATATCCTCGATGAACCAACCACCGGCCTCCATCCCGCCGATATCAAGAACCTGCTCAAGGTTCTGAACCGCCTGGTTGACCAGGGCAATACCGTGGTGATTATCGAACACAACCTTGATGTTATAAAAACGATGGATTATGTTGTGGATCTCGGCCCCGAGGGCGGCGACGGTGGCGGCGAAATCGTTGCCGCGGGTACGCCGGAGCAGATCTGCCGGGTTGAAACTTCTTATACCGGGCAATTTCTGAAGAATATTTTGAAGCTCTAGAGGTGAGGGTAAGTAAGGACAGGTTCAAGGTCCAAGATGCAAGGTTCAAGGCTAAGGACTTAATGACCGCTGCAAGAGCGATGATGGTGAGGGGTTAGGGGAGTTAGGGGTGAGAGTTTTTAAGCCGGTTCTTAGGGACTAAGAAATTGTTGATATACCGTTTTACCACGCATCGCAAAGTCCGTCATTCCGGCAGGTTTTAAGTCGGAATCCAGATCATTCGCTGGATGCCGGCTAAAAGCATGCCGGCATGCCGACAAAGATAAAGCTGAGTTGGGCCGCTTGCCGGCCCAAACGAAACTTATGCCCTTTTGCGGTATAAAGCTGAGTTGGGCCGCTTGCCGGCCCAAACGAAACTTATGTGCCGCGAAGCAAATGCCCTCCTCAAGGGAGGATTGAACAGAACCCTTGGGGTGCCCTTTTGCGGTATAAACGGTACTTTTATAATTATCCATGTCCCTTACAGGATGGGAGAATGGCCGAACCTGGGCGTCTCATCCTGTGATCGGTGGATTCGAGTTGTCTCGGACACTCTCTCTTTGCCAAAAAGCGCGATACTGGTTATAGTAATAAACAAGTGGTTGACGGCGTCCCTTGCTTTTGTCTGAAAGGCAGGGGTTTTTTGTTGGTGTTTTTCAGAAGGAGAAGGGCGGGTGTCCGGCAAGGTAGCGGCAAAAAACAAGAAGGCCTATCACGATTATTTCATCGATGACACCCTGGAGGCCGGCATGGTCTTGAAGGGCTCCGAGGTGAAGTCGATCCGGGCCGGCAAGGTCAATCTGAAGGACGGTTTCGCCAAAGTCAAGAACGGCGAGGTCTTCCTCTATAATGTCCATATTTCGCCCTACAGCCATGCCAGTTACAACGCGCCCGAGGCCGAGCGGGTCAGAAAACTGCTGCTCCATCGCCGGGAAATCAAAAAACTGATCGGCAAGATTCAGGAAAAAGGATTTGCCCTGATCCCCTTGAAGATATACTTTATAGGCAGCGGCAAGGCCAAGATCGAATTGGGCCTGGGCCGCGGCAAACGGCTCTACGACAAGCGGGCTACGCTGAAGAAGAAGGAAAGCGACCGCGAAATGGAGCGAGCCTTAAGAAAAGAATAAAGTAAAAGCCGGAATTATGGGATCCCCCGATCCTTAATTCCACACGGTTAATTATTAATATAAATTATGGGGGCGAAACGGATTCGACGGGGACATATAAGCTTGGGCTGCGTGCCGAGTTCTGATAACTCGTTAAACTGTCAGATATAAACATAATCGCTGACGATTATGCACATGCTGTAGCAGCGTAAATTGCTACCGTTCATCATAACCCCTTCCCGTGGGGTTTTGACTGAACGTCGCTAATACGGGATAGCCTGCCGGCTGTGCTTGCCGGCCGATGGGCGAATCTTTAGCAGGATAGTGTTGGAAATTCTTGTCCTGGAGATGCTTCGACACGATAAATAACTTTTTGACAGGACTATGCATGTAGACGCCTACAGGGGAGTGTTTCCGGACGCGGGTTCGACTCCCGCCGCCTCCACCATTTTGTTATATCGAATCGCCATCCTTTACTGATTATCAAGGGTGGCGATTCTTTTTTGTTTCCTGTATAAAATCGATATCTTAATAGTTTTCCCTCTTTTCCATTGATCCCCTTTTATTCTGTAAAATGGTGGGCGCACTTTATTCTCTCAAGATCTTTTCTCTGGACCGTTTTGCCATCCGGCTCTGGACAATGGAGCTGTAACGGCTTATTTTAACTGTCATCCCGGCGGATTTTTTTCTGGATCAAACTATGAAGCTTAAGATTTTATCTTTATTGATATTGCTGGGCGCCCTCTTTCCACTCCATTCTTTCGGTTTTGACGAAGGGAGTTGCGTGGAGGGTGACTGTGTAAACGGCCAGGGCACCTGGGAATTTCCTAACGGTTCCAAGTTTATCGGCGGCTGGCAAGAGGGGAAGAGACACGGCAAGGTGATCTGGGTTTCGGTTGAAGGCAAAAAGGACGTCCGGGAGTACAAGAACGGGGTCCGGCAGGGAAAATGCTTCGAGGGTGACTGCGAGAACGGCACCGGCCTGATCGTCTATCTGGATCAATCGATGTACGCCGGTGAATTCAAAAATGGCCGAAGAGATGGCCAGGGGGTCTGGTCCCAGCCCCGGGGTTCTAAATACGAAGGATCCTGGGAAGACGACCAGATCCAGGGCAATGGCACCCTGACTTATGCCAACGGCTCAAGATATGTCGGCGGGGTCGATAACGGTCGCCAGCATGGCCGCGGTACATATTCCTTTGCCGACGGCAGCAGTTATGAGGGCGAGTGGCGTTATGGCAAGCAGCAGGGCAACGGCCGGGGGGAGCTGGCCAATAATGACGGCTCCAGATATGTCGGCGAGATAAAGGACGGAGTGCCGAACGGCCAGGGCACCTTTACCCATCCCGACGGCAGCCGCTATGTCGGGGAGTGGCGGGAGGGGGTCTACCACGGCCGGGGTAAATACCAGTTTGCCGACGGCGGAAATTACGAGGGAGAATTCAGGGACGGCCTGTTCCACGGGCAGGGATTTCTGACCGCCACCGGCGGCAGCACTTATCAGGGAGAACACAAAAACGGCAAGCCGGACGGCGCCGGGGTTTATAAATATGCCGACGGCGGCCGCTATGTCGGGGAATACAGGGAAGGCAAATGCCATGGCTGGGGGACCTACACCTATCCCGAAGGCCGGGAGTATGTCGGGGAATGGCGGGACGGCAAGCCGGCCGGCTACGGCACCTTGACCTATATCGACGGCAGCAAATATGTGGGAGAGTGGCAGGACGGCAAAAAACATGGGCAGGGGGCCATGGTTGAAGAGGGGGTCAGTGTCCTGGCCGGCATGTGGCTGGCGGGTGTTTATGTCGGAGTTCAATAGTTGATGGCGTCGCAAAAAGTCAAAAAAACCCTCCTCCGACAAGCTCAGGGTGAGCGGAATAGCTTATTGATTTAACGTTCGTGCTGAGCTAGTTGAAGTACCTTCCATTTAGTTCGTTCGCTGAACAAGCCCGGACCCTTTTTGCCATGCGCAAAAGCCAGCCTGGGCTTTTCTTTTACGCAGATTTTCATTGAGGCTTATTGGTAATTTTATGGCACTGATTGATTTACAGGAAGTATCTCTCGCCTTTGGCGGGGCGCCGTTGTTTGACGGCATCACTATGCAGATCGAGGCCGGGGAGCGGCTCTGCCTGGTCGGGCGCAACGGCGAGGGCAAGTCGACTCTTATGAAGCTGATTGCCGGGGAACTCGAAGCCGATGGCGGCAAGATCTTCAGGCAGCAGGGTTTGACGGTCGCCCGCCTCCGCCAGGAGGTCCCCGACCATCTGACCGGCAGCGTTTATGATGTGGTGGCCGGCGGGATCGGCGAATTGCTCGGGCTGCTGGCCAGACATCACAGCGTGGTCAGCCGGATGGCCGAAAGCGGCAACGACGCCTTGGTGGAAGAACTGGCCGCGGTGGAAGAGGAAATGGCCCACGCCGATGCCTGGCAGGCCCAGCAGAGGATCGAGACGGTTCTCTCCCGGCTGGCGCTTGACGGCGATCAGGAGTTTTCCTCGCTGTCCGGCGGTATGAAAAGGCGGGTCCTGCTGGCCCGGGCTCTGGTCAGCGATCCGGACCTGCTGCTTTTGGACGAGCCCACCAACCATCTCGATCTGGCGGCGATCTCCTGGCTGGAGGAATTCCTGCTCTCCTGCCGCTGCGCCCTGCTCTTTGTGACCCACGACCGGGAACTGCTCAGGAAAATCGCCACCCGAATCATTGATCTCGATCGGGGCCGGGTTACGAGCTGGCCGGGAAATTATGAGACCTATCTGCGCCGCAAGGATGAGGTTCTCGCCGAGGAGGTTGTCCATAACGCCAAGTTCGACAAGAAACTGGCCCAGGAAGAGGTCTGGATC
This sequence comes from Desulfurivibrionaceae bacterium, assembly GCA_046484585.1. Lineage (GTDB taxonomy): Bacteria > Desulfobacterota > Desulfobulbia > Desulfobulbales > JAGXFP01 > JAGXFP01. Next base: position 5,495 of record JAWOIQ010000132.1, read on the forward strand.
CGCAAAGGGGTCAAGGCGCGCCGGACCCGGAACGAGGGGAGGGTCAGGGAGCTTCAGGAATTGCGCCGGCATCGCCAGGAGCGCCGCGAGCAACTCGGCAAGGCGAAAATGGACATCACCGCGGCCGGCATCTCCGGCAAACTGGTGGCGGTCATGAAAAATGTCGGTTTTTCCTTCGAAGAGCAGACGATTATCGATAATTTCTCCACCACGGTCCTGCGGGGCGACAAGATCGGCATCATCGGTCCCAACGGGGTCGGCAAGACCACCCTCCTGCGGCTGATGCTCGGCGAACTCGGCCCGGACCGCGGCGAAATCAGGCTCGGCAGCAATTTGCAGCCGGTCTATTTCGATCAGCAGCGCGCCCAGCTCGATCCGGACCGGACGGTGATCGACAATCTCGGCGACGGCAGCGACACCATTGAGATCAACGGGCGGCAGCGCCATCTGATCGGCTATCTGGGGGATTTCCTCTTCACCCCGGACCGGGCCCGGTCGCCGGTCCGGATCCTTTCCGGCGGCGAGAGGAACCGGCTTCTCCTCGCCAAGCTCTTCTCCCGCCCCTCCAATATTCTGGTCCTCGATGAACCGACCAACGATCTCGACATGGAGACCCTGGATCTGCTTGAGGAACTTCTGCTGGAGTACAAGGGTACGGTTCTCCTGGTCAGTCATGACCGGGCCTTCCTGAATGACGTGGTGACCAGCACCATCGCTTTTGAAGGCGGCGGCAAACTCCAGGAATATGTGGGCGGTTATGACGACTGGCTCGTCCAGCGGCCCGACCCGGCCGGCTCCGGGAAAAGGGCCGTTAAGGAAACGGCCGGGGAGCGCAACCAGTCAAGCGGCCCCAGGCTCCGCAAACTCTCTTTCAAGGAGAAGGCGGAGCTTGGAACATTACCGGAAAAGATTGAAGAGCTCGAAACCGAGCAGCGCGAACTTTATGAAAAGCTGGCCGATCAGTCCTTTTATCAGAGTGACGGCGCCGAAGTAGCCCGGGCCAGAACCCGCCTTGAAGAACTGGAAATCGCCCTGGCGACGACCTATTCCCGCTGGGAGGAGCTAGAGGCTCGCAAGGAAGGAATCCCGGGCTAACCTGGCATAGCGCGAAAAGCCGCCGGAAACCGATCCACCGGCTTTTGCAGCCGGGGGGGATCCTGCCCGCTCTCCGCGAAGTCTTGCCGACCTTGAGCCCGGCCCGAAAACCGCCGACTGCAACCCCGAAAACCTTTAATAAATTCAATTAATTAGCTGATAAAATCGACCATTATTCAGATTTTTCAAAACCAGCGATGCAATATTCGATATAATCATGGAACCGGAGGTGTTAACGCATGCTGACCATTATCAAGAGTATTCTTGAGGGCAAGAAGGATGAGAAGTCGGAGAGCCCCGGAAATCCGGAACGCAAGAAGCATGTCGCGGCCGGGGTCCTTCTGCTGGAGGCGGCCCATATTGACGACGAATGCACCGAAGAAGAGATGGAGCATGTTGTCGAGACTCTGAA
>JAWOIQ010000159.1:0-31648 GCA_046484585.1 Desulfurivibrionaceae bacterium
ACTTGGGATTGGCGGGATTGTGCTTTAAAAAATCGTTCCAGAGCACTTCGGCAATATCGGCCATGCCCAGCGGGGCGCCGGGGTGGCCCGAGTTGGCTTTCTGGACGGCGTCCATGCTCAGGGCTCTGATTGCGTTGGCCAGTTCTTTACGTGACGGCATGTTGTTCCTCTTTATGAAAAATTTATGACTAAAAAAATAACCTTATTTATTGATCCTGAATCCGTGAGCGTTCGAGAACGGTGCAGATGCAAGTGGCAACGATGTTGATAATACTGATGGTACACCCAAAAGGGCATAAGTTTCGCACGAGCAGCCGAGCTGCTCAACTCAGCTTTATATTAACGAGTTGCCAACGCCGCAGATGCGCCGTTATCGGGCGCCCCGCAGGGCGGCGGGGTAAACCCTGGCAATTCGGGGAAAAACGATTATCTAATGTAATTACAGACTGATAAGTAAAATCCACCACGAAGCCGTCACGGATTCAGGTTGATGAGATCGGAAGTGCATCATTTGCCACGGTTGCCGGTAAGTGTCGCCGTGATCCTCAAATAGATCTGCTCGCCCAGTTCATCGGCAATCGTCTCCAGGGCCTCTTTTTTATTGCTCTGGCTGCGGACCGCGTCGGAGCCGGCCGGATAGTCGGCCTGCCGGAGAGTCTCTTCGACCCGCCAGACCGTTTTGCCGGCGGCCCGCCCGTTAAGTTGGTACGAAGCTCTGACCTCGGCTTTCAGGGTGGAGGCGACATCGGTTGCCGAGTAAGCCGTGGCCGGATAATTAACCGACAGAATCGTCCCGGTCAGGATATAGTCGGCCTGGCCGCTGTCCCGGGTGATCCGTAAGTGACGGGACTGTTGAAGCCAGTCGGCCGTCTTCCGGTAGATCAGATTATCCAGACCCAGCTCGTTGGTACGGTTGTCCCAGACCTTCATATAGACAACGGCGGCCGGTTCGCCCCCTTCGATCTTTTGCCGATAGGGATTGTGATACCCGCACCCCTGCAAGGGCAGGAGAATGATAAAAGTTAAAATTAATGAGGCGGCGGTTTTTTTCACGTGGCTACTATATTTACCAGTTTTCCGGGAACGACGATGACCTTTCTGACCGTTTTACCTTCGCTGAATTTCAGGACATTCGGGTCGGTTGTCGCCTTTTCTTTCAACTCTTCCTCGCCGATATCAGCCGCCACCTGCAGCCGGCTTCTGACCTTGCCGTTGACCTGAAGGACCACGGTGATTTCATCCTCCCGGGCCGCTTGTTCGTCGTAGAAGGGCCAGGCAACTTCATTCAGGCCGGCATCATGACCAATCACTTGCCGGAGTTCTTCGCAGAGATGGGGTGTCATCGGGCAAAGCAGGGCAAGGGTCGCATCCACCGCTTCCCGGATAATGGCCGGTTCGATTTGTTCTTCGGCTCCCTCAGCGGTGGCCGAGAATAACAGGTTGGTCAGTTCCATTACGGCGCTGATCGCGGTATTGAAGTGGAACCGGGTCTCAATGTCGACCCCTACCTTGCGGATGGTCTGGTGGGTTTTGCGGTGCAAGGCCCGGCTGCTATCGTTAAGTAAGCGATCACAGGATACCGAATCTGCTGTGTTATCGGCCTGCTCATGTACATCAGTACACTTCGCGGGCCGATGCCTTGCATCTCCGGCACCCTGTAATCGCTTACCGGCTGGGAGATTGGCTAATCCTGGGCGGCTTATCCCGTTATCGGTTACATCGTTAAGATTGTCCGCGACTACCCGGGCGGGTGCAGCCTTGAGCATCTCCCGGTTGGCCATGACAAAGCGGAAAATCCTGAACAGAAAGCGGGAGGCGCCCTCCACGCCCTGATCGTTCCACTCCAGATCCTTGTCCGGCGGGGCGGCGAAGAGGCTGAACAGCCGGACGGTGTCGGCGCCGTATCGTTCGATCAACTCGTTGGGGTCGACGACGTTGCCCTTCGATTTTGACATCTTGGCGCCGTCCTTGATCACCATGCCCTGGGTCAGCAGATTGGTGAAGGGCTCGTCAATGATCAGATACCCGAGGTCGCGCAGGGCCTTGGTGAAAAAGCGGGCATAGAGCAGATGAAGGATGGCATGCTCCACCCCGCCGATATACTGGTCGACCGGGAGCCAGTAATCGACTGCCTCTTTTTCGAGCGGTCCGTCGGTGAAATCGGGACAGCAGTATCTGGCGAAGTACCAGGATGATTCGACAAAGGTGTCCATGGTGTCGGTTTCGCGACGGGCTTCGCCGCCGCAGGCGGGGCAGGATACTTTGTAGAAGCTCTCCAGGGTATGAAGCGGTGATTTGCCGCTCCGGTCGATGGACACCTCCGAGGGCAGAACCACCGGCAGCTCTTCGATCGGGACAGGCTGGATTCCGCATTTCTGGCAGTGGATCATCGGGATCGGCGTACCCCAGAAACGCTGGCGGGAGATGCCCCAGTCGTGGAGGCGGAAGTTGACCTTGCCGCGGCCGATGCCCTTGCTCTCGGCATGGGCGATGATCTTCCCCTTGGCTTCCTCGCTGGCCAACCCGGTAAAATCACCGGAGGCGCTCAGGATGCCCGGTTCGGTAAAGGCCTCGGTCATGGCGGCCGGATCAAGGGATTGGCCGGCCGGTTCGATCACCACCTTGATCGGGATTTCATATTTGCGGGCGAACTCGAAGTCGCGCTGATCGTGGGCGGGGACCGCCATTACCGCGCCGGTGCCGTATTCCATCAGGACAAAATTGGCAACGTAGATCGGCACCTTGTCGCCGTTGAAAGGATTCACGCAGTAATGGCCGGTGAAGACCCCTTCCTTGTCGAGTTCCTGATCAGGTTCCTGCAGCTGTTTGAGGGAGGTGGTCCTTTCGACGAATTCGCTGATCTCGGCCTGCCGGTCGGTACCGGCGCTGAGCTTCTCGACCAGGGGGTGCTCCGGGGCCAGTGACATGAAGGTCACTCCGAAGATGGTGTCGGGGCGGGTGGTGAATATTGACAGGGCCTCATCGCTGCCTGTCAGCGGAAAATCGACTTCGACGCCGGTTGATCTGCCGATCCAGTTGCGTTGCATGGTTAAAACATTTTCCGGCCAGCCGGTCAGGTTGTCGCATTCGTTAAGGAGCTCTTCGGCGTAATCGGTAATCTTGAAGAACCAGCCGTTCATCTTGCGCAACCTGACCGGCCGGTCGCAGCGCCAGCAGAGTCCTTCAATCACCTGCTCGTTGGCCAGCACGGTCTGGCACTCTTCGCACCAGTTGACGGTGGTCACTTTCTGGTAGACCAGGCCCTTTCTGTAAAGTTCGATAAAAAACTGCTGCTCCCAACGGTAGTAGTCGGGATTGCAGGTGGCGAGCTCCCGGTCCCAGTCGTAACTGAATCCCATGCGCTGGAGCTGGGTTCTCATGTAATCGATGTTTTCGTAGGTCCATTGGGCGGGATGGGTGTTGTTCTTGATCGCCGCGTTTTCAGCCGGCAGGCCGAAGGCGTCCCAGCCCATGGGATGGATGACGTTGAAGCCCTTCATCCTTTTATAGCGGGCCACCACGTCACCGATCGTGTAGTTGCGGACATGGCCCATATGGATCTTGCCGGATGGGTAGGGGAACATCTCCAGCAGATAATACTTGGGGCGGGAGGCGTCTTTCTCGGCTTTGAAGGTTTTTTCGGTCAGCCACCGCTCGCGCCATTTTTTTTCGATGGCGGCGAAATCGTATTTGATATTTTTCTGATCGGACATGTGATCCTTTTAATATTTATGCTGTTTCGGGATAATCGTGGCGGGCCAGGTTTTCGAAAGTGGTGATCGAATCGATAAAGGTCATGTGTACCGTGCCGGTCGGCCCGTTCCGCTGCTTGCCGACGATTAACTCGGCAATGCCCTTGTTGGGATTGTCCTCGGCCTTGTTATAGACCTCGTCCCGGTAGATGAAGCAGATAAGATCGGCGTCCTGCTCGATGGCCCCGGATTCACGCAGATCGGAGAGTTGGGGGCGTTTGTTGGGCCGGCTTTCCAGGCCTCGATTCAGCTGGGAGAGGGCGATGACCGGAACGTGGAGCTCCTTGGCCATTGCTTTAAGGGATCGCGATATCTCGCTGATCTCCTGCTCACGCCTCTCGGCCGAGTCGCGGCCCCGCATCAGTTGCAGGTAGTCGACAACGATCAGCCCGATATCGTGTTCGGTCTTAAGCCTCCGGGACTTGGCCCGGATTTCCAGGATCGAAATCGCCGGGGTGTCATCAATGAATATGGGGCTTTCCGAAAGCATGCCGTGGGCCCGGGCCAGGTTGGGCCAGTCGTTGTCACGAACCCGGCCGGTCCGCAGCCTCTGGGAGTCGACCCGGCTGATTGAGCAGAGCATTCTCATGCCGAGCTGCTCCTTCGACATCTCCAGACTGAAAACTCCGACCGGCACCTTGCTCAGCATTGCCGAGTTCTGGACGATATTCATGGCCAGGGCGGTTTTACCCATACTGGGGCGGCCGGCAATAATGATCAAGTCCGAGGGCTGGAGGCCGGCGGTCATTTTGTCGAATTCGGTGAAACCGGAAGGCACTCCGGTGATAAGTTCCTTTCTCTCCGAAAGTTTCTCGACCATCTTGAAGCTGTCATTAATTACCGAACTGATCGGATAATAAGATTGACTGCTCTTGGCACTGGATATCTCGAAGATGGTCTGCTCGGTCTCGTCGAGCAGGGCGTTAATATCGTCCTGCTGTTCATAACAGCGGCCGGCAATTTCGGTGGAGGTGGTGATCAGCCGGCGGAGGATCGATTTATCCCTGACTATCTTGCTGTAATAGCCGATATTGGCCGCAACCGGGACGATATCGGTAAGGGTGGCCAGGTAGGCCGGGCCGCCGACCTTGTCGAGTTTGTTCTCGTTTTTGAGGACGTTTGTGACGGTGACCAGATCCTGGGGCTCGGATTTGTCGAAGAGTTTGATCATGGCCATGTAGATCAGGCCGTGTTCGGCACGGTAAAAATCGTCGGGGACCAGAGTCTCCACCGCTTTGAGAATAGCACCTTGATGGAGGAGGATGGAACCGAGTACGCACTGTTCCGCCTCGAGATTCTGGGGAGGCAGACGGTGGATGGTCGATGATTGCTTTCTGGCCGGTTCCATTGGCAGCTTGACGTTATGGAAAAAGAAGAATTAGAAGAAGTTGGACAACGGTTAACTTATTAAAAATTAGATCGGTCGTCCACTAAAAATGACCAACTCGCAAAAAGTTCCGGGATGGTTATGCAACTGTTAATGAAAATGCCCCGGCTCGTTCCTGATGGTGGAACCGGGGCAGTCATAGAGCGGGCATCACCTGAAACGGACACGGGAGCCCGTTATCGAATCTCCCGTTGCTCGTTTCCGCGTAACCCTTTGATCAGTTACGGCAAAAAAGGTGTGTCGGTGATAAATTAAGCCTTCTCGGCCTTCTCGGCCTTCTCGGCCTTCTCGACTTTTTCTTCCGCGGTCAGCGGCACTACCTGAACCTTGACCTCGGCCGTTACCTGGTAGGCGATCTTGATCTTGACCATGTATTCGCCGAGGGTCTTGATGGGTTCGTCGAGGACGATTTTTTTCCGGTCGATGTCGATGCCCAGGGAAGCAAGTTTTTCGGCGATATCAACCGTGGTGACGGAGCCGAAGAGCTTGTCGTCTTCGCCGGCTCGCTGTTCGATTACGACGATCGTACCATCAACCTTTTTGGAGATGTTTTCCGCTTCGGACCTCATGGCGGCCTTGCGGGCCTCGATGGCGGCTCTTTCCTTTTCAAGGATGGTCAGGTTGCCGGGATTAGCCTGGACCGCGATACCCTGCGGCAGCAAGTAGTTGCGGCCGAAACCGGGCTTGACATTTACCACGTCGCCTTCTTCGCCGAGATTATCGATAGTTCGTTTAAGAATTAATTCCATTTTTTTATTCCTCCTCACTGGGAAATAACATGGTGAGTTACTTTTTATGATTTATCGTTGTCCGATCGGGTTTGTTTCTTTCTGAAATCTACCCATACATCCGCCAGGCCCAAAACCGCGAGAAAAATGAATCCGTACACCTGAAAGAAGATCAGACCCAGAAACAAAATCCACAGGGAGACCTTCCATCTGGTCAGCAGTCCGTTCATCACCGCCAATCCCTGGAAGAAATAGAGGGTTCCGGTGAGCATGACCAGGTTAAGCCCGATGTCCTTTAACAAGCCGGCCGGCAACAGCAAAAAAACTCCGGCGACTATAATCCATCCCACCAGCCATTCCGGCAGCCGCCAATCCGCAAAGGGCGGCCACGGTGACAGAAGCCGCTCTTTCCTGTTTAACAGCCACTGGCCGACAAGCATATTCAAAAAAACCACATTCAGCATGGTGACCGCTAACAAACCCGGCATTACCCTCGGGATCAGATCACGAAGCCTTTCGATTGCGGTTTCCAGGGCCATGGCGTGTTCGACCGGCAGTTCCGCGCTGTCCTGCATCGCCTTGCCGGCTACGATAAGCCCTTGATCAAGGCTGGTCACAATATCCTGATAAAGACTGGCCTGGTTGCTCAAGTTGTAAAGCAACGACCAGGCTCCCCAGCTTAAGACCAGGGCGATAAAGGCACCAAGGCCCGCCCGGATCGGGCCGGTTTTTGCCGTCGTGCCGGCGGCCAGCATATAGCCGGCCGGCATCATGGTTACCAGAAAGAAAAAGGAGGTGGCCGCTCCGAATACGATCGCGGTCACCCCGGTAATCAGCAGGGCGACTGATAAAGTATTAACGCCACGGCCCCTGCCAGGTTCCATCAGGTAGTAGAAGACAGGCAGCGGAGTGATAAACTGCAGCCACATGAACTCGACACTGACTATCGGTAGAATCCAGACGGTAAATGCTATTGCTACCCCCGCAGGGTCTATTTTCAGACGCGAGATAATGCCGTCCTGCAACTCAGCCATGCGGTTTCCGAACTTTGGTTTTCCTAAACTAGAAGTTGCTGTCGCCGCTGTACGGCAGCAAGGCGATTTGTCGAGCCCTCTTGATGGCTTCGGTCATCTGGCGCTGATGCTTGGCACAGTTGCCGTAAATCCTCCGCGGGATAATTTTGCCCCGTTCGGTGATGAAATTCTTCAGAGTTCTGGTTTCCTTGTAATCGATGACCAGGCTCTCGTCGGAACAGAAGCGGCAGACCTTTTTCCGGGTAAAAGCTCTTTTTTTATGGGCGGGATTTTTGGCCCCCCTCGCGTTTTTGTTGCTTGCCATATCTTTCTCCGTCAAAATGATGGATTGTTACATTGATTAGAGTCGCGGTGCTGTTCGGTGATTTGCCGAAAAGCGATTATCCATTTTCGATATTAATTTTCGGCGGGTTTGGATGCTTCCGCGTTCTCTTCGCTTTCCTCTTCGGCAGCTTCCGGTGCGCTTTCAGTTGCCTCTTTGCTCTCTTCGGTTGTTTCTTCGGGGGCTTCCGGAGCGGCTTCCGATTCGCTTTCGGTCTCTTTGACAACCTCGTCTTCCGGCAGGGCGGTGAAGACGTCCTGCAGTTTAACGGTAAGGTATTTCATGACTTTTTCATCGATCCGGAATACCCGTTCCATTTCGAAGACCGCGGCGGGAAGGCCGGCGTATTGCAGGTAGACGTAATATCCCTGGGTTTCCTTATCGATGGGATAGGCGGTTTTCCTGAGACCCCAGTTGTCAATTCGGACGATGGAGCCGTCGAATTGCTCAATGATTTCGACGGCGCGGTCGGTAATCGCCTGGTTTTCCGCCTCACCCAGGGATGGCTTCAGGATTACAATTGTTTCATATCTTCGCATTTAAATCTCCTTGTGGACTTAAAGATTGCGGCCCCCCAGCCCGCTGATCTGCGGAAAGGAGAGCAAGGAGTATCTTCCCCCCACTTCGGGGAGAAAAAGTAAGCCACTCTGATAACACGGCAGGGTTTCAGTGTCAACTTTTTTAGAGGTGGCATACTGTAACTTTAACTTATATAATATCCGGATTATTCATCTTTTTTCACCTGGTTCCATAATTCCTGCATGGCAAGGATATCAAGCTCTTCAAGAGAGCGGTTTTTCCCGGCGGCAAGTTCGGACATTTTCGTGAATCGTCTGGTGAACTTTTCGGTTGAGCGCTGGAGAATGGTTTCCGCTTCGAAGCCGGCCTTGCGGGAAACGTTGACCGTGGTGAAGAGCAGGTCCCCGAGTTCGTCTTCGATCTCCTGCCGGTTGCCCGATGCAAGGGCTTCCTTCAACTCTTTAATCTCTTCGTCGAGTTTTGCCACCACCCCATTCATATCGGGCCATTCGAAACCGCTGCTCACTGCCTGCCCTGAAACCCTCTGGGCTCTGAACAGGGCCGGCAGAGACTTGGGAAAGGAAAAAAATTCCTTGTACTGTTGACCGCTGTCCTTTTTTTCCCGTTTTTTTATTCTGTTCCAGTTCCTGCGCATTTCCTTTTCGGAATTAAACTTTTTATCTCCGAAAACATGGGGGTGACGGCGGATCATTTTTGCTGAAATAGTTTCGAGTATCTCGGCGACAGTAAAGAGGTTCCGCTCTTCATAAAGTTTGCCGAGAAATATGATCTGGAACAGCAGGTCGCCCAGTTCCTCTTTGATATGCTGGTGGTCGTCATGGTCAAGGGCTTCGAAGAGTTCGTGCATCTCCTCGAGAAGATAGGGGCGGAATGACTCCACGGTCTGCTTTCTGTCCCAAGGACAACCGTCAGGCTGGCGGAGTCTGGTGATTATTTCCACAAGTTCATCAAATTTGGCGGAGGCCTTGTCCATCATTATACCTTTGCGGTCGCGTTGAAGAGTTTGTTTGAATCTAATGGTCATCAGGATAGACGATAAATTTTTCAGAGAAAAATTGCCATCCTAAACGAAAACAAATTGAGCTGAAACTTACCTTTAACCAACACCGGGCAACTTGGTTTGTTCTCCCATTACCAGAGTCATTTATGAAAAATTTAAATAAGTTGTCAGATGAACTTGACAGATAGATGACCTGACTTATATTATACTTGCATCACAAATTGTCCAGGAAACCTATAACCGAATTTAAAGCAAATCCCGATAAACGGAACTTTGCTGCAACAAAGGAGTTTGAGAAATGTCAAAGAAAATACTTCTCGAAAAACACAAGGATGTAGCCAGAATCGACCAGGAGTCGAAAAGAACTCACGGCTGGTATGTGCGGGTGAGATTTCTAGGTAAGACGCACTCTAAGTTCTTTTCCGACAAAAAGAACGGCGGCCGTTATTCGAGTTTGCTCTCCGCCCTGGCCTGGCGCGATAAAAAAGAGAAGGAACTCGGTAAGCAGCGGACCGACCGGCACCTCGTCACGGTGAGCAACACCTCTACCGGTGTGGTCGGAGTCAGGCTGAACGAAAAACTCGGGCGCTATGAAGTCAGCTGGGTAAATAAAGACGGCAAGCAGGGCAAGACCTCCGTCTCCGTCGCCAAGCATGGCAAGAAGAAGGCCTTCGAAAGAGCCTGTGAAATAAGGAAGAAGAAAGAAGCAATTCGCTTGGCCGCCTGATTTACCAGTTCGTCCGTCACAAAAACGGTTGTCTGGAATACGTGAATTGTTGCACAACCGTTTTTTCCGGTCATCAAAGCCGTGGGATGGACCGGCAGTGCTGAAAACCCATTGCGGCAGATATTCATCTTCAGCGTGATACTTATGATTGGTTGCCAAGCACACCTGTAACTGGCGGCGCATGCGGGTTTGACTCCGTTTTTCTTCGTCGGCTGACTTTTAGCCAAACCCGGTTTTACCGCATCATCTTTCAGCATGGAGTGCGGGCTTTTTTCTGCTTGACTCGGATCGCTAATATCACTAGAATCCCGTTGCCAAGATGTCTTGGCCGGGATTCTTTATTTAGCCTTGCTGTATCTTGCCGACCATTTTAATAATTTTTAGATAAACTTTTTTGAGGAGGGTTTTGATTATGAGTGTGTACATTGTTGGACATAAAAGTCCTGATACCGATTCGGTTACTTCCGCTATTGCCTATGCCGAGTTGAAGAAAGCCATGGGAGTGGATGCGGTCGCGGTCATGCAGGGCGAATTGAACCCCGAGGCCTCCATGGTTCTCGATAAATTCGGTTTTGCCGCGCCGGAAATCATGACCGATGGCGCCGGCAAAAAGTTGATTCTCGTAGACCACAGCGATATTGCCCAGGCCCCCGACAATCTGGACAAGGCCGAAATTATTGAGATTGTCGATCACCACAAAATCGGGGATATTACCACCAGCAACCCGATCTTTTTCTGCGCCCAGCCCGTAGGGTGCACCGGCACCGTTCTCAAGCAGCTGTTTGAAATCAATGATGTAGCTATCCCCAAAAATATCGCCGGGATTATGCTGGCTGCCATTTTGAGCGACACGGTTCTCTTCAAGTCCCCGACCACCACCGATGCTGATAAAAAAGCTTGTGAAGCGCTGGCCAAGATCGCCGGGGTTGATGACATGGAAGCTCTGGCCATGGAGATGTTCAAGGCCAAATCGGCTGTCGAAGGCGTGCCGATGCGCGATCTGATTTTTCGTGACTACAAGGATTTCGATATGAACGGCAACAAGGTCGGCTGCGGCCAGCTGGAACTGGTCGATATCTCTCTGGTAGCCGATATGCGCGACGATCTGTACAAGGAGCTCCAGAAAGTTAAAAGCGAGGGTCGTCACACCGTCCTGCTGATGCTGACCGATATCATGAAGGAAGGCACCGACCTGATGGTGGTCAGCGACGATCCTTCCTATGTGGAGAAGGCCTATAATGTCAAGGTTGACGGACCGACCGTTTGGGTTGACGGCATGATGAGCCGTAAAAAACAGACCGTCCCGCCCTTGCAAAAAGCCTTCGGCGGCTGATCTCGATTGCTATTAGTTAAAAAAGCCCCGTGCCGATCGCACGGGGCTTTTTTTTTATTTATCTTTGGAACCGAAGTCCAGAATTAAGGCACATGCAAGTCCCTAACCGGAGACTGCCAGGTTTGTTTTTTTTGAATTTTTTTTTCGGGTATATACTTGGAAAAATTGGATATTCAGGTACAATTTTGGTTCGGTGGAAAGGCCTTACCAATTTAGTTTTGTTAATTATCTTGAGAATCTGATCAATCGGTTAAAGAGGAGGGGCGATGTTACTGCTCAGACCAGTGAAAATAATATTGATGGGATTTGCGGTTATTCTTTCTATTGTCATACCGGGGCAATATTCCGCCAAGGCGGCCGGTGAAGCCGAATCCGCCCTCGCTTACGATGAATTAATAACCAATTCCGCGGTTGCCAGGCAATCGGCCAGTCGTAATGAGCGGGAAGATATCTCCGCTCTCTTGGACAGGATCGACGCTCTGGAGCAGCAGGTTAAATATATGCAAAAAGAGATCAGGGTCATGGATAAGCAGCTGGGCGCGAGCCGCACCTTGGCCAATATGATCAACGAAGGCCGCTCACTTGCCTCTGATGCCTGGAATATTGCGGTCGAGGCGAGGGCAATCGCCGTCAGGGCCGAGAAGAAGGCTGATCAGGCCGGGGGATCGGCTGAGTAACGATTTACCGCCCGGCAATTCCGGTTCCATTTAAAGCCAATAAAAGTTCAGCTGAAGATGAAAATATAATCGCCGGCGTTGATATTTATTTTCAGCCGTCCGCCGTGGTTCTCCCCATAGACTTCCCAACCGGGCCTGTCCCCGAATTTTTCCTTCAAGCAGCAGGGCGAGCATGAGTTGGTTAAACGATTGTATCTTGCCACTACATCGGTATCGGGATTGTCTTTTGCGGCGAGCACTCTGCCGATCTCCTGGGCCTCTTCCCGGCTGACCGCGCATCCCGTTATCATGACTGAAATTTTTTTCATATCGGTTAACCGTGTCCTTCTTTTTCAAAGGCCTGGAAACGGCGCATGAATTTGCGGTCAATATAGTCCTTGATGACAAAGGCAAATTTTCCTTTGACAGTCAGCCGGCCCTTGTGCAGAATCCCTTCGCCGTTGCCGAGATTGAAAATCAGCAGATACGAATTATTGGGGATGAACTCTTCCAGGGGGGAGCCTTGCAGCGCCGATAATAAATTTCGGTAGAGAATCGGGTTCTGGCGGACTGCATGGACTCCAACTTTATCAAGGGGCTGTTCTTCAAAATAAATGCAATCGCCGCCGCCGAATATTTCCGGGTGTTTTTCGGATTGGAGAAAGCGGTTGACCAGGAGGCCGCCGTCCGGGCCCACCGGCAGCCCGGATTCAGCGAAGATTTCTGCGGGATGGACCCCGGTGGCGAGGAAGATAATATCACCGACGAATTTTTCGCCGTCGCCAAGTTCAATGGTATTGTAACTGATTAATTTTGCGCGGCCCTTTTCGATGATCTCGATATTTCGTCCGGTCAGGGTCCTGTGCACCATTTTTCTGATTTTTTTCGGGGATCTCTTCATGAAAGCGCTGCCGGACAGGATTCTGATTTTCGGTTTGTAGCCCCCGGAATTTTCGGCAAGCTGGTTTATATTGCCGGCAATTTCCGCCGATGAAGGACCACCGCCGATAATGGCAATGGTGATCTGTTTTTCGATGATCAGAGACAGGATTTTCTTATGGGCCTGATATAGTTTCTCGATCGGTTTGACCGGAAAGATGTTTCCGGGGGCATCGACGATATCCGGTTTTTCTATATAGCTCCCAAGGTTGCAGGAGAGCACGTCATAGGGGATCTCGCGGTCCGTCGCCGTACGCACCATCCTTTCTTCCGGTTCAATCCGGACAGCCGAGTCAAGCACGAATTTTCCGCCCCGGTTCTCCACTACCTTGCGAGTGTGAAAACGAATCTCCTCCGGCTTGTATGTACCCCCGAGCATGCCCGGCCCCATTCCCGAATAGTAATGATATTCGGAAGGAGCAATCACCGTGACCTGATAACCTTTGGCGGTAAAGTTGCCCAGATTGGCAATGGTTTCCATGTGGGCGTGACCGCCGCCGATCAAGACAAGTTTTTTAGGCATCTGCTCTTTAGCCCCCCGTTAATTTCCTGCAAGTTAGACCAGGCCGGATTTGATATCTTTTGCACCTGTTTTCAATGTTATCAGAAAATGATTTGTGGCGGCAACTTTGACAAGTTCGCAAAAAGCCGCATTGCCATAATTTCATTTCAACCAACGGACGAAATCTTAATAGTATCAATTGGTTAAAGACCTCAATTCGGGACGGGAGCTGATGTTTTTTTTAATGCCCGGCAGGTAAGGATCACTGAGTATGGGGATTACCCCTATTTTGTCATAAAAACTGACAAATTAGTGTAAAAGTGCTTCATGTTATGGTACAAAATTAGAAATCTAATTTAAAACTTAATCGTTCTCCGAAAAAGGCAAACCGGGAGCAATTCCGGGACGCAAAGCCATGGACCCCATGAGGGCAGCCAGGCAGCCGGAGTAGGGACTTATAAGTTGGCATCATTCAACTTTTAAAGCCTGTCTCCTCACCGGAGGCAGGCTTTTTTTATTTAATCCGGTTTAGCATGATTGATTTTTTTGATCACCACTCTTTTGGATGATCTCAAGGCGCGTCAGGATTAACGGAGTGACCCATGGTTGAGAAAACGTTTAAAAACAGGATCAGGGTGAAAATCGTTTTGCCGCTGATAATTCTTCTGCTTGTCTCCGGTATCCTGCTGATTTCGGGTTCTTATGTGGTAGAAGACAGACATTTTACCGACGAGATAAACTTCAGGACCATGGAAGTCGGTAAATTGTTTGAGGGACTTCTCGATAAGGAATCAAAGTTCATGATGGCGCAACTTCGGTTTATCGAGGGCGATCCCGGTTTGCTTGAGGCGTGGCGGAGCGGGAGCAGGCATGCTCTATACGACAGAGCCCAGCCTCTCTTCGAGGAGGTATTGGCCGATTTCAACGTGAGCCACTTCTATTTCATTGAACCGGACGGCACCTGTTTTTTAAGGGTCCATGCTCCGGAAGAACATGGCGACCGGATTGACCGCTTTACCTTTAAGAAAGCGGTTGCCGAATCGTCGACAATTTCCGGGATAGAACTGGGTCCCTTGGGGACATTCACCCTGCGGGTCGTATATCCCTGGATCCAGGACGGCGAACTGCTCGGATATCTCGAACTGGGCGAGGAAATTGAACATCTGACTCCCCGAATCAAGGAAATTACCGGTGTAGACCTTGTCTACACCATCGACAAGTCATTCCTGCGGAAAGGGACCCGGGAAAGAGATCTGGAGGGCGCGCCTGAACTTGCTGCCGGCCTGAACAGCTCTGACCAGTTCGTGGTAATCGAAAAAACCTTGCCATCCCTGGCTCCCGAGCTGGAAAGATTTCTGGCCCGGAACCATCTTCAAAGCAACTCGGATAACATCCCGGTTGATGGCCGGATCTTGAGTGTCCGCGTTCAGCCTCTGCGGGATGTCTCCGGCCGGGAGGTCGGTTCCGCCATGGTGATTTTCGATATTACCAGGATAAGTTTCGAAACCAGAAAAACTTTGCTGACTATTTCGGGCATCATTCTGGGCGTTTGTCTTTTCTTCTTCATTTTTTATTTTATCTATTCAGGCAGGATTGAGAAGCAGGTGTTCAGCTACCGGCATCATCTGGAGGATCTTGTCGCCGAGCGTACCAGGGAACTGCATATAGCGATTGACGAAGTGAAGATTTTAAGCGGCTATCTGCCGATTTGCGCTTCCTGCAAGCAGATCAGAGATGACCAGGGGTATTGGACTCAGCTGGAATCATATATCCGTGAGCATTCGGAGGCGGAATTCAGCCACGGCATCTGTCCCGATTGCGCCGATAAGCTTTATCCAGGTTACAATTCCCCAAAAGAGTAGGTTCGGCCGGGTTTGATTATCCTTCGGGACTATTATCAACATCGTTGCCGCCTTGCATCTGCACCGTTCTCAAACGCTCACGGATTCAGGAGTATTTCAGTAACTTCAGGACCAGGATCCCCAGTTCATAAAGGAGATAGAGCGGCGCCGCCATCAACATCATGTTCACTACGTCCGGGGTCGGAGTGAGGAGGGCGGCGACGATACTGATGGTGAGGACCGCGTAACGCCGGTTTTTCTCGAAGGCCCGACGGGGAATCAGCCCGGCCCGGGCCGTAAAAACCATAAAGATCGGCAATTCGAAGACTAACCCGAAGGCCAGGATGAACATCGCCACGAAATTAACGAATTTGCCTACCGAAATCATCGGAGTTAATTCGGCGGACTGGAATTCCAGGAGGAATTTTACCCCGAAGGGCAGGGTCACCGAATAACAGAACCATGTTCCGGCGTAGAACAGAAGGCAGGTGACGATTATGAACCAGAAGCCGGCGGTACGGGTAAGTTTGAATGGCTTGGCCAGCCCGATCCAGAAAAAGCAGGCAATTATCGGCATAAGGGTGAATACGGCGGAAATCAGGGCCAGCTTGACCCGGGCCAGAAAGGGCTCGGCAACGGTAAAAAAGGTGAGTTGCTGGTCGAGATGGTTCTGGAAAAAGATCAGGATGACCGGCGCCCACAGGTAAAACAGGAAAGTTGTCACGAGGATCGCCAGCAGCAGGCCGAGAATGTAGCGCCGGGCATCGTTGACAACCAGGAGCAGCTTCTGGATCGGCGCTCTTTCCGGGTCGTTATCCATCTCTGTTCCGGTTACAGGGTTGCCCCTTAAAGAAGGTTTTTTCTGATGAAGTCGACCGCGTTCCGGAAAAGGACCACTCCCTGGCCTTCTTCCGGCAACTCTTCCCTGGTCCAGCGGGGATGATTGGTCCGATGTAGAAAGGCCTCGGGATGGGGCATCAGGCCGAAGAGCCGGCCGCTCGGATCGCAGATCCCGGCGATGGCGTCCGGCGAGCCGTTGGGGTTGTCCGGATACTCCATGGTGGCCTGGTTGGTTTCCGGGTCGGCATAGCGGAGGGCGACTAGTTTTTCGCGCCTGATCCGCTCGAGGTCGGCAGCACTCATGGCAACGAATTTGCCTTCCCCGTGCCTGACTGGATAATAGAGTTTTTCGATCCCTTTGGTGAACACGCAGGGCGAATCCGGGTCTACCCGCAGGGTGACCCAGCGGTCTTCAAAACGGCTGGAATCGTTATAGGTAATGCTGACCAGCCGTTCGTCGTAGCGATTGTCGAAACCGGGCAGCAATCCGGCTTTGACCATCACCTGAAAGCCGTTGCAGACACCCAGAACCAGCTTGCCCGCCCGAATAAAGCGCTGTAATTGATCGAAGAGCTTTTCGCCGGTGCCGATAACCTCGACGTGCTTGATGCGGTGAGCGCCGGCCTGGCCCGCCCCAAGGTCATCGCCGTCCAGAAAACCGCCGGGCAGGTTAAGGAAATGATAGTCGTCCAGCGAGTATTCGTTGTGGATCAACTGGCTCATGTGGACGATATCGACCCGGTCGGCGCCGCCCAGCTTGCAGGCATGGGCCATTTCCGTTTCGCAGTTGGTCCCGTAGCCGGTGATGACAATTGCCTTAACTTCCTTGGACATCCGGTACTCCTCCGTTTATTTCGTTTTCGAGGCGGTCGAAGAATATTTTCATGAAGCGGTGGCGTTCGTCTGCCAGCTGCCGGCCGAGGGGAGTCAGCATCCGCTCTTTGATCTTGCAAAGTTTAACCCGGAATTCCCGGTAAGCCGTGTCTTCGAGAGTGTAAGGGGCGGTCGAATCGATATCGATATCCTGGTTATGGAGTTTCGCCCCGATCTGGCCGGCAAAAAGAAAGGCGCGGCCGATCCCCACGGCGCCGATCGAATCGAGTTTGTCGGCATCGAAGAGGATTTTCGCCTCCAGGGAGTGGGGCGGGTTGTCGTCCCGGTAGCGGTGAGTGGCGATGCAGTGGCAAATTGCCGCCACTTCTTCTGTCTTGAACCCGTGATCGCGCAGGATCTTTTCGGCCAGCTCGGCCCCCCGCACCGCGTGGCAGAGCCGCCCTCGGCTGAGCGATTCATCCTTGCGGCCGATGTCGTGCAGAATGGCGGCAGGGCTCAGAATATCCAGGCGGCCATTCATGGCTTTGCCGATCCGGATCGCGGTGGCAAGAACCCGGTCGACATGTTCGATGCCGTGGCAACCTCCTTCCCGGTCGCAGTAGAAGGCGGCGATCCGGCGGAGCCGGGCATTTGCAAGAGCCTCCGGAAGGGCGGTGGCGGCAACGCCTCGATCTTGCCGGGCATCTGTTGCGGATTCCTTGTTAACTGAACAGTTCATCGTTAAGCAGCAGGATAGCTGATTTCAGCAGTTCCTGATCGTCAATGTTTTTTGCAGCGGCACTTTCCCGTCTGAAGTCGTCGAGGTTGTAAAGCACATCGAGAAATCTTGCCTGCTGGCGGTCATCGGGGCGGAAGCCCTCTTTGATTCGTTGGTGCTGTATAAGCGGCATCAGCAGATCATTGAACTCATTATAGACGGCCAGTTCCTGATCGTCTACCCACTCCTCAACGCTGATTTCGGGGCCGGCCTCGAACCCCCGGCAGTGCGGTTCTCTCAGGAGGACAAAAAGCTCGGCCGGCCGGCTATTTGCGTCGAGATAGGCGCCGCGACCGACCGGATAGGTGCGGCAGGCGCCCGGCCGATCGCGGTAGACAGAGCAGCCGTTTTCGGCGACGAACGGGCAGGTGGCCCGCCCGTCATCGACCATGGCCAGAAAAACCGTGGGGAAAGGGTCTTCCTCGCTTTTTTCCACCACCGCATAACGGTCCAGAAACTCGGGGGCCGGGATATCCAGCCCCTCGCATAGTCGCAGGACATCGTAAGGCGACAGGGTCAGGTCGAGCTGGCGGCAGCATTCGGTAAAGCAGGGAACCCCGGGATGACAGCTGAACCGAAAGGTCTCTTGGTCGCCAAGCCTGCGGACATTCCGGGGCAGATTGCTATCCGCCATGACTGTCTCTAATTCGGATGAGTTCGCAGAAAGTCACGGGATGGCTAAGCAAAAAGTTCGATAAACGCCCCGCAGGAATTTCCCCCCTCAAGGGAGGATTGAACAGAACCCTTGGGGTGGAAGGTGCGGTGTGTTTTTGCGACTTTTTGGGTGCTTTTTGCGACGCCATTAATTCTTACGCCAGATATAAAGCAGCGGGCTGGCAATGAAGATTGATGAATAAGTGCCGACAATTACTCCCAGCAGCAGAACCAGGGCGAAATCGTGAATTACCGCGCCGCCAAGTATAAACAGGGACAGCAAGACCAGCAGAGTGGTCAGTGAGGTGACCGCGGTACGGCTGATTACATCGTTGATGCTGTTGTTCAGAATTTTGACGAACGAGGTGGATTCACCGTACTTCTTGACGTTTTCGCGAATCCGGTCAAAGACCACCACCGAGTCGTTCAGGGAATAGCCGGCCAGGGTTAAAAGGGCGGTAACGATAAGCAGGGTGATTTCGACATTGAGCAGGTAGCAGAGCCCCAGGACCACGACCACGTCATGAAAGGTGGCCAGGGCGGCGGCTACCCCGAAGCGGATGTCGAAGCGCATGGCCAGATAGATGATAACTCCGAGTAGCGAGATGAAGATGGCCTGCAGTGCTTTGTTGCGCAGGACTTTGCTTACCGAAGCACCGATGGCCGACTGGCTTTCCATTTCAAAACCGGCCTCCGGCATTTCGGTGGTGAGCAGGGTTGTGACCTGTTCGCTGATCTTGCCCACCGTTTCCCGGGATTCCTTGACCTTGACGATCAGCTGGTTATCATCTTCCACTTTCTGGGGGACGGCGCCTTCGATATCGCTGGCGTTCAGGATACTCCTGACATTTTCAAGGGCAAATGGCTGGTCCGCCTTGTACTGGACGATGGTTCCCCCGGAAAAATCAACGCCGAGATTGGCTTCCCCCCTTAAAATCTGGATAAAGGCAAGAAGGCCGATCAGGACCAGGACCGCGGAAATCTTGAAGGTGATATTCCGGATCTTCATGTAATCGAGGCTAGGTTTCCTGATGATTTCACGAAACCGGAGAGATTTCAGTAAACCCTTGCTGTGCATGGCATCATAGGCGAGTCTGGTGCCGAACAGGGTGGTGAACAGGTTGAAGGTGACACCCAGGGAGAGTGTGACGGCGAATCCCTTGATCGGGCCGGTGCCGAACATGAACAGGGCCAGGGCGGTGATCAGGGTGGTAACCTGTGAGTCGATAATCGTCGAAAAGGCGTTGCTGTAGCCGCCCTGGACCCCGGACCTGACCGACTTGCCGAGGGCAAATTCCTCCCGCATCCGCTCGAAGATCAGGACGTTGGAGTCAACCGCCATGCCGATGGCGAGAATGATCCCGGCGATACCCGGCAGGGTCAGGGTGGCGTTCATGGTGGCCAGTCCGGCGAACAACAGCAGGATATTGAACAGCAGGGCCGTATTGGCAATAACCCCTGAAACCCGATAGTAGAGGGTCATGAAGACCAGGACCAGAAAAGTGCCCAGCAGGCCGGACATCAAGCCCTTGTCGATGGAGTCCTGCCCCAGGGAGGCGCCGACGGTCATATTCTGGATAATGTTCAACGGCGCCGGCAGGGCTCCGACCCTTAAGACGATGGCCAGATCGGAGGCCTCCTCGTAGGTGAAGTCGCCGGAGATCTGGGCCCGGCCGCCGAGAATTCTTTCCCGGATCACCGGAGCTGATTTGACGATATCGTCAAGGATGATGGCGAAACGCTTGTTGACGTTCTTTTCGGTAACCTCCCCGAAAATCCTGCCGCCCTGACTGGTCAGATTGAGGCTTACATAGGGTTCGTTAAAGGTGCCGCCGATCTGGGCCTGGGAATCCTTGACCATGTCGCCGGTCATCATCACCGGACTCTTGATCAGCAGCGGGGTAACGGTCTCGATCTCGGCGCCGCTGTCGCGGCGGCTGATTCTTTTCTCGAAATATATTTCGGTATTGGGCGGCAGACGGTTCCGGAGGGCCTCGTTCAGCTGGCGGCGACCGGCGCCCTGGATATTGCCTTCCACCCATTGTCCGGTTTGCTTGGCATCTTCGATCAGACGGTTCAGATCCACGGTGTCCTGATCATGGAGAAGCTTGAATTCGAGTTGGGCGGTCTGGTCGAGAAGGGCTAGGGCCCGCTGGGGGTCCTTGACCCCGGGGAGCTGTACGACGATCTTGTCTTCGCCCTGGCGGATGATGACCGGTTCAGCCACTCCGAACTGGTCTATCCGGTTGCGGATGATCTCCAGGGACTGGTCGACGGCGTTGTTTTTGATATAATCTGTCTTGCTTTCGGTGAGACTGAGGATGATTCGCGGGAAGGAGCCGATTTCGGTTTTAATCTCGATATTGAGGTCTTCGGCGAAATCGTCCCGGATAGTATCCTCGACGGTGCTTAGAGCGCCGGTATTTGGCAGGGTCAGAATGATCCTGGAAGGGTCCTCGGTGGGGGTCCTAACCACGGTGATCTGCTTTTCCGCCAGTTGCGTCTTGATATTCTGGGCGGCCAGATCGAGGCTGTTCTCCATGGCTTTTTCAAGATCTACCTGCATAACCAGATGCATGCCGCCCTGGAGGTCGAGACCAAGGCGCAGGCCGGCCGGGGCAAGATACTTCTTCCACCATTCCGGGACATTATCGGTGAATGAAGGTACAACGGCGATGCCCGAAAAAACGACTAAGGACAGCAGTAGGATAATCTTCCATTTCAAGGACTTATTCATCAAAGCACTCCTTTGGGTCAAAAAAAGCCGGGCGCGAGTAAGCGATTACAGGGTACCGAATCTGCTGTGTTATCGGTCTGCTCATGTACATCAGTACACATCGCAGGCCGATGCCTTGCATCTCCGGCACCCTGTAATCGCTTACGGGCTGGGAGATTGGCCAATCCCGGGCGGCTTATCCCGTGATCGGCTACAGGCGCGAAACTGACGGCTGCAGGGTTGGCTGACTTAGACAGGTGCGGGATTATACTCTACCACATTGATATTTGAAAGGGTAAAACTGGGGATTTGTCATCGGATTTTTATTTGTCGAAATGGATTCTGTTTTCAATTAACATGGTGGCAGGTCTCTGTTTTTTGTCAAGTTTGTTGTAAGATTCTAAAACGGTATTATGATAACACCTCTTTTTGACGGCGCCCGGCCTGACAGGATCGACAGGTTGCTTAAAATAAATGGACCTGAATCCCTGACGGCTTAGTGAAAATTTTGTTTTATTCGTTTGTTGTTACGTAATATAATTGTTTTTTACTGGATTCACCCCGCCTCCCTGCGGGGCGCCCGATAACGGCGCATCTGCCGCGTTGGCAACTCGTTGATTGCCATTAGTATTATCAACATCGTTGCCGCCTTGCATCTGCACCGTACTCGAACGCTCATGGTTCAGGTAGAATTGGCAAACTCGCAAAAGTCTTGAGATGGCTAAGCAAAAAGTTCGATATACGCTCACCGGAAGTGCCCTCCCCATGGGAGGATTGAACCGAACCCTTGGGGTGCAAGGAGTGGTGTGTTTTTGTGATGCCATCGGAATTAGATTTCTCTCTCATATGGAGTTTTGATGAAAAAAGTTCAGCAGCAGTATTCTGATTTGCCGGCCGACGAGCTTGTAAAGTTAATCTGCCAGGCGGCTCTAGATCAGAAGGCGGAAAACCTGATTGCCCTCGATGTGCGAAAAATTTCGGATTTTGCCGATTACTTTGTGATAATGAGCGGCACTTCGACCAGGCATGTGAGCGGACTTGCCGAAGCTATCGACCAGAAAATCGGCAGCAAGCGAACCATGTCCGGCAACACCGAAGGCCTCAGTGAAGGCAGCTGGGTATTGCTTGATTACAATGACATCATCGTCCATGTTTTCCATAGCGAGACCAGAAAGTATTACGATCTGGAAGGCTTGTGGCACGATGCGCCGCGTCTCGATTTGAGCGATCTGGAGTGAGACGTTGCCTTGTGTAGTGATTTTTTTTAAGATTTCTGTTTCTGAATTCGTGAGCGGATGCCCCGCCAGGGGCCGGTGCAATTTTATTCACCGCGATCACGTTCGGGTAACATCCAGGCGAAAGATATGAGAGATCGAGGTCCGGTGCTGCTTGCCATTCTAGATGGCTGGGGGATCGTTGCGGAAACGGCAGGCAATGCCGTGCATATGGCCGCCACCCCTAACATGGACCGCTGGTGGGCTGAATATCCCCATACCACCCTGACGGCCCACGGAGGGGCTGTCGGACTGCCGGAAGGGCAGATGGGCAATTCCGAAGTAGGCCATCTGAATATCGGCGCCGGCCGCATCGTCTATCAGGATTATACGCGGATCAATCTTGCCCTTGAATCCGGTGAATTCTTCGAAAATGAAGTCCTTGGCAAAGTCATGGAAACCGCCAGGGCGGAAGATTCAGCGATCCACCTGATGGGACTTGTTTCCGACGGCGGGGTTCACAGCCACCTTAATCACCTGTTCGGCTTGGTGGAAATGGCCGCGCGGGCGGGGCTTGAAAAAGTCTTCATCCATGCCTTCATGGACGGCCGTGATACCGCACCTAAAAGCGGTGCCGGCTATATAAAACAATTACAGGACGAGCTGGCGAAGATCGGCGTGGGCCGGGTGGCGACGGTTTCGGGCCGTTATTACGCCATGGACCGCGATAACCGCTGGGACAGGGTGGAGCTGGCTTGGCGGGTGCTGGTCGACGGTAAAGGCCTTACCGCATCAGATCCGATCTCGGCGGTCCGGGACGCTTATCTGCGCGGGGAGAGTGACGAGTTTATCAAGCCGACGGTTATTGTCGATCAGGATCGGAACCCCCTTGCCGGGATCGGTGATAATGACTGCGTGATCTTTTTTAATTTCAGGGCCGACCGGGTCCGCCAGTTGACCCGCGCCTTTACCTCTCCCGGCTTTGGAGGTTTCGCGATTGATCACCGCCCCTCCCTGGCTGTTTTTGCGACCATGACCGACTACGATAAGGGGTTCGAGCTGCCGGTGGCCTTTCCGCCCGCGACCTTTGAGCATATCCTCGGAGAGGAGGTCAGCGGCCACGGGCTTCGCCAGCTCCGGATCGCTGAGACCGAAAAGTATGCCCATGTAACTTTTTTCTTCAACTGCGGCCGGGAAAAACCTTACGAGAACGAGGACCGGCTTTTGGTTCCGTCTCCCCGCGAGGTGGCGACTTATGATCTTAAACCCGAGATGAGCGCTTTTCAGGTAACCGAAGCATTGCTCAAGAAACTCGCGGAAAATCAATATGATCTGATTGTTCTCAATTTTGCCAATTGCGACATGGTCGGCCATAGCGGCATCCTGGAGGCGACGATCAAGGCGTGTGAGACAGTGGACAGTTGCCTGGGCACTCTGGTTGAGAAGGTGACCGGCCTGAATGGCACGGTACTGATCACCGCCGACCACGGCAACGCCGAACAGATGCGGGATCCCGAAAGCGGCGTGCCTTTCACGGCCCATACCGCCAATCCGGTCCCCTTTATTATAGTCGATGAAAGTAATCGCTCCTGCAATCTCGCGGCAGGGGGGGGGCTACGGGATATTGCTCCCACTGTGCTTGAGCTCCTTGGCCTGCCGATTCCGGCCGAGATGGACGGCAAAAGCCTGCTTTGCTGATCGATTAATAACTCAAACTAGAAAGTCCATGCCATGAAATATATCAGCACCAGGGGTGGCATCGCCCCGATCTCATTCAGTGAAGCGGTTATAATGGGGCTGGCTGACGACGGTGGCCTGCTGTTGCCCGAAGTGATCGAACGGCTCGACCGGAAAACCCTGGACCGCTGGCGGACTCTGCCCTATCGGCAACTGGCCTTCGAGGTTTTCTCCCGCTTTGTCGACGATATCCCGCCCCACGATCTTAAAGACCTTGTCGACCGTTCATATGACTCCTTCAACCACCCCGAGATCACTCCCCTGGTCAAGGTCGACGCCATCCATATCCTTGAGCTGTTCCACGGCCCGACCCTGGCCTTCAAGGATGTGGCCCTGCAATTTCTCGGTAATCTCTTTGAATATCTGCTGAAGAAAAAAGGCGGCAGAATGAACATCCTGGGAGCCACCTCCGGCGATACTGGCAGCGCCGCGATATATGGGGTCAGGGGTAAGGATAATATCAACATCTTTATCATCCACCCCCATCAGCGGGTGAGCCGCATCCAGGAATTGCAGATGACCACGGTGACCGACGCCAATGTCTTCAATATCGCTCTGGCCGGGACTTTCGATGACGGGCAGGCTATCGTCAAGGCCCTTTTTAACGATTTGAACTTCAAGGAAAAGTATTGTCTGGGCGCGGTCAATTCGATCAACTGGGCCAGGATTCTCGCCCAGGTTGTCTACTATCTTTACGCGGCCTTGAGAGTAAGCGGGCAGGGGGGCGGCAAAGTCGATTTTTCGGTGCCCACCGGTAATTTCGGCGATATCTTCGCGGGCTTTGTGGCCCGGCAGATGGCCCCCGACCTGATCGGCGGACTGGTCCTGGCCACCAACGAGAACGATCTGTTGAGCAGATTTGTCAATAAGGGGGAATACGCGGTGGGCCAGGTCACCCATACCAGCAGCCCTTCGATGGATATCCAGGTAGCCAGTAATTTCGAGCGTTACCTCTATTATCTTTTTGATCGTGATCCGAAACGGACCAGGGAGGCGATGGAGAGTTTCGTCTCTACCGGGCGGCTGAAATTTGCCGAAAACATTCGGGAACGGGTCGGCTCGGATTTTTCCGCTGAAATGGTAGGCGAGGAAGAAACCCTTGCCATGATCAGAACATATAACCAAAAGGGCTATCTGCTTGATCCCCATACCGCCGTGGGGGTGAAGGCCGGCCTCGATTTTGCCGAAGAGGGAACGCCGATGGTCTGCCTGGCCACGGCCCATCCGGCTAAGTTCGGGGATGCCGTTTCCAGGGCGATCGGCGTCGAACCGGCTCTGCCTGACGCTCTGGCGGCCATGCTCGATAAGGAGAGCCGTTACGAAGTGCTGGATGCGGATCTTGAGGTGATTAAGAAATATGTGGCCCGGCACGCCTTGTGATTTCCAGCAGGTGAAATTTTGTACCCGTTCACCGGGGCGGTTTTCCAAAGAACCAAAACCGCCGAAATTCGCGGTAGTTTGTTGCAATGCCCGGAAAAGCGTATTAGAAAAGATTTCTAACATGTCCCGCAGACCAGGTATGTTATGATTTGTGAGAGGGGACCGATGAGAGTTGAAGACCGGATTAAATATTTAAGTTCCATGGATCTGTTCCAGCAATTTACCGAGGGAGATCTGTACGAATTTTTTGCTGAAAATGTTTCGGAAACGGAAATCGCGGCCGGCGATATCCTCTGTCGTGAGGGCTCCAAGGGCGAGGATATGTTTATCCTGCTGGTCGGCGAGCTGAAAATTTCCAAGGATAACAAATTCATAACTACAATCAAGCCGGTCGAGTATATCGGCGAAATGGCCCTTATCGAGGCCAAGCCCCGTTCCGCCACGGTTGAGGCCTTGACCGACTGCACCCTCCTGAAGATTACCCGGAAGCAGTTTCAAGATTATTTTTCCAAACGACCCGACTCCCTTTTTGCAATTCTGCAGACCTTGAGCCGCAGAATCAGGTTGAATACCGAGATCATCGCCGAGGAACTGGAAAAAGCGAATATCATGATTCATGATATGAGAAACCAGATGGCGCCCTTTCTTTTCCTCGATATGCTCGAAAAAAAGATTTCCGATGAATCGGCCTTGAGGATGATCAAGGTCATGAGGGGGGGGTGCAACAACCTTAACGATATGATGGCCGAAGCCCTGGCAAGGGCAAAGCGGATCAATAACACCAGGAAAGTCGGTCGCAACTCCCTCCAGGAATTGCTGGAAGATATCAAGGATTCCGAGCTGAAATCCCATCCTGATCTCCGCGGCCGAAAGTTTAAGTTTAACGTTCAGAAAGATCTCCCTGAATTTGATTTCTGCAAGTTGGAGATTCGCCGCGTACTGGTTAACCTCTTTATCAATGCCGCCCAGGCCAGCGATCAAGACGAGTTGATCGAGATCGGGATCGATGCCGACGGCGAGAATGCCGTTATTTACGTGATGGATCGTGGTGAGGGGGTATCCGAAGAGAGTAAAGAAAGGATCTTTGATCCGAATTTCACGACCAAGAAGGACAGCAACGGACTGGGCCTCACTTCGTGCCGGCACATCGTTGAAGTGCTGCACGGCGGGAAGTTGGGTTTTGCGGTTCGTGAGGGCGGCGGCACGATCTTTACCTTCACCCTGCCGCTTAAAGGTGATTCCTGAATAGCGATATGGATTCCTATCGGCTCCAGGTTGAAAAGGCGGTTGCCTATCTGGCTGAAAGAATTAGCGAACCCCCTGAAATTACGATTATCCTCGGTACCGGCCTCGGTTCGCTGGGCGAAGCTGTCAAACCATCACTGATTGTACCGTACCGGGAGATTCCCGGTTTCCCAAGAGCAACGGTAGCCGGCCATGCCGGCAATCTGATCTTCGGCCGGCTGGCGGGGAGGTCGGTGGCGGTGTTGCAGGGGCGGTTTCATTATTATGAAGGTTATTCGGCCAGGGAGCTGACCCTGCCCCTGCGGGTTATGGCTTTACTCGGCGCCGGCATCCTCGTGGTTACCAATGTCGCCGGCGGGCTGAATCTCGATTTTGCTCCGGGCTCTTTGATGATCATTCGCGATCATCTCAATTTTATTCCGGACAATCCCCTCCGCGGCGCCAATATCGATGAGTGGGGGATCCGCTTCCCTGATCTTTCCACACCCTATGATGAGGAGCTGCGCAGCCTGGCCGCCCGGGCGGCCGCCCGGCTGGGGCTGGCCGAAGTTGTTACCGGGGTCTACGGCGCCATTGCCGGGCCCAGTCTTGAGACTCCGGCCGAAACCCGTTATCTTCGGAGCTGCGGCATCGACGCAGTCGGCATGTCAACGACCCCGGAGGTTATTGTCGCCAAACATGCCTCGATGCGGGTTCTGGGGCTGTCGGTGATTGCCAATGTCAACGACCCCGATAACTTTCAGCCGGTTCTGTTTGAGGATGTGGTGGCCGGCTCCCGCCAGGCCTTGACTCGGCTGACTGATTTGATAGCCGGGATTGTCGTTGAGATCTGATTGGAATACAAAAAAAACAAAATAGGCTATTCCGCCCAGCGATAAATCAACGGGTTTTAAACGGCACTGACCGGCCGGTCCACCGCTTTTCTTCAATAGCGGCATGTCGGTTTCTTCTCGATCGCGGCTCGATTTTTTTTGCCATCCGCGTTATTATTAAGTAACTATGTAAGTATAATAGTTTAAGCAGCCGCTTTAATTTTGACCGGCCTGCTTTTTTGATGGATTACGGAAGCCGCCGTTCAGCTGAAGAGGCCGTTAAAAGCATTTTACCTGTTTAAAGCGGTCAACTCTTGTTGGAGATGAAAAATGTTTGGACTGGGTATGCCTGAACTTATCGTTATCCTGGTGATTATCGTGATAATCTTCGGAGCCGGCAAGTTGCCGGAAATAGGTTCCGGTATCGGCAAGGGAATCAAAAATTTTAAAGAGGCCACCAGGCACGAGGAAAAAAACGAGCTCGATGATAAAAAGGACAAAGATTCGTCTGAGAGCTGAGTCTTTATCAATGGGGACTTCGGTTTCCGCAATAATTTCAGGGTGACATTATGTTTGGATTGGGAACTCCCGAGCTTATCGTGATTATGGGGATCGCTTTTCTGGTCTTCGGCGGCAAAAAACTGCCTGAGCTCGGCGCCGGACTCGGCAAAGGGATCACTTCGTTCAAGAAGGGATTGCGGGAAGTCGAAGAGAGCGTGCCCGGCGTCAAGGAAGCGGCCGAGGTCAAGGAAGAGATAGCCAAGGTCAAGGACCTCGGTAAGATTATCGGTAAATAGTTTAGCCGGTCTCGCGGAAAGCCCGCCGGGCGGGACCGACATCGGATTGTTGCTTCTCGGCAAGGTTGACGAATTCGCAAAAAGTCGGCATTGCCATAATGTCATTTCGACTAACGGGAGAAATCTTAATAGTATCAAATGGTTAAAGCTGAGTTGAGCAGCTTGCCTGCTCAAACGAAACTTATGCCCTGTGGGTGTAAAGCTGAGTTGAGCAGCTTGCCTGCTCAAACGAAACTTATGCCCTGTGGATGTAAAGAACAAGATTTCTCACATTCGTTCGAAATGACAGCTTTTTTCGACTTTATGAGAATTCATCAAGATTGATGGCGTTGCAAAAAGGCACAAATTCAGTCATTGCGAGCGTTGCGAAGCAATCCAGAAACATGTAAATAGCTGAAACTACTGGATTGCTTCGTCGCTTCGCTCCTCGCAATGACGCAGCAAATCAGTTTTTGCGAATTCATCAAGATTGACAAGCTCGCAAAAAGTCACGGGATAGCTAAGCAAAAACTTCGATACACAAGGATTGCCGGCCGGTTTAATACTCCTCGATCAGGCGCCTGAACCAACGAATCATTCTCTCCTTTGCCTCTTTCATATCGAGGTAATATATATCACGGGGAAACAGGAGTTCGGCGACCCCGGAATCAAAGATCCTCTTCACTTCGTACTCGTCGTGGGCCACATCTTTCTGGTACATATAGTTCAGGTAGCTTTCATTGGTATGGACAATGAATTCGACCCGCATGCCGCTCATTTTCGCGAAAAATTTCAACATGGGGGTCTTTGCCGAACTGCCGTAGTTGGAGCCCCGGTAAGATCCGCCCCGCAAGGTGTCGCTGATTTCCTCAAGGGTCATTAATGAATTGGCCTTAATGGCGCTCTGGGTCAGATGCTTCTGGAATAGCTTGACCTCCATCACCGAATCCAATACTCCCATCAGGCCCAGTTCGTCATCCACCGCCACCGCCGGGTTCTGTTCGTTTTTGCGGAGCAGCTTCAACACCTTGGCTTCCGGCGGCTTTTTCCTGATACTTACATAGATCGGAATTTCCCGGCCGTTCGCCAGGAAACTTCGCCGTTTCAGCAGAGTCAGTTTCCGGCCTCTCTCCGGTTTTACCGCCGCGGCCTCGGCGGGGCTGATGATCCGCAGATCCTTGCAGGTGAAATCCGCTGAATTGTGATGACTTATCAGGTAGACGGGATCGAGTTCGCCGATCAGAATTGTTTTGCTCCAGACATATTCGTTAAGGAAATTTAAAAAGTCGGCAAATTTGGCCTCGTTATCGGTTTCTCTTTCCCGCTGGTCAATCGAGCCGGCCAACAGCATCAGGATCAGCTTTCTTTTGGCCTCGAACCGCGCCTTTTTGTGATATCTTCTGTCGTAAGTAATCAGAAGCAGGTCAACGGGACTGCCGGCTATATCGATTTCGTTGGTGATTTCGATATGGGAAGCGTAATTGGCCAGAACCTTGTTTCTTAAATAGCGAATTACTCCGTCGGCGGTTCTCGAATAGCTGTCGACCCTGGTGATGATCTCCCGGTCGATGCCTTCGATGCCGAACATGTTTCCCAGTAACTTGTAAGCGCGTTCGTTAATCTCTTTCCGCAGGATCTTGTCCTTGTGCAGTTTTTCGATATCGCTGAAGGCGCTGATCTTGAGGAACTCGAATATCTGATTGCGAAACATCCGGTAGTGGGCAAGGGTGCCGCCGGACCTGATTTTGCGGATGGTTTCCCGGTTCTCCTTGGAAAACAATTCCCCGGGCGGAGTGTCACCGGTCCCGAAAGGGCCGTTCTGGTCGAGCAGAGAAAAGATATTGTCCTTGTTGGCAGGTCTCATGGGGGTTCCGTCTAGAAGATTTCCGCGCCTTGGAGCCGGCGATTTCAGCGCGCGAGGGGCATCCATGTTCAGCCATCTCATTATTCGACAAGCTCGGGTGAGGGGAGCAGCTTATTGATTAACGTTCGTGCCGAGCGCGAACTTACCAAAGTTGAATTCTCAAAAACTGATTTGCCACGTCATTGCGAGGAACAAAGCGACGAAGCAATCCAGTAGTTTCAAGCATTTACATGTTTCTGGATTGCTTCGCTACGCTCGCAATGACTTGTTTTTTGACTTTTTTTGCGCCGCCATCAAATATGCCAAACTCGCAAAAAGCACGGAAGGCTGGGCAAAACGGGATCGGTTCAGGGGATCTCAATCTTCAAAGTCGCCTTCCGGCCCCTTGTCGGTGTCCAGCTCGGCGGCCATGGCGGCGATTTTTTCTCCGGTCCAGTCGGCCGGGTCTTCGAGCTTGCCGCATTTCGGGCCGGGGTCGGGGGAGCCCGCCGCGATGATGGTCTGGAGGGCGAGCGGCGCCGTATCTTCGGCATTGAAGACTTCGGTCAACAGCTCGTAGACGAATTTCTCCACCCGCTTGGCCATTCTCTCTCTGACCGCCCGGGGCTGCCCCATTATCTTGGGTTCGAAGGGCAGATTCAGTTTCTTGTAATTGCCGGCGCTCCAGCCTTGTTTGGCCGCGTAATCCTGCATCTCCTGCCAGAGGGCTTCGGTTACCCCTTCCGACTTCAGTTTGAGGAAGTTGCCGTTTTCATCGAGCCTGGCGTTGCCGTAATCGTTGACCTCGACCCCCCAGGAAATCATCTGCAGGGCGGTGGCGACGTTGGCCTTGGTGGTTCTGGTGGTGGCGGCTATGGCCCGGAGCCGGTCCGAGCTGTTCCCGGAGGTGCCGTGCTGAGCCCCGGAAACACCGTAGGGCTTTAATTTCTCATGGATTTCGGCGGTCAGTTCGACCTGGATGCCCTGGTCGCTCGCCTCGATTCCGTGGCTGGTGCCGTTGTTCAGCGCGATCCAGTCTGGAAAAATATCGAATGCGTTCAGCCCCCTGATCAGAAAAAGCGCTTCCGGCGCGGCTGAAAGCCCTTCGCTGCCTTTGATTTCGCCGATCTCGGTTTCCAGGCCGGCCCAGTCGGGGATCACCTGATTGAGGGCCAGGTTGGCCAGGAGATTTTTATCGTCCGGCATGTGCGAGGCGTCGATCGCAATGGAGGTTATGCCGGCCTCGAAGAGGGTGGGGATCTCAACCTTGGCGAAATCGAGGTCTTCTTCCTTCTTGATCCCGTAATGATCGGCATGGACGGCAACCGGCACCGTGATCCCCAGTTCATTGCAGAGGGCGTCGACCTGCCGGGCGATGTTCCAGTAATTTACCGCGCAATAGCCATTGGCGCCGCCCTCGGAACGGGCAATCTCAACGATGATTGCTGCATTGGCCCGCTGGGCGGCCATCAGCGCCCCCCTGATCACCAGGTTGCTGCGGCCGTTGGCGGCTATGGTCATCGCCTTGCCCTTGGCGAGCAGGGCCCGGTCGATCACTTTGCCGCTGACCAGCAGGGCTCGGGAATTGGGAAAGAGTTTGACGATATTGGGTGGTCGCCCGACTTCCAGGGCTTTTTTGAAATCCGCTGACATCTCTGACATTCTGATCCTCCCTTCGAAAAAAAATTCGCGGATTATAAAAATTCCGCCATTCCGAGTTTAATAATTATTGAAGCAAAAGCGGCATCGGGTGCAGCGGTTCGACGATCCGGCCATGTTCGGTTCTGAAATCCATGCTCCGGTGATCGCGGTGGAGAAATTGCTCCCGCCGCCTTTCACAAGGCGGCCCTTCACGGATACAGGAACTTGTAAGAGCATGATACTATAACTGATATCCAAGATAAATAAATTCCTGAATCCTTCCGAGGGTGTTCATGAGCTTTCGAGAAAGGGTCAGATGCAGGGAAGCGAAAATCCTGAACATACCGAATGGTATCAACCAGTTGCCGAAAGCGCGGAAGGCATGTGATCGGATCTCCTGACAGGCGGCAAGGCAATTCCTCCGACGCCTTCAAGAAA
>JAWOIQ010000024.1:0-8369 GCA_046484585.1 Desulfurivibrionaceae bacterium
ACCAGACAATCCAGATCAAGGGAAGGGAGTTTTTTCTCAAAGGGCAGCAGGAATCTCTCCATGACGCTTACCAGACCGCGGGCTCCGGTCTTTTCCTGAACGGCCCGGGCCGCAATCTCGCGCAGAGCATCGTCCTCGAAAATCAGCTTGATCCCGTAAGCCCGAAAATCCTGCTTTTTCCCAAGCACTACTGCATTGTTGGGATTACACATGATCCGGTAAAGATCTTCCTCGGATAATTCATCCAATACGGTGATGACCGGCAAACGGCCAACAAACTCGCTTTCGAAACCGTAGCGGATCAGATCCTCGGCCTTGGCCTGTCTCAGATAGAGGGTTGCCTTCTTTTTCGAGGTCACCGTGCTTTCAAAGCCGATGGACTGGCGGCCCACCCTTTTCTGGACAATCTCCTCCAGGCCGGTGAAAGCGCCGCTCATGATGAAGAGGATATTTCTGGTGTTAACCATCCTGCCTTCCCGCTTGCCGTGGGTCCGATAATATTCGATGGCCTCAAGCTGGGAAATGGGATCGTGGGGAACCTTCAACTCCACTTCGGTCTCTTCCATCGGTTTAAGAAGGGCGCGCTGAACCCCGGTTCTGGATACATCGTGGGTAAGGCGGTCCTCCGAGCCGGCGATCTTGTCGATCTCATCGACATAGATGATCCCGAATTCCGCCCGATCGATGGCGCCGCCGGCCTCCTTGACCAGATCCCGGACCAGATCCTCAACATCCCTGCCGACATAGCCGGTCTCACTGAATTTGGTGGCGTCGCCTTTTACGAAAGGGACGCCGAGCCTGCGGGCGATCAATTTAATCAGGAAGGTTTTACCGACCCCGGTCGGCCCGATGAGCAGAACATTACTTTTCACATGTCCCGGACTGCGGTGGTCCAGCCGCCCTTTCTCGGCAGCATGGCGAATCCTGTTGAAGTGGGTACAGATCTTGGTGGCAAGGACTGCCTTGGCCCTATCCTGGCGGATTACATATTCGTCGAGATAGGCGACCAGTTCTTCCGGTTTAAGCTGGAAGTTGAAGATTTCAGGGGTGGCGGAAGGGGGGGCGACTTTTTCGCCGCTTTTGTCTGCTTCCGATTCCGCCGCGGGGAAGTCGGACATAACCTTGATCTGTCCCCCGTACTTATCGGCAAGATACTTGCTTATCTCTTTTTCCAGCTCCCTGCGGCTTGGCAAGGCGTTGCTGCTGCTATGTAAGCAATCACAGGGTATCGAATCTGCTGTGTTATCGGCCTGCTCATGTATATCAGTACACTTCGCAGGCCGATGCCTAGCATCTCCACCACCCTGTAATCGCTTACCGGCTGGGAGATTGGCCAATCCTGGGTGGCTTATTACGCTGCTATGCCTGGCCATTATTGACTCCCCGGCAAAGTATTCTTCGGTTCAGTTCACGTTCACTTTTCGGTTTCGACCCGCAGAGTTTTAACCTTTTTGTGGAGATGGCTTCGCTCAAGACCGATCTCTTCGGCGGTTTGACTTATGTTACCATGATTTTCCATTAACTTTACTCTTAGAAATTCCCGCTCGAAAATTTTTTTCGCTTCCTTGAAGTCATTAACCATAAACGGCGTCTGCCATGTTTCGGAAACAGTGGAAGCCGTGAGAGCCTGGCCGACCGGGAGAAGCACAGCCAGATCATCTTCGCTGATCGTATCGCCGGGCGCCATGATTACCGCGCGCTCTACCAGATTACGAAGTTCACGGACATTTCCCGGCCAACTGTGCTCCATCAGGGCCTTGATCCCGGCTTCATCGAAACTCTTTCCGCCGAGACCCTTGCGGGCCATATCGCCCAAGAACTCATCCACCAGAGATGGAATATCTTCTAGCCGGTCCCGCAGCGGCGGCACGATGATCGGCACCACGTTCAAACGGTAAAAGAGATCGGCCCGGAAATTGCCGGCCTCTATCTCGCGCTCCAGATCCTTATTGGTGGCCGCCAGCACCCTGACGTTAACCGAGATGGTCTTGCCGCCGCCGACCCTTTCGAATTTTTGTTCCTGCAGGATGCGGAGGATCTTGGCCTGGGTCTTGAGGCTCATATCACCGATTTCATCGAGGAAAAGCATACCGCCGTCGGCCTGGTCGAACTTGCCGCGGCGGTTGGCCGCCGCACCGGTAAAAGAACCTTTTTCATGGCCGAACAGTTCACTCTCGATCAGCTCTTCGGGTATGGCCGCGCAGTTGAGTTCGATCATCGGTTTGGCGTTGGATCCCGACAACCGGTGGATTGACTGGGCGACCACCTCCTTGCCGGTGCCGTGCTCACCCCGGATCAACACCCAGGCCGAGGTGGGCGCCACCCGTTCGATCTGGCCGCAGAGGTTCCGGATTTCCTTGGAGTTGCCGCTCAGCACCGTTTTCTTTTTGGCCGAGGTCCGCAGGATCTCGTTCTCTTTGACCAGCTTCGACATCGCCAGACCGTTGGTTACCGCCACCACGATCTTGTCATAGGAAGGCGGTTTTTCGATAAAATCGAAGGCGCCCTTCTTGGTTGCCTTAACGGCGGTTTCGATATTACCGTGACCCGAGATCATGACGACCGGCAGGATCGGATCACGTTTTTTAATCTCTTCCAACGCCTCCAGACCGTCCATCCCCGGCATCCAGATATCCAGCAGGACCAGGTCGATTTCCTCCTCGTCGATCAGCTTCAGCCCCTCTTCGGCGGAACCTGCGCAAACCGGCACAAAACCCTCGTCGGAGAGGATACCGGCCAAGGAATCGAGGATGCTCTTTTCGTCATCAACAACCAGAATTCTTTTCGCCATAGCAGTAAGCCGTCATCCTTTTTTTGATAAGTTCGCAACAGCACCCCGATGGGCTTTTCCGCTTGGCCGTTCCATATTTTTTTGCGAACTCGTCATCATTTTATTATTACGAGAGGGCTACCGGCATCTCAATCACGAATCTGGCGCCGCTCGGTTCATTGTCCCTGACCCGGATATAGCCGTCATGATCGGCGACTATGGTGCTGGCGATGGCCAGGCCCAGGCCGGTACCGGTTTTTTTAGTGGAAAAGTACGGTTCGAACAGCCTCAGCTTATCGTTATCATGCACCCCGGGTCCGTTATCCCAGACCTCCAGGAAAGCCGCTTTCTCCCGGCTGTCAAAATAGACCTCAATCCCTATTTTGCCGTGGTCGGTCGGCACTACCGCAACCGCATTGTCCATAAGGTTAATCAATACCCTTTTTAACTGTTTCTGGTCAAAAGGAAACTTGGGAACCTCCGTCCCATAATTAAAATCGAACTCGATATTTTTGTGGGCCTCCCGGTAAAAGACCAGAACCTCCCGGGCCATTTCGGAAAGATCGTTGATTGATTTGCGGACCGCCGGCATCCGGGCGAAACTGGAAAATTCACTGACCAGCCTCTTCAATTCATCGACCTGGTTGATGATCGTCCGGGTACAGCTATCGAAGACCTCGTCGTCATCGGCCAATCTGGCCATATATCTCTTGCGTAGACGCTGGGCCGAAAGCTGGATCGGAGTGAGCGGGTTTTTAACCTCGTGGGCGATCCTCCTTGCCACTTCGCGCCAGGCCGCCATGCGCTGGGCTTTCTCCAATTCGGTCAGGTTATCGAAAACCAGCACCACCCCGAGGGAATCATGGTTCTCATCCCTCAGCTGGGTAAAGTTAACCCGCAGCGAAAAAGTTTCATCGCCAAGACTGAGGCGGACCAGATGCTGAATCGAACTCTTGCCGGATCTGGCCAGATCTTCAAAAAATCCATCCATGATTCTCATATGGGCCGGCTGCAGAATCTCCCGGTAGTCCCGGCCGAGCATCTTCTTTCGATCGATCTTGAGAAGCTCCTCGGCAAAATGATTGATCGTGGTGATCCGGCCCGATTCATCCATGGAAATGACTCCGGCCGCCACATTCTGGAGGATGGTTTCGGTATACTGCTGTCTCTTTTCCAGTTCCCCATAACTGTCCTGCAAGGCCAGGTTGACCTTTTCCAACTGCTGTTTGCCGGTCAGCAGGTCCCGGGTCATCCGGTTAAATGAATCGACCAGGGTGCCCATCTCGTCACCCGAATCCTTCTCCAAAACAAAATCGAGTTCGCCGTCGGCCACCCTGCCGGTCGCGTCGGCCAGCTTGGCGATGGGACCCGTCAGGCCTCGGGCCACGTAAAATCCGAACCAGATCGCGCAGAAAACGATCAACAGAGTAACAATCAGCAGCATTACCAGCAGGCTGGTCTTGATCGGATTCTTGAGGATCATCAACTGCCGGTATCCCTCAAGCCCGCCGGAAATCACCTCCATGGACTTCAATTGCTCCTGGGGAATCAATAGGGATGTAATCAGGACATTAGTCCGGCGATCAGTCTCCGAACCGAGTTTGACCGGCATCAGGCCCCGGATCAATTCGCCTTCGTCGACACCCTGGATGGCAACCTGATCGATCTCGCCGGCCAAGGCCCTGCGTAAGAGATCGGGAGGGATTTCCGGAATCGCGCGGCTGTCTATCTTTTGATCGTAAACCTTGACCAGCGCGACCCGCTGATCGGAAAGAAGTTCGAGTCCGGCCAGACCGCGGCTTTCCGAAATGTCGGTGAGAAAGACATCGAGATGTCGGGCGATCAACTGCTGATAGAGTTCAGATTCGAGACGGGTGGCAATGGACTCGCCCTGGGCACGCACCTGGCCGCGCGCGTCGTCGTAGACATTCTTGGCTATGTTGAGAGATTCCTGGAGAGACTGTTCAACCCGGATATTGAACCAGTAATCCATGCTGGTCGAGACAAACTGCAGGGAGATGAAGAACAGCAGTCCCGTAGGCACCAGTGCCATGGAGACGAAGGAAATAACCATCTTGCTGCGCAGCTTGGTGCCCAGAAACCCCCGGCGGCGGTCAAAGATCAGCTGGACCAGATTACGAAGGACCAGGAAGACCACCAGCAACAGCAGCAGGACGTTGATATTAATGACCGTAAAAACCAGGACATTGCCGCTGACCGGAAAAGGGATGGCGCCGAGATTAAATACTCTGCTCTCGATATAAGTCAGTATGGGCAGGAAACAGATGCAGACAAAGATAATCAGCCATATCCGCCGGCGCTTGCGCTTGTCCCGCTGGGCCAGGTACTCGGTGCTGTTCAAACTAATATCTGAATTTGACATATTGCCAGTCCGTTTCCTCGTCCTTCAGTTGCCAGAACGGGATCAGGTATTTGAAAAAAAGCGGCAGGTTCTCGCGCTCCATCCTGACCTTGACACTCAAAAAATAAGTATTCCCCGGTCGCAGACGGGCCAGCTCGACAACCTTGACCCCGTTGACTTCGGTCATCAGGGTTTTGGCTTTTTCAAAGTCGTCGACGGCGATGGCGGTGTTGTCTTCGGAGAAACGGAGATTGAATACCTCTTTCAGGGAGTCGTAGGAAAGGGCACGCTCGAACTCCATCCCGGTCACCTGGCTGCCGGGGCGCCCCTCCGGATCGACCTCGCGCAGGGAAACAAAGAAGGTGTATAAAACGGGAATTCCGTTGAAAATTCCTTCCTCGATCTCAGCCCGAAACGCCTTGTCGACCTGGAGATAAAGCAATAGATCCTGCCGGGAATTACTGACCACGACATCCCTGATCTCGGCCTGGGCGGAGGCTTTGCCTTCAAGACTGAAAAAGAAACCGGGCAACAGCAGCAGAAGCAACAGCAGCGGAACCAGCAGGAACAGAAAAGCACTCTTCGCGGTCAGCGGATTTTTTTTACGATCAGCGGGAACAGACATTGATCAACTCAAGATATTTTATATTTTTATTTGAAGTCAGGTTAAGGAATCATCAGAGCTTTTTGCTTAACCATCCCGTGATTTTCTGCGCGTTTGTCAATCATCGAAAGGCCGGCGAAGCGCACTTTCCACCCAGGCAAGGCGACCACAATACAAAAGCGGTGCGGCTGGGCAATTACGATAATTTTTTGGCGATCATCCACTGAGCCTTTTCGAAAAAAAGATCAAAGGTTTCAGGCTTAAGCGCGCTCAACGGGACGGCGTCATACTGTCTGGCCAGGTTTTTCGCTTCCTCATCGTTTATCAGGTCTATCTTGTTAAACACCTTCAGGCAAGGAATTTTATCAAGTTTCAGCTCTTTGAGCAAAGCCTCCACCACCTTGATATGCTGGGGGAAAGCGGGATTTGCAATATCGATAACATGGACCAGAAGATCGGCTTCATCAAGTTCCTCAAGGGTAGACTTGAAGGCCTGAAGAAGTTCGGCCGGCAGATTCCTGATAAATCCCACGGTATCGGTGATGATCACCTCCATATCGCGGGGAAAGCGGAGACGGCGGCTGGTCGGATCAAGGGTGGCGAAAAGCTTATCGGCGGCGACTATATCGCTGTGGGTCAGGCTGTTTAAGAGGGTCGATTTGCCCGCGTTGGTGTAGCCGACCAGGGAAATCACCGGCAGATCGCGTTTGCGCCGCCTGCTCCGCCGGTGATGCCGTTCCTTGCCTACCTTTTTCAACTTGGCGGCCAGTTTGGCAAGACGATCCTGGATCCGCCGCCGGTCGATCTCCAGCTTGGTCTCGCCGGGACCGCGGGCGCCGATCCCGCCGGTTAACCTGGACAGGGCGTCATCCCTGGTCCCCAGTCTGGGCAGCAGGTATTTGAGCTGGGCCATTTCGATCTGCAGCTTGCCTTCCCTGCTCAGGGCCCGGCTGGCGAAAATATCGAGGATCAGCTGGGTCCGGTCGATGACCCGCATCTCGGTATGGTCGGTGATTGAACGAATCTGGGACGGGTTGAGCTCCTGATCGAAGATCAGCAGGTTGGCATCGAGGGTCAGAGTCCGGAGCATGATCTCGGCCAGTTTTCCCTTGCCCATGATAAGTTTCGGATTAAGTTTGGGACGCCTCTGGATCACGTTATCCAGCACCGTTACCCCGGCGGATTCGGCCAGTTCTTCCAGTTCCAGCATCGATTCGACGGCCAGGGCCCGGGAAGCGGTAGTGACGCTGACCAGAATGGCCCGGTCCCGGTTCCGGTCGACCCTGCCGCCGGACCCGATCCGGGCGAATTCATCCTCCAGGGCCTTGATCAGACTACGGAAATCGTGCTCCTGGCGGCTGGGCGCAACCGGCGGCAGGATAACCCAGTTGAGTCCGTCGATCGGTTGGGGCACCAGATGCGCCCTGAGTAACACGGCGGGCAGACCATCCTCCCCGACCTTGATCGCGGCCATCATATCCAGGCGCAGAAAGAGCAGGTCCATGAGATCATCTTCGCTCAGGTCCTCACCGGCCAGATGGGTATGAACCAGGCGCAGTCCCTTGAGGCGCCCGGCCGCCCCCCGCGCCTGATCCAGTGCCGGAATTACGATCCGGCGCGGATCACCCACAATGACGGAATCGACCCGGCCGGCCCGATCGACAAGCAGGCCGATCTGCCGGCCGATTTCCCGAGAGATCCCGGCAAGCTCGCGGGCGACTTCGGGACTGATCACCAGGTCCGGCGTCATCCGCCGGTTGGCCAGTTTATCAAGGCGTCGGGACTGATCGGTTTTCAGTCCGACCGTATTACCAAAGATTCTTGCTATGACCTGCTCCTTGTAAAATTGTAAAGATGGTAACCCGTTTGTAAATTCGCATGTTTCGTGATGGCTGAGCCGTCAAGGAGGGGAACTGGGAAATTTATTTTCGCCGTTCGCGCAGCACTCTTTTATCGCCGATCCGCAGGGTAACCTTGCTTCTGTCGAAATACTCCAGCAGGGGGATGGAGAACTTTCTGGAAAGGCCGGTAAGTTCCTTGAAACCCTGGGCGTCTATCTCACCCTTTTCACCGAGACGTTTAACAAGATTATCCTTCAGCAGAGCAAGGGAGCGGGCATGGAAGTAGAGATCCTCCTTTACTTTAACCATTTCTCCCTCCCGGACCATAACTTCTAGAATTTCCCAAACCAGTTCCGGAGAATTGGTGCTGAACCGGGCATAAAGTTCCTTGATGGTCGGCACCGCCAAGCCCGCCTCGCGGTAAAAAGTCTCGATCTCACCCCGCAACTTGTCGCTGTCCTCGGCCAGGGCCACTTTATGGCCGGGAATCCTGACCATCGATTCATCCTGCTCCAGCCGTTCCCGCTTGACCAGGTCGTTGATCATGAACTGAAAAAGCTTCTGGCTCTTGACCAGGACCAGCTGGCTCCGCAACTCCTCCCTGGAAATTCCCGGTTTCAGGGGATAGTCCTGATGGTAGCGGGTCACGGCGCTAACGAGCCAATCCTGCAAGCCGCCGAACACCTCGGCGGAAAGCAGCCACTGCCGGTCGGAATCGACCACAATCACTTTCCGGGCCGAAACCGGGCCATCAAGGACTTTCTTCAGTTTTTTGCCGAAAATCCCCATCCG
>JAWOIQ010000031.1:0-15716 GCA_046484585.1 Desulfurivibrionaceae bacterium
GCCCGCGCTGTGGTCGATACCCTGATGCGAGAAGTTATCACCCTGGCACAAGCTGAAGGAATCAATCTCAAGGAGCAGGATCTTGAGGTCTGGCCACCGGTACTCAATGCCTTGTCACCCGTGGGCAAAACCTCCATCACAACGGCTCTGAACAGGGACAATGATTTATCGCTATATTCCATATGATTCAATACCCGGTGTCACTTGACTGTAACCGTTCAGCAGGGTGCAGATTTGGACAAGCGGACCGGCGCCGCGTACCTCGTGTACGTAAGCCGGGCTGATCGTCCGAAGATGTGGTGCTGCTGAACGGTTACTTTCCCCTGAACCCGGTTTTCTCCCCGAGTCGAAAGTAAACCCTGGAACGCCGTGATGCAAAAAAATCGGCGGCGTAATAAAACGGATTGAATCGGCGGAAATCATGGGTAGGCAGCAAAACAAAAGAGAGGTGTTCGCTTGAAAAAGAAGATCCTGGTGGCAAATCGCGGCGAGATTGCCATTCGCATAATACGGGCAATTCAGGAGTTGGGCTATACCGCCGTGGCGGTTTACGAAACCCCGGACAATGACGCTCTCCATATCAGGGTAGCCGATGAGGCGGTCTGGCTCGGCGACGGTCCCCGCTCCGATTACCTTAATATAGAAAAGGTCATCAAGGCGGCCCGGAAGGTCGGCGCCGACGCGATCCATCCCGGTTACGGCTTTCTGGCCGAAAACCCCGATTTCGCCAGGGCCTGCGAGGATACGGGGATTATCTTTATTGGTCCCTCCTCCGAGGTGATCAGCAATCTCGGTGATAAGGTAACGGCCCGACGCATCATGGCCGAGGCCAACATTCCCATGGTTCCCGGCACCCAGAATTTAAAAGCGGGTGACGAGGGGGTCGATGAGGCGGTTGCCTTCGGGGCCAAATACGGTTATCCGATCATGCTTAAGGCTACCGCCGGCGGCGGCGGCCGTGGGATCCGCCGGGTCGAGAACGAGGACCAACTGCGCACGGAGGTCCATGTGGCGAGGGCCGAGGCGAAGGCCGCCTTCAATAATGACAATGTCTATATTGAAAAGGTGGTCCTGACCCCCAAGCATGTCGAGGTCCAGATTTTGGCCGACGCCAAAGGAAAGACCGTTCATCTCGGCTCCCGGGACTGTTCGATCCAGCGCCGCAACCAGAAACTGGTGGAGATCGCCCCTTCCCTGATCGAAGACCGGAAACTGGTCGACGAGATCTGCGATACCGCGGTCCAGGCGGCCAAGGCGGCCAATTATTTCAACGCCGGCACCGTCGAATTTTTGGTCGACAAGGACATGAAGTACTATTTCATGGAGATTAACACCCGGGTCCAGGTCGAGCATACGGTTACCGAGATGGTGACCGGCATTGATATCGTCAGGACCCAGATCAAGCTTGCTCTGGGCAAGGAGCTTGCCTTCGATCAGGAGGATGTGCAGATCAGGGGGTTTGCCATTGAGGTGCGGGTTAACGCCGAGGATCCCCAGAACAACTTCATGCCGGAGGCCGGCAAAAAGGTCACGGTCTATCGTTCTCCCGGCGGCTACGGGGTCAGGCTGGACGGCTTTGTCTACCAGGGATACACGATTCCCGAGGACTACGATTCACTGCTGGTCAAGATGACGGTTTTCGGCTTCAGCTGGAACGAGACCGTTGACCGTCTGCGCCGCTGTCTGGCGAACTATGTGATCACCGGCCCGAAGACCACCATTCCCTTTTATCTTAAACTGGTTAACGATCCGGATTTCCAATCGGGCGATTTCGACACCTCGTTCATTGAAACCCATCCGGAGCTGATCGATTATGACGAACAGGGCTCGGAGGTCAATAAACTGGCCGGGCTGATCGCCGAGATTCATTTCGAAGGCGAAAATAAATACGCCATTTAGTAGATATTGAATATTTAAGAATAATAAGTGTTACGCATTCTAAATGCGCAGCAACTAATAGATATCAGGAGTCAGCATGGAAAGAATAGTTACCGGGATGAGTATCGACCAGGTTCTCAAGATCATGAGGGGCAACGAGGGATACTACATCACCAATACCGCCCGGGACCTGTCCCAGTCCGATTTCAAGAACAGGATTCTGCTGCATACCGATCTGCTTGCCGCCCCGGCCCGGGAAAGGGCCAATTACTTTTCGCTGGAGATCACCGGCGGCGCTTCGGTCCATGTCGATATCCTCAGGAAGCAGGTCGATCCTTTTCTCAAACTGGAGCTGCTTCGGGAGCAGATGCCGAACACCATGTTCCAGACCCTGTGCCGAGGGGTAAACCTGTTCGGGTACCGGCCCTATCCGCAGAATGTCATCCGGCTCGCGGTCAGGGAGTTCGCCAGATACGTCGACGTATGGCGGGTTTTCGACTTCATGAACCATATTCCCAATATGCTGGCGGTTTTCGAGGAAGTCCAGAAAGCCGGCAAGATTCTCGAGCCCTGCATCTGCTTTTCCACCGGTCCCGAGCATACCGATGATTTCTATGTGAAAAAGGTCGGTGAGATTCTCGAGGTGACCGGCGACGAGATCCTGCTCTGCATCAAGAATCACGGCGGCCTCGGCACCC
Source organism: Desulfurivibrionaceae bacterium (assembly GCA_046484585.1). GTDB lineage: Bacteria > Desulfobacterota > Desulfobulbia > Desulfobulbales > JAGXFP01 > JAGXFP01. The sequence goes on from JAWOIQ010000031.1 coordinate 2,577, forward strand.
CCAGGCGGATCGGTCAGCTGGTTCGCGCCATCAAGGACAAATATCCCGACATCGTCATCCACTACCACGGTCATAACACCGACGGCAACGATGTGGGCCGGATATCGGCGGCGGTCAAGAACGGCGCCAAGATCATTGATGCGGCCGACCACTCCTTTACCGGCTATTACGGCCCGCCGCCGATCCTCTCGGTTATCCACGACCTCCGGGAAGAAGGTTACGAACCGGTCGGCATCGACGAATCGGCGATTATCGAGACCTCGGAAGTTCTTCGCAACGAGCGGGAGCATTACGAATACTTCGAATCCCAGTTCAAGGGCTTCTCCCCCACGGTCCAGATCCATAAACTGCCGGGCGGCGCCATGGGCAGCAGCTTCGAGCAGGCCGTCAAGGGCGACTTCCTCGACAAGATGCCCGAGATCCTCCATGATGAGCTGCCCCAGGTTCAGAAGGAACTCGGCAACTACTGGAGTGTAACTCCAGGTTCCCAGATCCTCTGGACCACGGCGGTAAACAATGTCCTGGACGGCGACCGTTATGGCAATCCCACCGGCGACCTGAAAAACCTCCTGCTCGGCAAGTACGGGCCTTTCCCCTTCTATCAGCCGCCTGACTGGATCTACGAGAAGGTTTTCGGATCGGACTGGAAGAAGATTCTTGAGGAACAGGGCGGGCTCGAAGAGATCGAGGATATCGATATCGAAAAGGAACGGGCGGCCCTGGCCAAACGGCTGGGCTACGAGCCTACCGAGCAGCAGCTGGTCACCTACATGCAGCATCCCAACGATGCGGTCGAGTTTTTCAAATTCGAAGAGAAATTCGGCAAGGTATATGTCCTGCCGCCGTCGATCGTCCTGCGCCGCGGCGGTTTCAAGCTGGGCGAGACCCTGCAGTTCAAGGATCATAACGGCAAGGAGCACGTTGTCGAGATCGGTCCCAAGCAGAAGAGCGAGGACGGCAAATGGGAGGTCTATCTCAATGTCGACCACCATGAGCGGCAATACTCTTTTCAGGAAGTCGTGCAGGGCTCGGTTGCCCAGGAAGCTCAGCTGAGCAAGGAAGAGGTCGAGGATCTGGCCAAGGCCGGTGACGTGCGGGCCCCCTTCAAGGCCAATGTCTGCGAGATCAGCGTCGAGGAAGGCCAGGATGTGAAGGCCGGCGATCGCCTGGCCATGGTCGAAGCGATGAAGATGCAGACCCCGGTCGACAGTGTGGTTAACGGTAAGGTCGAAAAGATCTTCACCGAACTGGGCCGGGCCTTGAATGTCGGCGACAAGATGATCAAGATCAAGGTTGATGAGGGCTAGGGTAAGCGATCACAGGGTTCCGAATCTGCTGTGTTATCGGCCCGCTCATGTACATCAGACACATCGCAGGGGATGCCTTGCATCTCCACCATCTGTAAGGGCTTACCGGCCGGGATGATTGGCCAGTTCTGGCCGGCTTATCCCGTGATCGGTTACGAGCCAGGTTGTAAAGATCTTCTCGGTCTATATTGCAGTAGAGCTGATAAGGGGCTTTCTTCGGGGGGCCTCTTTTTTTTGGAATGGGTGAAAGGCAGGGTTGGAGGACATGCCGGCTGCCGGTAGGCAAGGATGTTTACTATCCCTAATCCATACCCCAGCCCTTTGCAGACAGGTAAAGGGCATGGCCGGCTCGTTTTACGATGCGAGCAGACTTTGCCCTTTCCGGCGAATCTCCTCATATCGCAGCTGGCCACAGATACCGAATCCCGGCAGCTGCCTGATCTTATGGCGGCTGAACAGGGGGACGTGGATTCCGGCCAGAAAGCGGCAGAAATTTTCCGGGGAGAGCGGCTGCTCCCGGTTGGCGGCCAGATGGCCGTTCAGGCCGGCAAGAATATCCATAAGCCGCGCGTCGTCCGGCCATTGGGGCTGATGCGAATATTCGAGCTTGGCAATCCGGTTCCGGCAGACTGAACAGTGCCCGCAGGACTCCGGGGCTTGCTCATCATCAAAATAGAGCGCCAGATTCCGGCTTAGACATTGGTCCAGTTCAAAAAACCGCACCATCGCGGCGATCCGTTCGATCTCCTTGCGCTCCTTTTCGGCAAAATAAGCGTGCAGCCGCCCGGCCAGGTCCGGATCGGCCAGTGCCGTTCCGGTGACCCTGAAAACCTCGGTCATCCCCCTGGTTTCCAGTTCGATCAGCCCTTTGCGGTGCAGATAGTCCAGGGCTGTTACCACCCGGCTCCGCTCGCAGGGGTAATCCTGCTGCAGGGTCGTGAAATCGAGGCTGCCCCATATTTTTTTAAAGCGGGTACTGGTGAAAACCGCTTGCAGAAAGGCCCGGCGCTCATCTTGGAACCCGGCCAGAATTTCTTCCCGCTCTTCAATGAATTTATATTTAAATTCGGCAAAATAGGAGTAGATTGGTTGCAAGACCCCCTGTAATTCCAGCTGGACCAGCAGGGTTTTTAAGGGCAACTGCCGAATATTGGCGCCATTGGCCAGGCCGGTCAGCTGCATCTCCCACTGGCCGCTTTGACCCTCCTCCCGAATGACATTCAAGACATATTCGATGGCCGACTGCTCCGGCGTATCACCGAAGACGAAATTCTCCACGGTATTAAGGCCGTCCAGATTAGCCAGGACCAGGCAGGACGATTCCCGGTCATCCCGGCCGGCCCGGCCGATTTCCTGGCTGTAGCTTTCGATGGATTTGGGCAGATCGTAGTGGATCACAAAGCGAATATCCGCCTTATCGATGCCCATCCCGAAGGCGATGGTCGCCACGATGACCCGGACCTCTCCGGCCATGAAGTCGGACTGGATCTTCCGGCGTTTTTCATCAATAAACCCGGCATGATAAGGCTGGGCGCTGATCTGATGGCTGCCGAGAAATTCCGCAACCCGCTCGGCGCTTTTCTGCTGGGTAACGTAGACAATGCCGGGACCGCTTTGTCGGCGGATCAGCTCAAGCAACTCGGCGTTTTTGCCGGCGGTTGCCACCGGGACCACGGCCAGATCGAGATTGGCGCGATAAAATCCGGTCTGGACAATATGCCCCTCGGCAATCGCGAATTTCCGGGCCATATCCGCTTTCACTTTTTTGGTGGCCGTGGCGGTGAGCAGCAGCACCAGGGGGATTTTTAACTCCTGCCGATAGACCGGCAGTTTCAGGTAGTCCGGGCGGAAATTGTGACCCCATTCGGATATGCAGTGCGCTTCATCGACCACCAGCATCGAGAGGGGCACGGAGTTGATAAAGACTCGGAATCTTTCGTTTTTAAAGCGTTCCACAGAGACCATCAGGATCTTGATCTTCCCGGCCCGGACCTCACTCATCACGCTATGACTTTCCTCCGCCGTCAGGGTGGAATCGATACTGGCCGCCGCTATGCCATGGCTGGCCAGAAACTCCAGCTGATCCTTCATCAGAGCCAGCAACGGAGATACCACCAGGGTCAGGTTCGGTAAAAGCAGGGCGCTCAGCTGGTAGCACAAAGACTTGCCCGATCCAGTCGGGAACACCGCCAGGGAGGAATCACCGTTTAAAAGCTGACGGATGGTTTGTTCCTGGCCCGGACGGAATTGGCCAAATCCGAACTCCCGGGCGAGGGTGGCCTGCAGATCTGAAGACATTTTGCTCTCCTCGAAGTGGGGCCTTCTTTCCACCGGGCCCGATTTTACCATGGCTGGTACCTGCTGTCGTTCCTGAACAACTCTTTCAGTTGGATTCCGCCGGGGATTTAAAGGGTTGCGCCAGGTTCAATCCCTGAAGGTCAGCCGGTTGAAGCCCCCTTTTTCATACCAGGGGCGCTCCGCCTCGATTCCCTCAATTTCAACCAGAAATACCTCGAGAATCAAATAGACCCTGGTGCCTTTTCTGACGCACCCGGTGGTGGTCCGGCCGTGGCTGCCGAGGGCGGCATGGAGGTGGATCTTCGGCTCGTCGCCGTCCCAGAAAATCGAACCGGCCCCGAGGGTCTCCCTGGCGCTGTTCTCCTCCACGGAAGCCCAGACCGGTTTCGGCGGCATGGTCGGCTCTTGGGGGCCGGTAACGAATTCAGCCTGCCTGAGGCCGCCGATTACCTGAAACCAGCCCTGCCTGACCTGCTCATTTCTGACGATCTCCAGTAGTCCTTTCAGGAAGTCATCACCCTCGTCAAAACGGATTGTGAAAATTCGGCCGGTCCGGCCCTGTCGATAGTCCATGTCGCTACTCGCCTCCCTGTCCCGAAAATCGGCGTTTTTCCGCCGCCGCCTTTAAAAGCCTGTAGATCTCCTTTGATTTGCCCGGTTTTCTGGTGGCCGCGAAGTTTTCCGCCGCTTTGCGTAAATCTTCCAGGTTGAGGGCGGGGAAGATCTCCAGCAGCCTTTGCAGGACCGGGGCCTGGCGCGACATGGTGAAATAGCCTTCGTGATCTTCCCGGTCGTTATATTCAGCGATGGCGGCGGCGATAATGTCGTTTCTCAGTCTATCCAGTTCTTCGCGCTCGATATTGTTTTTCAGCTGCGAGCCGCGGCGGGTCGCAAGAAATTCGAGAATCTCGTCAACCGGTTGCTGGCGCAGTTCCTTGGCGATGTACTTAATCTGCCTTTTTCTTGAACCTGCCTTGAGATTGGCGACCGCCTTGATTTCCTCGCGAAGAAAGTCGTCGCAAGGCAGTTTGGCCAGATCGGCCGGCGGCAGTTCCGCGAGCTCCTTGCTCAAGTTCTCGATTTCCTTGGCCTGACGTTTCTTTTGGGTGCGACTGGTGGTATGATCCATTTTTCCCTTTATCCTGAATTCGTGACGGCTTATAGACAAATTTAACTTATCAGTCTGTTGTTGCGTGCAATAATCTTGTTCTTACCGGGTAGGTTTGATTCACCCCGCCGCCCTGCGGGGCGCCCGATAACGGCGCATCTGCCGCGTTGGCAACTCGTTAATATACCATAAGTATTATCAACATCGTTGCCGCCTTGCATCTGCACCGTTCTCGAACGCTCACGGATTCAGGTTTTTGCTATGGGGGTAAGGCTTTTTTTGTTGCCTTTCGGCGGCGGCCTAAAGTAGAATCTCAATATTCTCAAATTATCATTGCATTCGCAACCGATCACCGCAAGACGCGGCATTTTTCGTGATCCTTTACCTTTAACCAGCTTATTATCATAAATAAATAAGGAAATTCGTTATGAGCCATAAAACATTTACCATTAATCAACCTACCCGGATAACTTTCGGAGTCGGAGCCGTGGCCGGCCTGGCCGATCTGGTCAGGGAGGAGGGCAGCAGCAAACCTTTCCTGGTCGTGGACCCCGGCATCAAGAAGGCTGGGCTGCTGGCGCGGATCACCGCTCCTTTAAAGAAGGCCAAAATGGACTTCGAGGTGTACGACAAGGTCGATCCGGAGCCGGGATTGAAACTGGCCGATGCCGGTTGCAAGCTCGCCAAAAAGAGCGGCTGCGACTGCGTGATCGGGGTCGGCGGCGGCTCGGCCATGGATGTCGCCAAGGCAGTGAGCATCCTCTTGACCAACGGCGGCAAGGCCGAGGATTATCTGGGGGTCGGCAAGATCGCTAAACCGGGGGTGCCGAAGATCATGGTGCCGACCACGGCCGGCACCGGCGCGGAGGTCACCTTTACCGCGGTTTTCATTAACGAGAAGACCAAATCCAAGGGCGGCATGAACGGCGCGCCCCTCTACCCGAACGCGGCCCTGCTCGACCCGGAACTGACCGTTTCGATGCCGCCCCGGATAACCGCCTCGACCGGCATCGACGCCTTTACTCATGCCATCGAGGGTTATGTCTCGACCAAGGCCCACCCGATCTCCGACATGTACGCCCTGGAGGCGATCGAGATGATCAGCCGCAACCTGCCCCGGGCCTATGCCAACGGCAACGATCTCGCCGCCCGTTCCGAGATGCTGATGGGCAGCCTGCTGGCCGGCAAGGCCCTGGCCACGGCCGGGGTCGGCCTGGTCCATGCCATGGCCTATCCTTTGGGCGGCATGTTCGGGATCCCGCACGGGCTCGCCAACGCGGTCCTGCTGCCCTATGTGATCGAGTACAACCTGATCGGCAACCCCGGCAAATACGCGGCGGTGGCCGAGGTCATGGGCTACGATACCTCCGATATGCCGATTCGGGAAGCGGCGGCCCTGGCGGTTGAGGCGATTTTCAACCTGAACAGCGATGTGGGGATTCCCTTGAGTTTGGCCGCGCTCGATATCCCGGTCGAGAAGATTCCGGAGATGGCCGATATCGCCTTGAAGGTCACGGTGCCGGTTGAAAATAATCCGCGTATCCCGACCAGGGACGAAGTGATCCAGGTTTATCACAATGCCTTGATCGGCTGGGAGTAGGTAACCATTCAGCAGCAGCATCTTCGGACGATCGGCCCGGCTTACGTACACGAGGTACGCGGCGCCGGTCCGCTTGTCCAGATCTGCACCACTGCTGAACGGTTACAGTCCGGCGGTTTGGGTACTTTGGCGACCGCCCCGGTGTATGGTTACGGGAATAGAGACTGTCGAAAATAAAAGGAGGCTGAAATGCCCGGATTTGAAGTGTTTGGTGAGGAAGAGAAAAGGGAGGTCATGGAGGTTCTCGAGACCGGTGTGCTGTTTCGCTACGAGTTTCCGGAACAGCGCCAAGGCATCTATAAGGTCAGAACTTTCGAGGAAAAATTTGCCGCTTACAGCGGGGCCAAATACGGCCAGGCGGTTACCTCCGGCACCGTCGCCCTGAAGGTCGCCCTGGCGGTCCTCGGGGTCGGGCCGGGCGACGAGGTGATCACCCAGGGTTTCACCTTCGTCGCCACCTGGGAGGCGATCCTCGATATCGGCGCGGTGCCGGTTTTTACCGAGATCGACGAGACCCTGAACATGGACCCGGCCGATCTGGAGAAGAAGATCACCGACAAGACCAGGGCGATTATCCCGGTCCATATGATGGGGGCGGCGGCCCGGATCGAGGAGATTGTCGCCATCGCCGACCGGCACGGGATTCCGGTCATCGAGGATACCGCCCAGGCTGCCGGCGCCAAGTTGAACGGCAAGGGGCTGGGTTCGTTCGGCAGGCTCGGCACCTTCTCCTTCGACGCGGTCAAGACCATGACCACCGGCGAAGGGGGCATGGTGATCACCGATGATGAAGATTTGTGGCGCAAGATGAGCGAGTACCACGACCACGGCCACGATCACGCCCCGAATCCCGGCGGCCGGGGCGGCGAGAGGCGCAGTTTTATCGGCTTCAACTACCGGATGATGGAGCTGCAGGGCGCCATCGGCCTCGCCCAACTGGCCAAGCTCGACCTGATGATCGAGACCCAGAAACTGCATAAAACCAGATTGAAAGAGGCGGCGGCCAGGATCCCGGGGGCGACCTTCCGGACCCAGCTCGATGAAGAGGGCGACAACGCCACCTTCTTCGCCTTCCTGATGCCCGATGCAGCCAAAGCCCAAGCGGTTAATGCGGTGCTGAAGGCGGCAGGGTGCGGGGCGATCTACTTTGCCGATAACACCTGGCATTATTATCCCAAGTGGGAGCATCTCCTGGCCGGTTCCACCCTGGCCGAATCGGGCTGGCCCTTTATGAGCCACGGCAAGCGGCGGGTGGTTTACGATAAGGACGCTTTGCCGCAATCGGCGGCGATCATGGGGCGCTGTCTGGTCTTTCAGGTGCCGATTAAAATGAGCGAGGAGCGGCTCCAGGAGATCTGCGCGGCTCTGGAGAAAGCTGCAACGTCGATTTAGGCTGGGGAAGCGGATGATGGGTGATTTCAAGGGGTGCCTCGCGGCGCCCCTTTATTTTTGTCCTGAGCGGGATTGGTTACGGATAAGATAAACATCGAAGCGGTGGCTTTTGCTTTCATAAGCAAGGTCCGGTTTTGGGCCGGGCAGGGGTGGAGCGGCGGCGGGCCGTTTGACCACCACCCGTTTTATCGCTACCCTTAGTGCGGCTGGTAAAAGCTTATCGCTGTCTTCGTCGTCGCCGACCAGGGCCCGGAGAATCCGCATCTCTTTTTTGACCAGGGCGCTCTTGCCGCGGTGGGGGTACATCGGGTCGAGATAGACCACTTCCGGACGGCGCCCCTCCTCCATCCTGGTCGGTTCCAGCAGGATGTCGCCCCTGCGTAAGGACATTCTTTCCCTGACCAGCGGCCCGATCTCGGGGTCGGCCCCGGCCCCTCTCAGCCCGTCTTCAAGAAGGGCGGCGATTACCGGATTGCGTTCCAGCATCTCGACTTTGCAGCCCCGGCAGGCCAGGACAAAGGCGTCGCGGCCGAGGCCGGCGGTCCCGTCCAGTACGGTCGGCCGGGGTTTCCCCTTAATGCCCATGGCCCGGACCAGGGTCTCCTTGCGGCCCCCGCTGTGGCGCCGCCGGTATTCTGCCCGGCCGGAGGTGAAATCGATCCGGATCGGCCCCGGCGCCCCGGGGCCGGTCCGGCGCAGTTGCAGCCCCTCCCCGGTGACTTCCAGCAACAGGGCGTAATTCTCCGAGTCTGTTTCGCCGAGGGGGATTTCAAGTTTTGCCGCCAGCTCCGCCGCTTTCTCTGCCAGTTCCGGGGTTTCCGCCGCAACGGCTATCGTGTTAATGGTTTTCGGCACTATTTCCTTTTAAATCTGCTGGTTATGATTTGGCGGCAATGTTATTCTGGACAGCACAATAGATTGTGGAGTAAAACGGCATGGCTGTTGTCCGAGATAAATTATTCCGAAGAGATATTAGCATGGATCCGACCCATAAAAAAGCCCCCAAGGTTGTGGCGATAATTCCGGCTCGCTATCATTCGAACCGTTTCGAGGGTAAGCCGCTTGCCGAAATCGCCGGTAAACCGATGATCAGGCACGTTTACGAGCGGGCCACCGCGGTTAACTTGATCTCCCGGGTGGCGGTGGCCACCGATGATGAACGGATCGCCGACTGCGTCCGCGGTTTCGGCGGCGAGGTGGTGATGACCAGCCCCGATCACGTCTCGGGGACCGACCGGCTGGCCGAGGCCGCTACCCTGCTCGAAATCAATGAGCAGGATGTGGTGGTCAATATCCAGGGCGACCAGCCCCTTTTTGATCAGGCCGTGGTCGAGCAGGTGGCCCGGCCGCTGCTCGACGATCCGGCCCTGCCGATGTCCACCCTGATCTACAAGATAATCCGGCCCGAAGAGATCAATGATCCGAACCATGTCAAGACGGTTTTCGATATCAACGGCATGGCCCTTTACTTTTCCAGGGCCTCGATCCCTTTCCAGCGCAACCCGGACGAGCCCCATGTCCCCACCTATTACAAGCATCTCGGTTTCTATGCCTATCGCAAAGGATTCCTGCTCACCTTTGTCGGCCTGCCGGAAGGGGAGTGGGAGCGCTTCGAAAAACTCGAACAGTTGCGAGCCCTGGAATACGGCTACCGGATCAAGGTGATTCTCACCGAACACGATTCGATCGAGGTCGATACGCCCCAGGATTTGGAGAGGGTTGAGGCGATGTTTCGAAGAGAGGAATTTATAGAGTAGGTAGGGGAATTCTGAATTCAGAAGCCAGAAGCCAGAAGCCAGGAGCCCAGGAGCCCAGGAGCCAGGAGCCAGGAGCCAGGAGCCAGAAGACAGAAGTTAGGAGTCAGAAGAAAAGCTTTTTAAACGCAGTTCTTCCAGCTCGTGGGTTTTTGACGAGCTCGCAGAAAGTTAAACAATCAATTATTTTGTGGCTCTATATGAAACTCAGCTTCAACTTCTGGATTCCCGCTAAAAACCTGCGGGAATGACGGCCCCGGCGTATTGAATGTCATTCCGGCATGTTGTAAGCCGGAATCCAGTATCCATCAACGGAGCATCGGGGAAAATCGAATTTTTAGCTGAGTCTGATTCATAGTCCTAATCAATTAAAACAAATTAATCATAGCTTGAGAGGTTGAATTAATGCGGAAAAAGATAACGATAATCGGGGCCGGCAATGTCGGCGCCACCGCCGCTCACTGGGCGGCCAGCCGCGGGCTGGGCGATGTGGTCCTGCTCGACGTGGTCGAGGGGATTCCCCAGGGTAAGGCCCTGGATCTCCTGCAGGCCGGGCCGGTTGACGAATTTTCCAATATGGTCACCGGCTCGAACGATTATAAGGATTCGGCCGGCTCCGACGTGGTGATCATCACCGCCGGGCTGGCCCGGAAGCCGGGAATGTCCCGGGACGACCTTTTGGCCAAGAACGTGGCCATCGTCAAGTCCTGCGCCGAGCAGGCCGCCAAACATTCGCCCGATTGCGTAATGATCGTGGTGACCAATCCGATCGACGCCATGGTCTACACCGCTTTCAAGGTCTCCGGTTTTCCCCGGCAGCGGGTGATCGGCATGGCCGGGGTTCTCGATTCGGCCCGCTACCGCACCTTTCTGGCCATGGAGCTCGGTGTCGCCCCCCGGGATGTCAATGCCATGGTGATGGGGATTCATGGCGATAACATGCTCCCCCTGGTCCGGCTGGCCAACGTCTCCGGAATTCCGGTGAACGAACTGATTCACGAGGACCGGCTGGCCGAGATCGTCAAGCGCACCCAGCAGGGCGGCATCGAGATCGTCAACCATTTGAAGACCGGCAGCGCCTTTTACACCCCCGGCCTGGCCGCGGTGGAGATGGCCGAGGCGGTCCTCAAGGACAGCAAAAGGCTTCTACCCTGCGCGGCTTATCTGGAAGGGGAGTTCGGTTTCTCCGGCTGCTTTCTCGGGGTGCCGGTGGTCCTCGGCGCAGGTGGAGTCGAACGGATTGTCGAATTCACCCTTACCGGGGAGGAGCGGGAGGCGATGCGAATCTCCGAGGAAGCGGTCAGGGGCCAGATGGCCGCCACCGGCTTATAAGTTCGATTTCGGCGGGATTATGCGTAACCGTTCAGCAGTACCAGATCTTCGGACGATCGGCCCGGCTTACGTACACGAGGTACGCGGCGCCGGTCCGTTTGTCCAGATCCGCACCACTGCTGAATGGTTACAGTCCGGCGGTTGTGGTACTTTGGCGACCGACCCGGTGAACGGTTACGATTATGCAGCCAATGGGTGACGAAAAGAACAGCGGTCTTGATTTTGCAGGGTTGGCCGGTTTATCCGGTGCGGAACTTGCCGAGAAGGTGGTCGGTCTCGCCCTGTCCGGACCGGCGGCCATCCCCCCGGGCTTGGCCGGCCTGGCCGGGCAGCTGGAAAATCTCGATACCGACGGCCTGAATGTCGTGGTCTTCGGCGGCGGCACCGGTTTGTCCAACCTGGTCGGCGGCGACAGCCGTCATCCCTTGTGGCCGGCCGCCCCCTTTCAGGGTTTGAAGGAGATTTTCCCGAAAACCAGGGCGGTTGTCTGCATCACCGACGACGGCGGTTCGACCGGCGAACTGCTCAAGGATCTCGATCTGATTGCCATCGGCGACCTGCGCCATGTCCTGCTTTCCGCAGTGAGCCGCGGAGGGCTGCAGGAGCGCTACGGTTTGACGGAACAGGGTTGCCGCGAAACCGCGACCGTGCTGCATCGTCTTTTTAACTACCGCTATAATACCCCCCCGGTCGATCCCGGCAGTCTGCTTGTCGGGGCGGCGATAGATCCGGCCGCGCTTCCCGGCCCGCTGGCCGCTGCGGTCAACGATCTATTGGCGGCGTTGTTCGAAGACCGGCGGCTGCGCCGGCTTTTGCAGCGCCCCCACTGTCTGGGCAACCTGCTGGTGGTCGCGGCGATCCGCTGTCATTCGGAGCTTGATGATTTCAGCCGGGATCACCCGGCGCTGGTCGCGGCCTTTCATTATCTGGCCGGGCTGCTGGGGGCCGGCCTTGACGCGGTGCTGCCCTGTTCCCTGACCCCGGCCCATCTTAAACTGCTCTACACCAACGGTGTGCTGGTCAGCGGCGAATATAAGGCGGGCCATGCCCGGCGCGGTTGCCCGGTGGAACGGATCTTCGTCCATTCCCACGGCGAGCCGGATGTGCCCGCGGAAGTAATCGACAATATCGCTGCCGCCGATATCATCATTTTCGCGCCGGGCAGCCTTTACACCAGTATCATTCCGATTCTTCAACTGCCGGTTATCTCCGAGGCGGTGCGGGCCAATGGCCGGGCGCTTAAGCTGCTGGTCTCGAATCTCTGGGTCCAGAAGGGGGAGACCGATCTGGTTTCCTGCCCATCGAAACGGCGCTTCTACGTTTCCGATCTACTCCTCGCCTATAATCGCAATATTCCCGGCGGGGTTGCCGAGCTGTTTCATCAGGTGATGGTCCTCGGCCTCCACGAAATTCCCGGCAATATTCTCCAGAGTTACGCCCTGGAGGGCAAGGTGCCGATTTATTTTGATCGGGAGAAGGTTTCGGGCCTGGGTTTTATGCCGGTGGAATGCCCGATCTACTCCGATACCGCCCTGAAGGAGCGGGCCGTGGTCCAGCACGATCCCGGAGCCATGGCGAGGGCCGTCCGGGCGGTATGGGCAGTTCATGACCAGCTGGATGGTTTCCCCCCCGGGTCTCTGCCTCTGGAAAAGACTCCGAATTCCCTGATTGTCGGTTCTGCTCTCGACACTTCGGCCCTGCGCCTGACCGCAGTCAGCGATCTGCTGGCCGGGATGGATGTCGATTCCCGGTTGCGGGAGTGCTTGCTGGATATTATCTGGCGGCACCGGGACATCACCCTCGCCCATCTGGACAACTTTGCCGGCCTGGTCCTGGTTGATCGCCGGGACTGGAGCCGTTCCCAGGATTGGGACCGGATCTATTCCTTTTACGATCCCTGTGACCGGCTGATCAAGATCCGGCAGGATGTCTTTGACGATTCGAACCGTTTTGAGCTGGCTTTTCTGGTGGCCCTGGGTGAGTCCCTGCTCGGCGATTACTCGGCCGGAAAAGAGATGCTGCCCGTGGAAAACGGGGCGGGTGTGCTGGGCCGGATATACCAGCTCACCGTTCGTCCCCAGGCGGAGCGGCGCTGTTTTTTCGGGGACCGTGATCTGGATGAGTACCTGGTCCTGGCCCGGATGTGCCGCTCGGCCCAAAACCCCCAAGTCTATACCCGGCTGCTAAACGGCACGGAAGGCTTTACCCCGCCGGGCCTCCTTTTCGGGTTGATCTTCGCCTGGTATCTCGATAACCGTTTTGCGGCCCATATCGAGTACAAGATGTCCATTCTGCAGATGGAAGTTTCCGATATGATACCCGAACAGGCAAAAGGCTCCGAGCGGCGCC
>JAWOIQ010000143.1:0-3590 GCA_046484585.1 Desulfurivibrionaceae bacterium
AGATCGTCGTGGCAGGAGACCGTAACCAGAGGTCGTTTCAGTTTCCAGGCAAGATGCTGCATGAAGCGGGTCTTGCCGCAGCCGGTCGGCCCTTTAAGCAGTAGAGGTATTTTGAAACGATAAGCCGATTCACCAATGTTCAGCTCATCTCCCTGGGGCAGGTAGAAGGGTTGCTCGGTTATCAGGTGTTCTTCCAGACGCTGTTCGTTTTTTTCCATAAAATCTCCGAAACAATGGCGGCAGGCTTGTAATCATCATCTTTTTTGTCCTTTATAGCCTCTTAAATCTTATCAGCCGACGCTCTCCGGACCAACAAAAAAACGAGGCACCGGCGATTATGACTCCTGGATCTACATATTTTTTTATATTCGTTTGTCAAAATATCACCTGTCAAATTGATTGCCTATGGAAATGTTGTCTGTTAATGTGGTTTGGTGGAAACTTTAATCTGACAGGCAGAATATCGAAAGAGTTCGGTAGACGGTATTCTCACAACGGAAAAAGGAAGAGCGATGTTTAAAAAAATAATTGCATTACTGTTTTTTGCTACCTGCTTTTTACCTCAATCCGGTTGGGCTCTCGAGGTCATGCAGCCCCTGGTCTACGAAGCGGGTAGTGATTTATCCGGCTGGCTGATGAGTGAAAAGCTGGATGGGGTGAGGGCTTATTGGGACGGTAAGCGATTGATGTCGAAAAACGGGGTTCAGTTTAATCCGCCCGAAACATTCACGAAAAACTTCCCTGATTTCGAAGTGGAAGGGGAGCTCTGGGCCGGCCGCAACACCTTTGAAAAGACGATCAGTATCGTCACGCAGAAGGATGCCCATGTCGGCTGGCTTGAGTTGAAGTTCGCCATTTTCGATGCGCCGAAGGTGTCCGGCGGTTTTGAGGATAGATTGAATAAAGCCAAATTATGGTTCGGGCGGCATCCCTCCGAATTCGCTTTTATCATTGAACATAAGCCGGCCACCAGTGATGAGTATCTGCAAAACGAACTGAAGATGATCGAAAATGTCGGCGGCGAGGGCATTATTCTGCGCAGGTCCGGTTCCCCCTATACCCATGGGCGCAGCAAGGATGTTTTGAAACTTAAAAGTTATTCGGATATGGAAGCGGTCGTCGTCGGCCATCTCGGCGGCGAGGGCCGCAATGCCGGGCGGATGGGGGCTTTACTGGTCGAGTTGCCCCACGATAAGACCAGATTCAAGATCGGCAGCGGTTTCAGTGATGAGGTGCGGGAAAACCCGCCGCCGGTCGGCACGGTCATCACCCTGAAATATTATGGATTTTATAAGTCGGGAATTCCCAAATATCCCTCTTATCTGCATGAGAATTTCAACTATTGATAAACCTGAATTTGAGAGCGGTCGAGAAAGGCTCAGAGGCGAGAGAGGCGCGAATGTTGTCCATCCTGACGGCGGATCAACAGTGGTCGACCGAGGATGGTCCGTTGCCGGATGCCAGATGCCAGGCAAGGCTGGGGCAAGCTATCCACCGCAACCGTGGACAGATAATCTAATTACCGGATATAACGGTAAGCCTGCCAAGAGCCGGTATGTTTCAGGGAAAAATAACGGCCCGGTTTTGTCGACCGGGCCGCTGTCAATAAGATGCTGTGTTCCACTTTGGGATCGAGCCGTGCCAGATAACTTTCGGCGCGCGGAAGGGTTTACCCTAATGGACCTCGACCTCGATAGCCTTTGGTTTCTTGCTTTCGCTTTTAGGGATGGTCAGTTTCAGCATACCGTCCTTGAAAGTGGCGTCGATTTTGTCCTCGTCGATATTGTCCGGCAGGGCGAAGCTCCGGCAGAAGGAACCGTGGAAACGCTCGATCCGGTGGAATTTCTTGTCCTCTTCCTCTTTTTCATGTTTTCTTTCACCCTTTAGGGTGAGAACCCCGTTTTCGACATTGACCTTGACGTCTTCCTTCTTGACTTCCGGGATTTCCGCGTTGATCACAAACTCCTTATCCGTTTCCGATATATCGACCCGGGGAGCCCAGTCACTGCTCCGGGCCAGTTCCTGACCCAATCTGCCCGGCCAGCCCAGGGGGCGGGAGAATCTATCGAAAAAATCTTCCATCTCGCGCATCGGTTCCCATTTGGTAATTTCCATAGCATTTCCTCCATGTTTTTCAGATAATTGCCGCTTGCCACCTTGCGTCCGACCGTTCTCGAACGTTCACGTATTCAGGTTTATTTTTTTAATATCTTGCCGATCCTGTTGTATCCCTTCATGATGTCATCGCCGAGCTGCTTCATGGTCCCGCCAATTTCCTTGGCGACTTCCCCTCCCGTGGCGGTAATCGAGTCGAATTTAGGTTTTAATTGCTGCCATTTCTTTTCCGTGACTTTCCACTCTTCTTCGGCCTCGGACTTGCCCAGATGCATTTTGACTTTCAGTTCATCCCGCCGCTGTTTGATCTTTTCGACCATTTTCTCAATGTCTACTTTTTTCATCTTTTCTTCTCCGGTAGCGGTTTAGTTGATTTGCCGGCATCTGGCTCCTTATGCCGCCCCTTTTCCAACCGGGCCCTTGCGCCTTCTTGAAATTGCATTATATCGACTTCACTTATAAGGCTATTACCGGTACCTGGCCGGTGTCAAATCAAATTTACGCGTAAGCGATTACAGGGCGCGCCGAATCTGATGTGTTATCGGCCTGCTCATGTACACCAGTACACATCGCAAGCCGATGCCTTGCATCTCCGGCACCATGTAATCTGCTTACCAAATGGGAGTTTGATTAATCCTGGGTGACTTATCCCGTGATCGGTTACATCTGCACGGATATTTGCGGGGCAATATTTGCCGTTTCCCATCCCGATCATCTTTTGACAAACTCGCAAAAAGTCTCGGGATGGCTAAGCAAAAAGTTCGCTATACAAGGAGTGGCGCACCCCCTCCTCAAGGGAGGATTGAACAGAACCCTTGGGGTGCGCCACGACGCAGTAGATCGGATTTTTTGCGACGCCATCATCTTTTGGTTAACCGGTGGATCTTAAGCAGATTGGTGGTGCCGGGAGCCGAGAGGGGACTGCCCATGGTTATCACTACCAAACTGCCGTCCTGCAATACCCCCGAAGCCAGTACCGCCGCCTCGACCTCATCGATCTGGGCTTCGGTGTTGCCCTGGAAATCGACCACCAGCGCCCGGACTCCGCTGGACATACACATTCGCCGCTGAACAAGGTTTGAAGGGGTGACCGCGTAAATCGGTATAGAGGGCCGATATTTAGTGACGAGGGTCGCCGTGTTGCCGGTCTGGGTAAAAGCAAGAATTGCCTTGGCTCCGACTTCGCTGGCAACCCGGCAGGCCGCCTGACCGATTGCCTCGGTGAGGCTGGAACCGGTCCAGCCGCGCGGTTTCTTTTCCGGCATGGCGGGGTTGTTGTTGCCTCGGGGTAAATTACGCTCTATATCCAAGGCCACCCGGTTGATTACCCTGATGGCCCGATGCGGATATTTGCCGATTGCGGTTTCGCCGGAGAGCATCACCGCGTCGGTTCCGTCCAGAATGGCGTTAGCCACATCCGAGGTTTCGGCCCTGGTAGGCTGCTGGTTGACGATCATGCTTTCCAGCATCTGGGT
>JAWOIQ010000184.1:0-14169 GCA_046484585.1 Desulfurivibrionaceae bacterium
CCCCCGGTCGACGGAAAAGCGAACAAGGCCCTGATTAAAGTGCTTGCGGAAGAACTCAACCTGCCGAAGAAGAGCATTGAGATTGTTTCGGGCTGGACTTCCAGGCTGAAAAGAGTGCGCATTTCAGGGTTGAATGAAAAGGAACTGGCCAGCCTGATCGCCGGACGACCATTGTGAATCGAACACTTTCAAATGAATCCGTGATCGAATCTTTTCTTTGGAAATGGTGGACCTGTCAGAATGAGCGGATGAACAAAGAAAATGTCAAAGAGGGCATATGAAAGCGTGCGAAGAAAATAATCTGACCTGGTTTGACGGCTATGTGACAAGAGAGGATCGCGAAAAGCTCCATGGTCACAGGGGTGTTGTGATTTGGTTTACAGGTCTTTCCGCCTCGGGGAAATCCACCATTGCCCGCATCGTTGAAAACAAGCTTTTTGAAATGGGTTGCTCCACCTATGTCTTTGATGGGGATAACGTGAGGCAGGGGCTCTGCAGTGATCTTTCTTTTTCTCAGGAAGATCGGGTTGAAAACATACGTCGTATCGGGGAGATGGTCAATCTCTATGTGGATGCGGGAATCATTGCCATTACCGCATTTATATCTCCATACCGCAGCGACCGAAGAAAGATTAGAGATCTTGTTGGGGAAGATCGGTTTTTTGAGGTTTACGTGGATTGTCCTCCGGAAGTTTGCGCATCACGCGACCCTAAGGGTCTTTACGAAAAAGCGAAGGCTGGCATCATCAGAAATTTTACGGGAATTTCAGCTCCATACGAGCCTCCTGAGAACCCGGCTCTTATCCTTCGGTCTTACGAAAAAGATACAGATGGCTCAGCGTCGGCCGTATTGTCCATGATAGAACAGAGCGGTGTCCTCCTGCGGCGGCGATTCGCAAAAGAGCGGACCAGATGAGAAATGACGCCGGCAGACAGGTCGATCACCTGCTTACTCAGCCATCTGAAAAAATGGGGTGCAGCCGCTCCGATTCACAGACAGGAAAGGGAGGTAATGTATGATGAAAAAGGCTTTGATCACTGGAATTACAGGACAGGACGGGGCCTATCTTGCCCAGTTCCTGCTTGAAAAAGGGTATGAAGTGCATGGCATTAAACGAAGATCTTCCCTGTTTAATACCGATAGAATTGACCACCTGTATCAGGATCCCCATGTGGATAAGAGAAGATTTGTCCTCCATTACGGCGATCTGACCGACTCTACAAACCTTATCAGGATCATTCAGCAGGTACAACCGATTGAGATTTACAACCTCGCTGCCCAGAGCCATGTTCAGGTTTCTTTTGAGACGCCCGAGTATACCGCAAATTCAGATGCCCTGGGAGCGCTGCGCATTCTGGAGGCTATCCGCATCCTGGGACTTGAAAAACAGACCAGATTCTATCAGGCTTCCACATCGGAACTCTTTGGGCTGGTGCAGGAAGTGCCTCAGAACGAGAATACGCCTTTTTACCCCCGTTCCCCTTATGCCGCTGCAAAACTGTATGCTTACTGGATCACGGTGAATTACAGGGAGGCCTACGGCATCTTCGGGTGTAACGGTATCCTGTTTAATCATGAATCTCCCATCAGGGGCGAAACTTTTGTCACGCGAAAAATAACGAGGGGACTGGCGCGAATTAAACTGGGATTTCAAGAATGCATTTACCTTGGCAATCTTAACAGCAAGCGCGACTGGGGGCACGCAGCGGACTATGTGAAGCTTATGTGGCTCATGCTTCAGCAGGACAGCCCCAGGGATTACGTGATTGCCACGGGAGAACAGCATTCGGTCCGGGAATTTGTCAGCGTTGCGGGAAAAGAGCTGGGTTTTGATCTGCAGTGGGACGGGGACGGGATTGATGAAAAAGGGTTTGATGGAAAGACGGGAAAATGCATCGTGAAGGTAGATCCCAGGTATTTCAGGCCGACGGAAGTGGAAACGCTTCTTGGAGATGCTTCTCGTGCCAGAAAGGAACTGGGATGGAAGCCGGAAATCACATTCGATGAGATGGTCTCCCAAATGGTCACGCAGGACTTGAGAGAGGCTGAACGTGATCTTTTGTGTCGAAGGGAAGGATTTTCCGTGCAGAATCATTATGAATAGGCCTGGTTTTGTATCAGAATTAAATATTGACAAAAGGGTCGGATTTATTTGCCATCTCTGTAGGGACCTTGGCGGACCGGATTAAAATAGAATCCCCTTAGCTGCCTAAAAAGAGCCGGTTGCGCCCCTCCGGATTAGTACGGGGATGGCGGCTAATTGTTTTTTGTGGTTGCCCTGTCACTTCAGAATATAGATAATAATCTGAGGGAGCGGAAATTAACCAGCCAACCATCAAACATACTTGGACTTATTGATGACCGAGAAAAAAGAGAGGAAGGAGAGATCAGTGGAAGCGGAAATGATTAACGAGGGTGACGGCCAGAGTCTGGCCCTGCCCAACCAGATCATGCCCTCGCATGTCTATCTTTTCCCGGTGAATAACCGGCCCTTTTTCCCCAGTCAGGTCCAACCGGTGGTGGTACCCGCCGCCCACTGGGAATCGACGGTGGTCAAAGTCGGTGAGACCTCGCACCGGGCCTGCGGAATGGTCTATGTCGGAGATATTCCCGCCGACAAGGTCAAACCTTCCGACTTCGCGGAAATCGGTTGTCTGACCAGGATCCACAATCCTATGAAAATGGAGAATAATCTCCAGTTCATCGGTCAGGGGATCAGGCGTTTCCGGATCAAGCGCTGGCTGAGCGAGCAGACCCCGTTCTATGTAGAAATCGATTATCCCGAGGAAGAAGAGAGCGAGGACAGTGAAGAGGAGGTCAAGGCCTATTCGATGGCCCTGATCAACGCGGTCAAGGAACTGGTCAAGACCAATCCCCTTTACGGGGAAGAGCTCAAACAGTATCTGGAGACCTTTAATCCCCGCGATCCTTCGCCGCTGGCCGATTTCGCCGCCACCATGACCACTGCCAGTGGCGATGAACTGCAGGATATTCTCAGTACGGTACCGCTCCTGCCCCGGATGAAAAAGGTTCTGCCCCTTCTCCAGAAGGAACTGCAGGTCGCCCGGCTGCAGAGCGAGATCAGCGGCGAGGTCAACAAGAAGATCAGCGAACGACAGCGGGAATTCTTCCTGCGCGAACAGCTGAAGACCATCCAGGAAGAACTGGGGATCACCAAGGACGACCGCAGCGCCGATGCCGATCTGTTCCGGCAGCGTCTCGAAAAACTCAACCCGTCCGAGGAGATTCTGGCCAAGATCGAGGAGGAGCTCAAGAAACTGACCATCCTCGAAAAGGGCTCGCCGGAGTACGGGGTGACCCGCAACTATCTGGACTGGTCCACCTCGGTGCCCTGGGGAGTCTACTCCGAGGACAAACTGGATATCGTCGAGGCCCGCCGGGTTCTAGACCGCGACCATGACGCCCTGGAGGACGTCAAGGACCGGATCATCGAGTTTCTGGCGGTCGGCGCCTTCAAGAAAGAGGTGGCCGGCTCGATCATGCTGCTGGTCGGGCCGCCGGGAGTCGGCAAGACCTCGATCGGCAAATCGGTGGCCGAGGCCCTGGGCCGCAGGTTTTACCGCTTCAGTCTGGGCGGCATGCGGGACGAGGCCGAGATCAAGGGCCATCGGCGCACCTATATCGGGGCGATGCCCGGCAAGCTTGTCCAGGCCTTAAAGGAGGTCAAGGTCGCCAACCCGGTCATCATGCTGGACGAGGTCGACAAGATCGGCGCCTCCTTCCAGGGCGATCCCGCCTCGGCCCTCCTGGAGGTCCTCGATCCCGAGCAGAATTCCGAATTCCTCGATCATTATCTCGATATGCGGCTCGATCTCTCCAAGGTTCTCTTTATGTGCACCGCCAATCTGCTCGATACCATTCCGGCCCCCCTGCTCGACCGGATGGAAGTGATCAGGCTTTCCGGCTACATAACCGAGGAGAAGATGGCGATCGGGCGCAACCATCTCCTGCCCAAGGCCCTGGCCAAGGGCGGTCTGAAAAAGTTCCAACTCAAGATCAGCGACGCCGCCCTGAGGGCCATTATCGAGGGATACGCCCGGGAGGCCGGGGTCAGAAGGCTTGAAAAGCAGTTGCGCAAGATCATGCGCAAGACCGTGGTCCGGCTCCTCAAGGACAACAAGGCCAGGGTGAGCGTGTCGACCCGCAACCTCGAGGAGTTTCTCGGTAAACCCCTGTTCCGTAAGGAGGAGAGATTCACCGGGATCGGGGTGGTCACCGGCCTGGCCTGGACCGCCCTGGGCGGAGCGACCCTGGCGGTGGAGGCCACCTGCATCCACGAGCAGCGCCGGGGCTTCAAGCAGACCGGCCAGCTCGGCGATGTCATGCGGGAGTCCTCCGAGATCGCCTACAGTTATATCGCGGCCAATATCGGCCGGTTCGGCGGCGAGAAGGACTACTTCGCCAACCGCTTCATCCATCTCCATGTTCCGGAAGGGGCCACGCCCAAGGACGGGCCGAGCGCCGGGATCACTATGGCCTCGGCCTTACTGCTCCTGGCCCGGGGGGTGTCGCTGAAGCGGCCGCTGGCGATGACCGGCGAACTGACCTTGACCGGAAAAGTCCTGCCGGTGGGCGGCATCAAGGAGAAGATGATCGCCGCCAAGCGCCAGAAGATTCAGGATATAATTCTGCCCGAGGCCAACCGCGGCGATTTCGAGGAGCTGCCCGAACACATCAGGAAAGGCTTGCATGTCGATTTCGTCGACAGGTATCAGCAGGTCGCCAGGGTAATCCTCAACCGGTGAGATTGGGTCACCGGACTCAAAACCATTTTTTCCTTTTGAAGTAGACCAGCAGGCCCGCCGCGGTTATCGCCATCAGCCCCAGGGCGAAGGGGTAGCCGTAATACCAGTTCAACTCCGGCATGTTGAGGGGGCCGGCTTCCCGGTTGAAGTTCATTCCGTAAATCCCGGCGATAAAGGTGAGGGGGATGAAGATCGCGGCGAAGATGGTCAGGACCTTCATCACCTCGTTCATCCGGTTGCTTACCGAGGAGAGATAGATATCGATCATCCCCGAGATGATGTCGCGGAAGGTCTCGATGATGTCGATCACCTGGATGGTGTGATCGTAAAGGTCCTTCAGGTAAAAGTGGATGGCCTCGCCGATCAGGTCGGTCTCCTCGCCGCGGAGCAGGCTGTTGATCACTTCGCGCAGGGGCCAGATCGATCGGCGCAGCATGATCATTTCCCGCTTCAGGATATGGATCCGATGCAGGGTCTCGGGGGCCGGATCGTTGACCAGATCCTCCTCCATGAGTTCGATTTCCTCCCCCACCTTTTCAAGGGCTGAAAAGTAGTTGTCGATTATCGAGTCCATCAAGGCGTAGACCAGATAATCTGCCTTCATCTTGCGAAGACGCCCCTTGTCGTTCCTGATCCGGTAGCGCACGCCGTCAAAGGTGTCGCCCTCTTTTTCCTGAAAAGAGATCAGATAATTTTTGCCCAGAATGAAGCTGACCTGTTCCGTCTCGATCTGGCGGCTGTCGGGATCATAGCTCTGCATCCTGATGACCAGAAAGATGTAGTCATCGAAGACATCGAGCTTGGGGCGCTGGGTGGTGTTGAGGATGTCCTCGACGGTGAGGGGATGAATGTCGAAGCAGGAACAGAGCTTCTCGATCACATCGATCTGGTGCAGTCCGTCGACATTGATCCAGGTGATTTTGTCTTTCTTTCGATAGGCCGCGCACTCTTCCGGGTGGTCCGGATATGCAACCTCGCAACTCTCCGAATCATAAGCCATGACCGTGATTTTGACTTCCTCGGCCTTCTGGGCGCCGACATGGACGAAGGTACCCGGCGGCAGACCGGCCTTGAGGGAAGATGGTTTGAAGATTTTAAGCATCGAGCCCGCCGTCTGGCCGAGGTTCGTCATTTTCAGATTGGGCAGATTGACGATTTTTTTCATATAGCTCCTTGTCCCGGGGATATCATTGCGCTTGGTTCCTTTTACCTGAATCCGTGACGGCTTGGTGGGGAACTTTGTTTTATTCGTTTGTTGTTACGTGATTTAATCGTTTTTCACCGGGTCGCCTCGATTCACCCCCGCCGCCCTGCGGGGCGCCCGATAACGACGCATCTGCCGCGTTGGCAACTTGTTGATATACCATTAATATTATCAACATAGTTGCCGTCTTGCATCTGCACCGTTCTCGAACGCTCACGGATTCAGGTTTTATTTAAACAGGTTGCCGGGGGAAAGACAAGCCGCGACCGCCGCGTATGATCAACATCGTCGCCTCCCTGGATCCGGCCTGTTCCCGAACGCACCCGGATTTGGAAAAACCCAAAGTTGCCCTTGAGCCGCACCGGTCACTTGTGCGTATAATTAAACAGAAGACAGCGCTGTCCCACTAAACAGAAAGAGGGGTTCTATGGCTACCATGGATCTGGAATATCTCAAGGCGAAACTCATCATGCAGCGCCGGGAAATATTCTCCCGATTGCAGAATCTGGACGAGGGCTGGCAGGAGCTCAGTCAGCGGGATATCGAAATGGAGGAGGAGGCTCAGAAGGCGGAGTTGAGCGAGATTTTCAATCAGCTTGACCTCCAGGAGCAGCGCGAGATCGAAGAGATCGATCTGGCCCTCTCCAGGATGGACACCGGCATCTATGGCATTTGCGAAGGGTGTCGGAAGAACATTCCGCCGGAACGGTTGCAGGCCTTGCCCGCCTCCCCTTACTGTGTCAAATGCAGCGACAAATACCGCGGAACCTAGTGTCGTGTCAAGAAAAGGCATCGACTCGGCCCGGTGCCTCGACTGAAAAAGTAGTCAGGACTTTGCCTGACCAGGACAAAGGAGAACGAATATGCAGGTGCCCTTGCAAGTTACCTACCGCGATGTGACGATTTCCGAAGATCTGGATTCATATATCCGGCAAAGAGCCGCCAAACTCGATGAGATCTGTGAAACCATAATCAGCTGCCGGGTTGTCCTGGAAGAACCGCACAAGCGCCAACAGACCGGCAGTCTCTACCATGTCACGATCGACCTCAATATTCCCGGGGATACCATCGTGGTCAATCGCGAGCCCGATCTGCATCAGGCCCACCAGGATAAGCAGGTGGTGGTGAGGGATGCCTTCGACGCCGCCCAGCGCCAGTTGCGCGACGCTGTAGCTCGTCGCAAAAGGAAGGTGAAAATCCATGAAGAACCCCCCTACGGGAAAATAGCGGCTCTTTTCCCGATGGAGGATTACGGCAGGATTATGGGAGGGGACGGCGCCTATGTCTATTTCCACCGGAACAGTGTCAAGGATGCTGATTTTGACAAGCTCGAAGAGGGCATGAAGGTCTCTTATTCGGAAGAGGAAGGCGATGACGGGCCCCAGGCAACCTGGGTGAGGCTTGCCGAGTAGCGTTCGGACGGCCGGGGCAATTTTTCATCGTTCCGGAATTAGCATTTTATCCGACTGCCGGCTTCCTCGCACCATCCTGTTTGCGGAAACACCTCCGCCGGAAAGGGTCAGAAATTCGAGACGTTCCGAATCCTGGCTGGCGACGATAATACCTCAAAGAATTTCACATTCCTGAATCCGTGACGGCTTCAAAGGGGATTTTGTTTTTTAATCCCCTTATGGCGAAAAATTCGCTATATATAATGCGGCAGGAAAACAATCCGCACCGTTCTTGAACGCTCACGGATTCAGGATGATATCCGGATATCCGGTGCACAAAAAACAATCAATAAATTATTCCTATGGAGAAGTCATGATTTTCAAAAAGAAGACCCTGACCGGACTGGCCAGAACCTGCGGCTGAGCTGCCAAAATCGGTCCGACGGATCTGTCGGACGCGCTTAGTGGCCTGGCTCCTCCCAACGACGCCAACCTGTTGGTCGGTATCGAGACCGCCGACGATGCCGCGGTTTACCGGTTGTCCGATGATATCGCCATGATCAACACCGTCGATTTCATCACCCCGCCGGTGGACGATCCCTACTGGTTCGGGCAGATTTCGGCGGCCAATTCCATTTCCGATGTCTATTCGATGGGCGGCAGGCCGCTGACCGCCCTGAATGTGGTGATGTTTCCCTCCAAACACCTTGATATGGGGATTTTGCGGGATATCCTCAGGGGCGGGCACGACAAGGTGGTCGAAGCCGGGGCCTGTCTGGTCGGCGGCCATACCGTCGATGACGAGGAGCCCAAATACGGCCTCTGCGTCAACGGCGTGGTCCATCCGGAACGGATTATCACCAATGCCGGTTCAAGACCAGGCGACGCCCTGATCCTGACCAAGCCCCTCGGTTCAGGGGTGCTCTTCAACGCGGTGCGTTCCGGCCGGTTCCCTTTTAAGGAACTTGAGCGGCAAATTCTGCCGTCCCTGGCCGCTCTGAACGGCCGGGCCATGGAGCTGGCCCTCGGGCACGACCTGCACGCCTGCACCGATATCACCGGTTTCGGGATCCTGGGCCATCTTCTGGAAATTGCCCATGGCTGTGACGCGAGGATCGTCGTCAGATACCGGGACCTGCCTTTCTATCCCGGCGCCCTCGAGATGTATAAAAAAGGCGAAACCACCGGCAGCAATAAGGCCAATCGGGCGATGGTTGCCGGCCATCATTTCAAGATGACCGCTGCCCTGGATTCCGCCGAGGATGAGCTCCTTTACGATCCTCAGACTTCCGGGGGCTTGCTGCTCTCCCTGC
Source organism: Desulfurivibrionaceae bacterium (assembly GCA_046484585.1). GTDB lineage: Bacteria > Desulfobacterota > Desulfobulbia > Desulfobulbales > JAGXFP01 > JAGXFP01. Next base: position 8,676 of record JAWOIQ010000184.1, read on the forward strand.
CCTCCGATCAGGCCGGCAGGCTGCTTACCGAATTACGGGAGGCCGGCATCCAGGCGGAGAATATCGGCGAGGTTATCGACGAACCGGTCGGCATCACCGTGATCTAGGATGGAACTTGTCATCCTGATCGGCCTGCTGGGGCTGCTCTGCGGTCTTCTTTCCGGGATGCTGGGGATCGGCGGCGGCATCATTATGGCCCCGCTGCTCCTTTACGTGCCGCCGCTCTTCGGGCTCGATCCTTTGTCGATGCGGGTCGTGGCCGGGCTTACCATTGTCCAGGGGCTGACCGCCGCGGTTTTCGGGGCGCTGGCCCATCATAAATACGACCGGGTGTCGCCGGTGCTGACCCTCTGGATGGGCACGACAATTTTCGCGGCGGCGCTGGTCGGCGGCGCCGGCGCCGCTTTTGTGTCAAACCGCTTGTTGCTCCTGATCTTCGGGGGGCTTGCCGCCGTCGCGGCGGCGGTGATCCTGATCGGCTCCGACCGGCCGGAGGCGGCGCGGCCGGAGGCGGGCAACCTGCAATTCAGCCGTTTCCGGGCGGTTACCGCGGCCGGCGCGGTCGGGCTGTTGGGCGGCCTGGTCGGCCAGGGCGGCTCCTTCCTCCTGATCCCTCTGATGACGGTATTTATCAAGATTCCCCACCGGATCGCCCTTGGCAGCAATCTGGCCATCGTCCTGCTGGCCGGCGCCGCCGCCTTTGCCGGCAAGGCCCTGACCGGCCAGATCGAGTGGCGGCTGGCGGTGCCGGTTGTGGTCACGGTCATCCCCGCCGCCTATCTGGGCGGCCATCTCAGCCAGAAGGTGCCGGTGGCGGTCCTGAGACGCTGCCTGGCCGTGGTCATCGCTCTGGCGGCCGCGCGGATCGGGCTCTCTCTTCTCGGTTGACCTCGCTATTTCATAGGCGATCTGTTCGCAAAAAATCGGGATTGCCATAATGTCATTTCGACCAACGGGAGAAATCTTAATAGTATCAATTGGTTAAAGCTGAGTTGAGCAGCTTGTCTACTTTTATGCCCTGTGATGTAAAGAACAAGATTTCTCACATTCGTTCGAAATGACAGCTTTTTCGACTATTTCCCTTTTGCGAATTTCCTGAATCCGTGAGCGTTCGAGAATGTTGAGATGCAAGGCGGCAACATTTGCTTACCAAACCTTTATCCGGCTGTTACTATCTTATCATGCGTATAATTCGAGCCGGGGGCGTGCGATGCGAAATATATCCTTGTCGATCTTTATCTCGATTTTTTTGGCGATATTTGGGGCAGTCGCGCCCTCCCTGGCCGGAACCGAAGAAGATCGGAGCATTTCCTGGAGCGGCGATGAAATCAAGATATTAAAGTCTCTCTGGATCGAGAGTCTGCCGCCGCTCCCCAACGACCCTTCCAATGCCTATTTCGCTAATGCCGGGGCCGCCCTGCTCGGGGAAGAGATCTTCTACGACAGCCGTTTCAGCGCCAACGGCAAGATCGCCTGCAGCAACTGCCATCTGCCTACCTACAGCTTTACCGACGATCTGCCCCTGGCCCGGGGCATGGCCACCACCGGGAGGCGGAGCATGCCCTTTATCGGCCTGGCCTACAGCCGCTATTTTTTCTGGGACGGCCGCAAGGACAGTCTCTGGTCCCAGGCTCTGGGACCGCCGGAAAGCAGGGCTGAGCACGGCATCTCCCGGACCGCCTGCGCAAACCTGATATTCAAGTATTACCGGAGCCGGTACGAGGAGATCTTCGGAGTGATGCCGCGGATCGACGAAGAATCCTGCCCGACCGGGGCGATCCCCGATCCGGCTGATCCCGAAGGGTATCGGTCCTGGCAGGGGATGAGCGCAAGGAAGCGGCAGGAGGTGAACCGGATCTTCGTCAATATGGGCAAGGCGATTGCCGCCTTCGTCGGCCGGGTGGCGCCGGCCCCGGCCCGGTTCGACCGTTATGTCGAGGCGGTGCTCAAAAAGGATGCCGCCGGGATGGCGATCCTCGGCCGGGACGAACAGCTCGGCCTGAAGCTCTTTATCGACAAGGAGCGGGTCAAGTGCATCAGCTGCCACAACGGGCCGCTTTTCACCAACGGTATTTTCCATAATATCGGGGTCTCCGAGCAAAGCGAGGGCGACTATGACCGGGGCCGGGCGGTCGGCATCAAGCTGATGCAAAAAGACCCGTTCAACTGTTTGAGCGAATACAGCGATGCCGAACCCGATCAGTGCAAACCCCTGAAGCTGGTTCCCGTCGAAATCAGGGAAACCGGCGACAGGATGGAGGGCGCCTTCAAGACCCCGTCCTTAAGGAATGTCGCGGCCCGGCCGCCTTACATGCATGACGGCAGTCAGGCGACCCTTGCCGAAGTAATGAAATTTTATGCCGATACCTCGCCCCAGACCAGGGAGGCAAAACTTACCGGGGCGGAGCAGCGGCAGCTGGCGGCCTTTATGGCGGCTCTCGATGCCCCTTTGAGGATCATGCCCCTGGCCGAACGATAAAGTGGTTTTGCAGGAAAAGCCTTTGTGCAATCAGGAGGTAAATTTGACACCCGCGCTTGACTCATGCTAGTGTCTGATTATTGATGGAGGCGCAAAAACTCACAATTGGTTTGATTTTGATGAATCCGCAAGAAAACCGATTCACCACGTCATTGCGAGGCGAATCGACGAAGTTAGCCAGTGTCTTCAAATAGTTACCTTTTACTGGATTGCTTCGCTATGCTCGCAATGACTTTTTTTTGATTTTTTGCGCCGCCGTTATGGTTATGGTGGTTATATCTTATCGAAGAACGGTAATTTATAATCAGGGTCAAGGTTGAGCGTTTTCCGTGTCCGGGATACGGGGATCAGCCTTTTTCAATCACTTTCACTGAATGGGGTTGATGATGGATAAAAAAGAATTGAGGAACCTGTTGGCCGGGCTCAGCCTGGTCGCCCTGGTCGGTGGAGCCGGGCTGGGTGTTACAGGCTGCGCCGCCACGGGCAGCGGTAACGGCACCACCAGGCCGGAGTCTGCCGAGAGCAACGAGGTTGACGAAGGCACCTCTACCGGTTGAGGTGGTGAGGGCTCAATCTTTACCGGTTGAGGCTGAATCTTAGTGCAGGTTGCACTAATCGTCTTTTGCAATTGTTTTGGCGGCACCTTGCCGTCACGATGGATCTTTTCAAACCGGCGCACGGATGAGTTTTTTCTTTCTTATGTCCCGGGATAAGGAAGAAAAATCCAGATGAAGCACCGGGCTTTTGAAAATATCCTTGAGAATTACCCGTGCTGCCGCCGCTTTCTCGACCTGAAAGTCCTGAAAACGGCGGCGGATGTCTTTTCGTCGGGAGATCTCCATCTCCGGGATGTTCCGGATCTCCTGGCCTCGCTGATTAACGATCTCGATCTGCCCCCCTTTCTCCCCGAGCTGGCCCGCCTGGAACTGGCCATCCACCAGTTGGATTCGGCCCCATCGATTCCCGATCCCGAAGTAGACGAGCCGCAAATCAATCCTACCTTGAAGAGCATCGAGCTGACCTGGCGCAATCTGCTCAACCTGACCGGTCGAGGGGATGATGAAGGCGGGGCGCCGGCATTGGGGCGGGAGCTCATCTTTTTGTGGCGGCGGCCGGGCAGCGGCGAGCTGGCCATGAAGGCTGCCGACGATCAGGACCTGCTGGTCCTGAAGATCATCCTGGAAAATCTGGCGGCGGGGGAGGTGGCCAGGGCCGGAGAGGTCTCGGTCGCTTCGGTTGAATCCGCGGTGGAGCGGGGTGCCGATTGCGGTCTTATCCTGCTCCCCCCCTCGCTCTTGCGGCGCGACCAGGTTGTTTTTCCGGCAGATTGCGGGGCCGACCGGGAGCGTTTCGGCACCGCCCGGGCCTTTGCCCTGCAGTGGCATCTGACCCAGGCCTGCGACCTCCACTGCCGGCACTGTTATGACCGTTCCAGCCGGGACTTTCTGGGGCTTGAGCAGGCGGAGAGCGTCCTGGCGCAGCTCGAAACCTTCTGCCGGGACCGGCATGTCCACGGCAGCATCTCGTTCTCCGGTGGTAACCCGCTGCTCTACCCCCATTTTTTTGAACTGTACCGGGCCGCGGCAGCGCGCGGCTTCAGGATTGCCATCCTCGGCAATCCGACCACCGGGGAAATCCTTGAGAAGCTTGTTGCGATTCAACAACCGGTTCATTACCAGGTCAGTCTCGAAGGGTTGCCGGGCCATAACGATTATATCCGGGGCGAGGGCCATTTCGAGCGGACCATGGCTTTTCTGGAGCTGCTCGGGGAATACGGCATCCGTTCAATGGTGATGCTGACCCTGACCAGGGCCAATCTGGATCAGGTTCTGCCCCTGGCCGAGTTGCTGCGCGGCAGGGTCGGTTCCTTTACCTTCAACCGCCTGACCATGGTAGGAGAAGGGGCCGCCCTGCAATCGGTCGCGCCTGCCGATTTCCGGGAATTCCTGCCGGAATATCTTGCCGCCGCCCGGGAAAATCAGACGATCAGGCTGAAGGAAAACCTCTTCAACATTATCCGCCATCAAAAGGGACGGGAGCTGTTAAGGGGATGCGCCGGGTACGGCTGCGGCGCGGCCTTTAATTTTCTGGCCCTGCTGCCGGACGGCGAGGTCCATGCCTGCCGGAAGTTTCCTTCCCCGGTCGGCAATATTCTCAAGCAGGATCTGGCCGAGATTTACGACTCGGAGAAGGCTCAGATTTTTCGTCAGGGCAGCAAGGCGTGCCGAAGTTGCGCGATCAGGCCCGCCTGCGGAGGGTGCCAGGCGGTGAGTTACGGCATGGGGCTTAATCCGGCTGAGGATCTTGATCCTTACTGTTTTATTGATTCCGGAGATCAAATATGTTCAGGGTGAAAATTGTCGACAAAATCGCCGAGGAAGGGCTGGAGCTTTTCGGCGGCAACTTCGCGGTAAGTGCGGACCAGGCTGATCCCCATGCCATCGTGGTGAGGAGCAGCGAGATCGACACCGACGCCTGGCCCTCCCTGTTGGCGGTAGCCAGGGCCGGGGCAGGGGTCAATAATATCACGGTCAAAAAAGCCACCGAGCGGGGGATCTGCGTGCTTAACGCGCCGGGGGCCAACGCCAATGCGGTGGCGGAACTGGTTTTTATCATGCTGGGGATCAGCGCCAGGAATATCCATCTGGGCATCGATTTTTGCAAAGGTCTGGCCGGTTTGCCCGCAGCGTCCCTTAAGGAAAAGGTCGAGGCCCGTAAGAAACAGTTTCGCGGTTTCGAACTGGCGGGCAGGACTCTGGGGGTTCTCGGCCTGGGCCAGATCGGCCTCCGGGTCGCCAATGCCGGGCTGAGCCACGGCATGCGGGTAATCGGGTTCGATCCCTTCCCCTCCCTTGCTAATATCCACCAGCTTTCGGCCGAGGTGGGGCTGGCCCGTTCTATCAACGAGCTGTTGAGCCAGGCGGAAATCCTCACCCTGCATCTGCCGTTAAGTGACAAAACCAGAGGGCTGGTCAATCGCGACTTCCTGGCCGGATTAAAGGACGGCGCCATCCT
>JAWOIQ010000008.1:0-10377 GCA_046484585.1 Desulfurivibrionaceae bacterium
CGCAATTGGTGCAATTGATAAACGGGTACAGGTAGCGGCGGTCGGCGGGATCGAACAGTTCGCGGAGACAATCCGGACATACCGCCAGATCAGGGGCGATTTGAGTGGAAACCCTCCCGACTCCCCGGGAGAAACCGATCGAAAACTCCGTATCGTTACGAACAGGAATTACTTCAGTTGCGAAAGAGGAAAGCATAGCCTGGGGCGGCAAATCGCCTTTCAGGGAACCCTCGAACCGATCCAGATCGATGCCCTCAATCTCGATCTCCACTCCTGCTGAAGTATTGCTCACCGTCCCAACCAGGCCATAACGGCGGGCCAGATTATAAACAAAGGGCCGAAAGCCGACCCCCTGAACAATTCCGTTGACCACTATCCGGCGCCGCTGAGGAATATCGGCCATTTATTTCAACTCTCCCCATTTATGACGAAGTTATCAGCCAGGATCGTCAACGACCTACCCTGCCCATAAGCCAGGCATACCACCCCTCCATCCCCTCGCCGGTTGTCGCCGAAATCTCGATAAACTCCAGCTTCGGATTGACCTGGCCTGCAAATTCTCGGCAGGCGGCGACGTCGAAATCAAGATGGGGCAGCAGATCGATTTTATTGATCAGGCAAAGAGAAGCGGCGGCGAACATCTGGGGATATTTCTGGGGCTTGTCCTCCCCTTCCGTAACGCTGATGATCACTACCTTGGCGGCTTCGCCGAGATCGAACATCGCCGGGCAGACCAGGTTGCCGACATTTTCGATAAAAAGGATTGATTTGGGCGCCAGGGTAAGTCGATGCATGGCCCGATGGACCATCGAGCCGTCCAGATGACAGCCGGCCCCGGTATTGACCTGGACCACCTCAACCCCTGTGGCGGCGATCCGCTCGGCATCACGGAGGGTCTGCTGATCGCCCTCGATAACCGCCATGGGGGTCCGGTCCCGCAGATCGTGAATGGTCCTTTCGAGGATAGTGGTCTTGCCCGAGCCGGGCGAACTGACCAGATTCAAGGCCAGGATATCGTTGCTCTCGAAATAGGCCCGGTTCCGGGAGGAGATCTCATCGTTCTTGGCGAGAATATCGACCTCAACCCGGACGGTCCTCGTACATAAGCGATCACAGGGTACCGAATCTGCTGTGTTATCACCCTGCTCATGCACACCAGTACACATCGCAGGGTGATGCCTTGCATCTCCGGCACCCTGTGATCGCTTACCGGCTGGGAGATTGGCCGATCCTGGGCGTCTTATCCCGTGATCGGTTACCCTCGTACTCTTTCCCGGAATTACGACAACTTCGCCGGGCTTCCGGAAGGTCACCGTTTCCTGATGACCGCCGCAATCGCATGAATCGCACATTCTTAATCCTCAATAGTAAGGGAGCGGATCTTGAGTTCCCGGCCGCCGGTAATGGCCAGGTCGGCTTTACCGCAAGCGGGGCAGAGGACGAAAAAAGAATCGACTTCGAAACTATCCCGGCAGGAAGGGCACTCGCCGCGGGCCATGACCGGAATCAACCTGAAATCCGTATCGGCAACCGGGGTGGAGCGGGCCGCCGCCTCCAAGCAGAACTCAAGGGACTCCAGCATAACCCCGGCCAGACTGCCCACTTCGATTTCAACTTCCAGGATTCGCTCAGCCCCCTCGGCGGCCGCCGCAGCCCGGGTCTGCTCGACAATGCTCAAGGCCAGTGACATCTCATGCATTTTCGCTTCGACCGCTCGGTTCGATCGGCTTGGCGAAAAGGGGCAGATAGAGAGCCGCCATCTTGTAAAGAAATATTCCGAAAGCGACGATTCCCAGGGTGAGCAGGAATTCCATCAGTGAGGGGAAATAGCTGGCGCCCTGGGCCGTGCTGTAGCCCTGCATAGCGAACAGGCAGACATTCAGGCGGTTAAGCAATACCCCGGTAATCACCAGGATGTTGACCCCGAGTATGGCCCGGGGTTCGGTACGGAAACGTAGATTGATCAGGAGCAGCAGCGGCAGGATGATCCCGATCGCGATTTCGAGAAGATACATGTTGCCCGGCAGGGAACCGTTAAAGGCCAAACCGACTCCGGAACGGATCAGAAAGAAGATCTTTGCTACCAGAAGAATGGCCAGGGTTATCAACATCCCCCGAGCCAGACCGCGATAGATTTCGCTATCGACCCGGTGGCCGAAAAAGCGCTCGCTCAGCATCGCCTCGGTGCTGACCATGGCCAGACCCATGGCAATGGCCGAGATCAAAAACATGTAGGGCAGGAACTCGGAAAACCAGAGGGGCGACATCCTGGCCGGGGCGATCAGGAACACCGCGCCCAGAGAGGACTGGTGGAGGGTGGAGAGCATCACCCCGAAGGCAACCACGCCGACCATGATCTTGCTCAAGGCCGTCAGGGCTCGGGTCTTATTGAACCGCTCGAAGAGCATCGGCGAGGATTCGATGGCCAGGGTGGTGGTATAGAGGACGACATGGATGGCCACCACCCACATGACCGAATGGATCTGCCACATGGCGATCGGATGCCAGAGACGGAAGGGATGACCGATATCGAGGAAAAGGGCGATCACCGCCATCAGGTAGCCCAGGAAGGCGGTGAGGATCGCCGGCCGGCCGATCGGCCGGTACTTCTTCCAGTTGAAGAGATAGATGGCGGCGGCGATGATAAAGCCGCCGGCGGCCATGGCCACCCCGCCCAGGACGTCGAAGGCCAGCCACAACCCCCAGGGATAGGTGTCGTTCAGGTTGGTCACCGCGCCCAGGCCGCTGGTCAGCCGATAGACCGCGACCCCGCCGCCGACCAGGATGGCGAACAACAGCAAAATCGTATTGGGAGTCCACATTCTGATTTCCCGCTCGGATGTCATGGTGTCGCCTCCTTTTCCCCTTCCGGGGGTGATTGTCTGGTGGACCAGAAGCCCGGAATCCGGGCTTCCTCGGATGACGGTACTCCCGGTTGCAGGCCGTGGCCGCTCAATTCCTCGCCCACCGCCGTCACTACCTTATCCAGACCGGCTTCAACTGCCGGGGAAAGTCCCAAACCGGTGGAGAGATCAGCCGGCTCCACCCCGAACAGAACCATCCGCGCCGGCAGGGACCCGGTCAGGGAGAGGGTGGCCAGCAGATCGGAAATGCCAAGCTGGTGTGGCGATATTCGGGTATGGAAATGGGCCGGGACTTCGTCGCCCTCCAGCCGATAGGCCGTGCCGGGTAGGCCGCCGTTTCGGATGGCGTCGATCAGCAGCAGAAGATCCCGATCGCACATTGTATCGCGCAGCTCCAGACCGCAGGTGCCGCCGTCGACCAGTTCAACCTCGGCCGGAAAGGAGAAGCGGTGCTCCAGCTCCTCGATGGCCCGCACCCCGACCCCTTCGTCGTGGAGCAGGATATTGCCGATCCCCAGAATAAGTACGTTCATGGCGACCCTACAGGACCTTGACCCGGACGATTTCCTCATTTTCCCTGTCGACCAGATGGATGGCGCAGGCCAGACAGGGATCGAAGGAATGGACGGTGCGCAGTACCTCCAGGGGTTTCTCCGGATCGGCGACCGGATTGCCGACCAGGGAGGCCTCGTAGGGACCCGGAGCATCGCTGCCGTTCCGCGGCCCGGCGTTCCAGGTGGAGGGCACCACGCACTGGTAGTTTTTGATCTTGCCGTCTTCGATCACCACCCAGTGCGAGAGGATGCCGCGCGGCGCTTCGTGATAACCGAAACCGCGCTGCTCCCCTTTCGGGAAGACCGGCGGGTTGAAGGTGGCGGTATCGCCGGAGGCGATGTTTTCGACCAGGGCGTTCCACTGGTTGGAAAGTGTGTCGTTCAATACCGCGCAGCGCACCACCCGGGCGGCGATCCGGCCGATGGTCGAATGGAGGGCCGGAATGCCGACCTCGGTCTTGGCGAGAGAGCTGACCGTCGCCAGGGTCTGATCGACATACTTTCTGGTCGGCTCGTGCCCGGCCACGTACATGGCCAGAACATTGGCCAGCGGCCCGACCTGGGCCGGCTCGCCCTGGAAGGTCGGGGACTTGACCCAGGAATACTTGCCGTCGTCCTGGAAATCGGTGTAACTGGGCACCGTCTCTTCCTCATAGGGATGCCGGGTCCAGTCGCCTTCATACCAGGAATGCTTGATCGACTCCTGGACATTCTTTTCGAAAAATTCGTCCCGATAACTTTTGATAGGGGTAAAATCGCCGACGTCGCCATTGGCAATATATCCGCCCGGCAGTTCGAAGACCGTGCCCCGGGGATCCATCGGCATATCCGGCGCCGACAGATAATTGGTCACCCCGGCCCCGTAAGCGGTCCAGTCGGCATAAAAGGCGCCCACCGCCGCCACGTCGCTGAGCATGGCGGTCTTGACGAAATCGTTGACTTCGTCAATCAGGGTTTTGACATGGTAGAGCTTTTCCATGTTCAGGGCGGAGCTGGAATCCAGGTTGATCGGGTTGGCCACCCCGCCCACCGCCAGGTTCTGGATATGGGGGGTCTTGCTGCCGAGGATTGCCACGACCTGGTTGATCTTACGCTGGTATTCCAGGGCCTGCATGTAATGGGTGACGGCCAGCAGATTGACCTCGGGACTAAGCTTCATGGCCGGATGGCCCCAGTAGCCGCTGCCGAAAGGGCCGAGTTGGCCGCTGGCGACAAAACCTTTCAGCCTGTCCTGGACCGCCTTGATCTCGTTATAACTGTTGCCCTTCCAGGCCGAAAGACTCTGGCCCAGCGCCGCCGTCTTCTTGGCATCGGCCTGCAGGGCCGAAACGATATCGACCCAGTCCAGGGCGCAGAGGTGATAGAAATGGACCATGTGATCGTGGACTCCGTGCCCGCCGATGATCAGGTTTCGGATAAACTGGGCGTTGAGCGGCACCTCCATGTCCAGGGCATTCTCCACCGCCCGCACCGAGGCGACGGCATGCACCGTGGTGCAGACCCCGCAGATCCGCTGGGTGAAGAGCCACGCCTCGCGAGGATCGCGCCCCTGGAGAATTACTTCGATACCGCGCCACATCTGTCCCGATGACCAGGCCTTCGTGACCTTGCCGTTATCGACTTCACAGTCGATCCGCAGATGCCCCTCAATCCTGGTTACCGGATCAACGACGATTCTCTTGGCCATGGATAATCTCCTTGCAACGGTTTTCGTGGATTCCGTCAAATATATGGCGTCGCAAAAAGTCCGATCTACTGCGTCGTGGCGCATTTTTGCTCCTTCGGCATACCATAATGTATGGCCTTCAGTCACAAAAATACACCACTCCTTGTTTATCGAACTTTTTGCTTAGCCATCACATTTTCGACTTTTTGCGAATTCATCAGCAATGATGGCGTCGCAAAAGCGCCAAAACCGCCGGACTGTAACCGTTCAGCAGTGGTGCATTTTTGGACAAGCGGACCGTCGCCGCGTACCCCGTGTACGTAAGCCGGGCCGATCGTCCGAAGATGTGGTGCTGCCGAACGGTTACGATTTTTCATCATTCCGATCTCGAGTGGCATAGTAGCTTACCGCCCCGGCCGCCAGCAGAGCGGCGATCAGGACCGGCACTTTCTTGATATAGGACCAGGTCAACTCCGAATACTCCTGGTCGCTGATCCGCGGATTAAAGCCGAGCTTGTCGAAGGGTACCCCGGCCAGCAGAATATACTGGGTGCCCCCGGCTTCGGTCATTCCGTAAATCCGGTCGATATAGCGGCTGGCCTTGCCGGGCATCCGGTGGGTCGAGTCGACGGTCTGGGTCGGGAAATCGTAGGTGTTGCCGTAAGAAAGGGCCAGGCGGTGCTTGGCCTCGGCCCGCAACTCTTCAACCGGCCCGAAGATCGAAGCCCCGGTCGGGCAGTATTCGCAGCAGGCCGAATATCCGCCGCTTGCATAACGATGATGACAGAGCTGGCATTTGACGATCAGGGGATTGTTGCTGCCCCACTCGAACTTGGGAATGCCGAAGGGGCAGGCCACCTGGCAATAACGGCAGCCGATGCACTTATCCCGGTCATAGAGGACGGCGCCGCTGGCCGGGTCCTTGTGCAGGGCCGCCACCGGACAGACCGAGGCACAGGCGGGCTCGATGCAGTGCATGCAGTGGTTCTTGACGAAGGAAAAGCCGTCTTCCACCTGATTACGGTTCAGGCCGGTGCCGTTCTTATAAGCCTTGATGATGCTCAAGGAGGTGTCGGACAGTTCGGTGACCTCGTCCCAGATGCCATCCTCGCTGACGAGATCGTAGGGGATCTCCCGGCCCGGTTTGTAGAGGGCGCCGCCTTCTTCGATGGTGTTGTACTTCTTGCAGTTCACCATGCAGGACTTGCAGCCGATGCACAGGGTGGCGTCGTAGAGAATACCGACCGCTCCGGGCGCAAGGGGCTTGGCCTCCGCCTCGGCCACCGTAGCGCCGGAAGCGAGCAGCAAGGCGCCCCCGGAAGTCGCCTTGAGGAAATCTCTCCTGTTAATGGCCATGATTTCCTCCCTGTCAATCTTTGTTCTTCTTGGCGCTCATCCCGACCGCCGCCACTCCTGCCCCGATCGCCACCCCGGCCACTCCGGCGGCGAGGGTGGCGGCGCCATCGCCCTTGTCCTTTTCGGCCTTGGCAAAGAAGGTCGGCGGGGTAACATAGATGGGGCTGGCGGGCGAGTGCAGCGGGGCGAAGAAACCGACTCCCTCTTCGGAGCACCCGAAGCAGGGGTGACCGGTTCCAACCGGCCAGGATCCCGGACCGAGGTCGTTAAAACCGACGGTGGGACAGTTATTGAAGGTTTCCGGGCCTTTGCAGCCCATCATATACAGACAATAGCCCTGACGATGCCCTTCGTCGCCGAATTCCTTGACGAAGCGGCCGGCATCGAAATGGGGCCGCCGCTCGCAGTTTTCGTGGATCAGGCGGCCGTAAGCGAAAACCGGCCGGTTCTTGGCGTCCAGTTCCGGCAGCCTCTTGAAGGTCACATAGTGCAGGACTGTGGAGAGCAGGTTGTAGTGGACCGGCGGACATCCGGGTAGATTGACCACCGGAATGCCGGTGTCGGCCAGAATTTCATGGACCGGCTTGGCCCCGGTGGGGTTTGGCTCGGCCGAGGGGATGCCGCCCCAGGAGGCGCAGGAACCAATGGCGATGACAGCGGCAGCCTTGGGGGCCGTATCTTTGAGGATATCGAGAGCGGTGCGGCCCGCCACCTTGCAGTAGACCCCGCCGTCCTTGGTGGGAATCGAACCGTCCACCACCAGGATAAAGCTGCCGCTGTTTTCCTCGATGGATTTGGCCCGGAACTCTTCGGCCTGGTGGCCGGCCCCGGCCGCCAGGGTCTCGTGATAGTCGAGGGAGATCAGATCGAGGATCAAGGCGTCCAGGGTGGGATGATTGGTACGCAGCAGGGTTTCGGTGCAACCGGTACATTCCTGGGCCGAGAGCCAGATCACCACCGGCCGCCTGGGGGAAGTGACGGCTTCGGCGATCCGGGTCCCCATCGAAAGGGGCAAGCCCAAACTGGCCGCCATGGCCGTGCAGAACTTCAAGAAATCACGGCGGGATACGCCGTTCAACCTACCTCTTACCTTTTCAAAGCTCCGGTCGTCCATGGAAGCCCTCTTCGGATTAGGTTATGGTCGGTCTCGCAATGAGGCCGGCACAATTAGGAGCCGTCAGGAAAGAACATGGCCATTTTCGAGCCATCTTATACGGCTCCTCATGCCGTCTTGGCTGTGCTGAATGGTCATGTTATTCTTTGACAACGGCTTAGCGTTCCGGTATCCCATCTATGTAATTCCCAGGGGAGATGAATGTTATTTCCCCGCCCCGAGAGATTAAATTATGACATCATTTTTCAGCCGGCAAAGTCAAGAAAAAAACGAATCATTCATGCGAAAACAAGGTTGATATTACTACCATATTGCGATAGGCGGCAAAACCGAATTCTGCCCGGGAAAAATATTCGCCAAACCGACAGAGGGAATTTTGATAAATTCGCAAAAAGTTGAAAAAAGCTGTCATTTCGAACGCATGTGAGAAATCTTGTTCGATATGCGCCCCGCAGGAAGTGCCCTTGGGGTGCAAGGAGTGGTGCACCCCAATGCCGAAGGAGCAAAAATACGCCACGACGCAGTAGATCGGAGTTTTTGCGACGCCATCAATTTTGTTGTCGGTATGGCGATTTAGGTTATTCTCTTGAACCATGAGCGATTTCAAAACAAATTCAACTTACCGGCCGGACCAGGGACCGATCGATCGGATCAGGAAAGTCCTGATTGAGCAAGAGGTCGAGAATCACCCGCTGACCCACCACATCGTCACCCGGCTCGGCGACATCCCCACCGAGATCGTCCCCGAGGACCGGGAACCGGATCGTGACCGTCTCGGCCTGGACCGGGACTTCGCCGCCGGCTTGACCAGGGGCAAACAGATCCTGCTCCTCGGCCGCAACCGGGGCCGTTTCCTCAAGGCGTGCCCCGCCACCCGGGAGTACCGCTGCTGCGACTACCAGGTCCTGAATATCGGGATGAACTGTCCGATGGAGTGCGTCTACTGCATTCTCCAGGCCTATCTCAACAACCCCTGGCTCTCCTTTTTCGTCAATACCGAGGATCTGTTTCGCGAATTGGCGGAGGATTTCGCCGCCGAACCGGACCGGCCCCGGAGGATCGGCACCGGCGAGTTCACCGACAGCTTGGCCCTGGACGGGCTTACCGGTCTCAGCCGGGAGCTGATCGCATTCTTCCGGGACAAGGAGCAGGCCGTCCTGGAGCTGAAGACCAAGACCGCCTCTATCGAAAACCTCCGGGATATCGACCATAACGGCCGGACCATCGTCGCCTGGAGCCTGAACAGCCCGGCCATCATGGAAAAAGAAGAGCTGAAGACCGCCTCCCTCGACCAGCGCCTGGCCGCCGCGGCCGAATGCGCCGCCATGGGCTACCGGCTCGCCTTCCATTTCGACCCGATCATCCATCATCCCGGCTGGCGGGAGGGGTACCGCGAGACGATCGGCAAGCTTTTCGAGATGGTGCCGCCCGAAAAAATTGTCTGGATCAGCATGGGCGCCCTGCGCTTTCTGCCCGCCCTGAAGAATATCGCCACCAGTCGCTTTCCCAATTCGCGCTTCTTTTACGACGAATTCGTCCTCGGGCTCGACAACAAATTCCGCTATTTCAGGACCCTGCGGGTCGAAATGTATAAATTCATCTACGGAGAATTAAAGAGGCGGGCAGCCGCCAACACCTGCATCTATCTCTGCATGGAAAGCGACGAGATCTGGCGGGAGGCTTTCGGCTTTCCCCCCGAAGAGTTCGGCGGAGTGCCGACCATGCTCGACCGGGCGGCGGGTCTGACCAAGTGACCCTGTTTTTTTACTTTTTCCTGAATCCGTGACGGCTTCGTGGGGAATTTTACTTTATACCCAAAGGGCATAAGTTTCGTATGAGCAGACAAGCTGCTCAACTCAGCTTTATCAGTATGTAATTGCATCAAATAATCGTTTTTCCATGAATTGCCATGGTTCATCCCGCCGCCCTGCGGGCCGCCCGATAACGGATTCAGGTTCTTTTGTAACCGGTCACCGGGGCGGTCGCCAAAGTATTCAAAACCGCCGGAGTGTAACCGTTCAGCAGTGGTGCGGATTTGGACAAGCGGACCGGCGCCGCGCACCTCGTGTACGTGCTGCTGAACGGTTACTTTTTTTGAAGCCGGACCGGCTTCAAGACCATCATCAGCCGCAGTCGCCGAGCCGGGCGGCATTATAGGCGTCTCGCTGTTGTTCAGCAAAAAACGCCTCATCCACGGCTGATTCCACCTGACTGGCCAGATCATTTAACTGATCTTCACTTGCAATCTCCGGAGCCTTTGCCGCGATTCGACTTATCTGGCTTGATTTCACTTCCGCGATAAGCGGCCTCTCCCTGATCTCTAAGCGCTGCCAACCGGCCAGAGTCTTCCGATAATCACCCAGGCGCAGGTAGGCCAGGCCGAGATAGAGATGGGAGAAGGTATCGCGGGGACGGTTGGCTATGACCTTTTCAAATTGCCCGGCCGCTTCCCGGTACCGGCCATTTTTGAAGAGGCTGTGAGCCAATTTTCGCCTGGCCAGGTCCGCATCGGGATGCTCGTCCAGATATTCTTCAAAAAGATCTGCGGCGGCCGAATAATCCCGGGCGAGATATTTTGTTTCCGCCCGCTGGATCACTCCGGAACCGCAGGCTGTCAAGAGCATCATCGCGAACAGGGATATGCCGATAACCTTATTTTTGTTCATTGCAATCCTCCAGGCATGGCGGTATCGCTAACAATCCGGAAACCGCCAACGCTTCTTATATGAATTTCCTGTTTTATTAAATTAATCATCTTCCACGTTTTTTCACCTGCTCTCCTACCCGGTAGCAACACCCAAGGCGAGTAAGGAAAGAAAAATT
>JAWOIQ010000038.1:0-48535 GCA_046484585.1 Desulfurivibrionaceae bacterium
GCCCTGGGCGATGGGGCACATCCCTTCAACTTCTGGAGAATAAATCATCATTCACTCCGTTTGTATTATTCAAAAAAAGCGAACCGGAACCGCTCCGGTCTTTTTACTTTCGAGTTAGGGGTGAGGGGTTAGGGGTGAGGAGAAAAGACTTTGATACCCACAGGGCATAAGTTTCGCTTGTGCAGACAAGCTGCTCAACTCAGCTTTTAACTTGCTCTTTTTTTGTTACCCCTTACTCCTCACCCCTCGCTCCTCACCCCTAACCCCTCCTAAAGCCAGCCCTTTTGCCGGCAGGCATCAAGGACCAGCTCCCGCAGTCCCCGGATAAAGTCCTCCTGGACGTTCAGCGATTCGACCCGCTCCAGGCGCAGACCCATCCCTTCGGCAAGCTGCCGGTACTGGATATCGATCTCATACAGGGTCTCAACGTGGTCGGAGACGAAACTGATCGGCACCAGCAGGAGATTTTTCGCCCCCCCGGCGGCCAGCTTCTCCATCATCTCCGGGGTCGAGGGGGCCAGCCACTCGACCGGGCCGCTGCGGCTCTGGAAGCAGAGGTGGCCCTTGACCCCGGTAGCGGCCTCGATCGCCCGGATGGTCCGGGTCATATGGTCCAGATAGGGATCGCCCTCGTCGATAAACTTCTTCGGCAGGCTGTGGGCGCTATAGACCAGCTCCACCGGCTCCACGCCGAACTGCTGCAGCCCCGCCTTGATATTCTTGGCCAGACAACCGATATAATCGGGCTGATCGGGCCAGGCCTCGACCAGGGCCAGCTCGAATTGGTGGCCGGAACGAGCCGCCGCCTCCCGGAGATCGTCGACGGAAGAGCCGGTGGTGGCAATGGAGTAATGGGGGTAGAGGGTCAGGCCGACCAGCCGCCTGGCCCCCGCCGCAGCCATCTTCGCCAGGGTCTCCCCGGCATGGGGCGGCCAGTAGCGCATCGCCATATCGACCCGGAAGCATCCGGAATCAGCCAGCATCTTCTCCAGGGCGGCGCCCTGGGCCATGGTGGTTTTGGCAAGGGGCGAGCCGCCGCCGATCAGCCGGTAGGACTCCCTGCTGACCGGAGCCCGCTTTCTGGCGATGCGACGGGCGATAAACTTCTGCATGAAGCGGGGACCCAGGCGGATGATCTTGCGGTCGGAGAAAAGATTGAACAAGAAAGGCTCGACATCCTCGAGTTTTTCGGGGCCGCCGAGGTTGAGGAGTATCACCCCGATATCATTGTTGTTTTCCAATTATCCGCCTTTATCTTAAATTTCTAAGGGCATGGAAATTATAAAAGTACCGTTTATACCGCAAAAGGGCATAAGTTTCGTTTGGGCCGGCAAGCGGCCCAACTCAGCTATATCTTTGTCGTCCATGCCAGCATGCTTTTAGCTGGCATCCAGCGTATGATCTGGATTCCGGCTTAAAACCTGCCGGAATGACAGACTTTTCGATGCGTGGTAAACCGGTATATCAACAATTTCTGAGTCCCTAAGGGAGACCGTTGCCGACCTTTTCAAGACTCTCGGGGATATACTCCCGGTGAATATCGCAGGTGGCGGGATCGGGATCGATCAGGGCGGCAACCTCCTCGGGGGCAAAGGGCAGAAAGGCGAAGATAATCTCTTCCGCCTCCCGCCATTTGCGGCTGTTGGCGCGGATGGCGGCGATGCGGTCCGGGTCGTTATCGCCGTAGCGGCCCAGGATATACTCCTCGCGCTCGCCAAGGCTCACCACCTGTTCGTGGTTCACCCTTTTATCGGCGTAGAAGACCAGCTCGCTTTCGCTGATCTTCGGCAACAGGCTGTTCGGGAGATGAACGTGGTCGCCGACGATTTCGGCAAGCTCGCCGTAGCCGTGCTCCAGACAGATCTCCCGGCCCAGGGCGGCGTGATCCCGGTCATCATCCAGGCAGGCGGTCTTGCCGATATCATGGAGCAGTGCCGCCGAGACCGTGAGAGGTACCGAGATATCGAGCCCGGTCCTGACCAGGTTTTCGGCCAAAAGCGCCGCGACCCGGGCGACGATGATGGAGTGCTCCCTGATATTGTCCAGCATCCGGTAGCGGTCCATCAGCTGGAAGCATTCCGCCACCGTCGGGATCATCTCAGCGCATCTCCCGGCTGATGCTGTGGACCAGTTCGACGGCGAGCCTGGCCTTCTCCGGCGAGGTCTCGGGAATAATGCCGTGGCCCAGGTTGAAGATATGGCCCCGGGCGCCCTTTGCCTGAACCAGGACATTTTTGACCCGCTCCGCCAGTTTATCATCGGGCAGGAACAGGGCAATGGGGTCCATATTGCCTTGGATCGAGACCCTCTGGCCGACCCGCCGGACCACCTCGTCGAGGTTAATCCGCCAGTCGAAACCGAGCACGTCGGCGCCGCATTCGATGGTCTGGTCAAGCAGAGTGGCGCCGTTATTGGCGAAATAGATCAGGGGGATGTCGGTAACTTCCTTCAGAGCGGCGACGATCCTTTTCACATAAGGGAAAGCGAACTCGGCGTAATCGCGGGGGGCCAGAACCCCGGCCCAGGAATCGAAAACCTGCAGGGCCTGGGCCCCGGCCGCGACCTGGCCTTTCAGGTAGACGATGGTGCACTCGGTGATCTTGTCGAGGAGCTTGCCGTAGAGGGCCGGCGCTTCGTACATCATCCGCTTGGTCTGGTAATAGTTCTTCGAGGAGCCCCCCTCGATCAGGTAGGTGGCGAGGGTGAAGGGCGCCCCGGAAAAACCGATCAGCGGCACCTTGTCGACCAGCTCCTTCCTTAGGATGCGGATGGTATCCATCACGTAGCCGAGATCATCTTCGGGATCGGGAATGCCGAGAGCGTCGACCGCGGCCTGATCGCGGATCGGGGAGGGAAAGACCGGTCCCCGCTTCTCCTGGAATTCCAGGGGAGCACCCATCTTCTCAAGGGGCACCAGGATATCGGAGAAGAGAATGGCCGCGTCGACCCCGAGATAATCGACCGGCTGAATGGTAACCTCGGCGGCCCGCTCCGGCGACTTGCACAATTCGAGAAAAGTCCCCTTACTGCGCACCGTGTGGTACTGGGGCAGGTAGCGCCCCGCCTGCCGCATGATCCAGACCGGGGTATAGTCGGTTTTCTCGCCCTTGCAGGCCTTGAGGAATTCTGTTTTCATATTCTTTTTCTCTCCACTATTTTTAATATAGTTATCAGATTTGCCGGTTCAGCAAAAACCCCGCCAGCGGGAAAAATTGATTTACCATGTCATTGCGAGGAGCGCAGCGAAGAAGCAATCCAATTTTCAACTAATTACATGTATTCCGGATTGCTTCGCTGCGCTCGCAATGACTTGTTGTTTGCCTTTTCGCGAACTCAGCAAAATTGCTGCTACACAGCGAAGCGGAAATTTCTACGACGCCATTTCAACAATTGCGCAACTTAAAGGGGGTATGGCTGCAGAAGGGCTCCTCGCCCATATAGTCGCCGCTCACCGCGTAGGCCCGGGCCCGGCAGCCGCCGCAGACCCCGACATATTCGCAGGCTCCACATTTACCCTTGTAGCTCTTGAAATCGCGGAGATCCTTGAACAGTTCGGAGTTCTCCCAGATATCCTTGAAGGATTTCTCGCGGATATTGCCGGCCGATTTGGGGAAATAGCTGCACGGCAGGACTTCGCCGTCCACGTCGATCAGGCAGATCAGCTGGCCGGCCAGGCAGCCCTTGGCGCCACCGGTGGAGAATTGCAGGGTGCGGCGCTTGAAATCGTCGCCCTGCTCCTTGGCCTGCTCCAGGACCACCCGGTAATAGCTCGGGGCGCAGGTCGGCCGGACCAGAAGCTCGTCCTCCTGCTTCTCCATCTCGTAATGCCATTTGAGCAGTTCCTCGTAATCCTCCGGGGAGATCAGTTCGCTCATGATCTCCTCGCCGCGGCCGGTGGGGACGATCATGAACATATACCAGGCGGTGGCCCCCATCTCCTTGGCGAGTTTGTAGATCTTCGGAATCTCCTCCTGATTCCGTTTGGTGAAGGAGGAGTTGATCAGAAACTTGATCCCCTTGTCGCGGAAGATCTTCATGGCGTTGATCGTGCCGTCGAAAGCGCCCGGCACGTTGCGGAAGTTGTCGTGGATCTCCGAGGAGGCGCCGTCCAGACTCATCGAGACCATCTTGATGTCGGCATCCTTGATCCGCTCGGCAATCTCCTCGGTGACCATGGTGCCGTTGGTGGCCAGGCACATCCGCAGCCCCTTGCCGTCGCCGTATTTGGCGATATCGAAAATGTCGTCGCGGAGCAGCGGCTCGCCGCCGGACAGGACCACCACCGGTGAGGCGTAGGAGGCGATGTCGTCGATCACCCGTTTGGCTTCCTCGAAGGAAAAATCCGGATGGCCCTTGGCCTCAAGCTCAGAGGAAGAGCGACAGTGCACACACTTCAAATTACATCGCCTGGTAGTTTCCCAGGCTATCCATTTTGCCTCAAAATCCATCCTGTTTCTCCCACTTAGGCTCAAAAAAATTTAAAACCGCTATTATAGCTGATTATTCCGACATGACAAAGGCAAATCACCGGATCAGCAAAAATAACCTTCCCTATTAAAGGAATTCGGCCGCCGCCCCGGCCAGATTACTCCGTTCGCTTTTCCGCAGGGTAATATGGCCGTGGAGGGGCTGGCCCTTCATCCTCTCAACCGCATAAGAGAGGCCGTTACTGCTGGAGTCGAGATAGGGATTGTCGATCTGCTCGGGGTCGCCGGTCAGAACAACCTTGGTGCCCTCCCCGGCCCGGCTGACGATGGTCTTGACCTCATGGGGAGTGAGGTTCTGGGCTTCATCTACGATTACATACTGGTTGGGAATCGACCGGCCCCGGATATAGGTAAGGGCCTCCAACTCGATGATATTATCCTGTAACAGCTTGTCGACCTTCTGCTTGACGCTCTCCGCGTGTTTTTCACCGGATTGGCGGCCCTGGGTGCTCATCAGGAAGGTGAGGTTGTCGAAAATCGGCTGCATCCAGTGGAAAAGCTTCTCATCCTTGTCGCCGGGCATGTAGCCCAGATCCTTGCCCATCGGAATTACCGGTCTTGAGACCAGAATCCGCTCATACCGGTTGAAATGAACGGTGGTCTCCATGGCCGCGGCCAGGGCGAGCAGGGTCTTGCCGGTACCGGCCTGGCCGACCATGGTCACCAGCAGCACATCGGGATCGAGCAGCAGTTCAAGGGCCATCCGCTGTTCCTTATTGCGTGGTTTCAAGCCGAAAGCTTCGTTATAATCGGGAAGCAGGGCCACCAGGCCTCCGCCGTTGGTGGAGCGGGCCAGAGCGGTATGCTTTTCGTCCCCCTCGTCGATCAGCAGGACAAACTCGTTCGGTACCGCCGCACATCCGTCAATCGCCAGTTTCTTGTTCGCATAGAACTCGTCGATCCGAGCCCCTGGAACCTTGAGCTGGCAATGGCCCGAAAAGAGTTCGTCGAAATTGACCTTCTGTTTTTCGAAATCCATTACCTCGATGCCCAGGGCATCGGCCTTGAGACGGGCGTTAATATCCTTGGAGACGAAGATAACCTTCTTGTTCTGCTCAAACAGGGTATAGGCCACACCCAGGATGCGATTGTCGGCAACCCGCATGTCAAGGCCGTGGTCGGCGAGGTCCCGCTCGTGATAGATCATCAAGGTGCCGCCGTTGTCCATCTCAACACCGCGGCCCAGATGGCCTTTTTCCCGTAAATGATCAAGCTGCCTGATCACCTGCCGGGCGTTCCTGGCCAACTCGTTGTTATGGGATTTGAAGCGATCGAGCTCTTCAATGACCGACATCGGCAACACCACCACATTGTCGGAGAAAGAGCTGATCGAATCGGCATTATGGAGCAGGACATTAGTGTCGAGGACAAAATATTTCTGCATTGATTTTTTTCCCGGCTTTGGTTGAAATCGGGCTTGAGGGCCTGGCCCGCCTTTTATGTAACTGTTCTTTGAAGCTGAGTTGAAGCCTGTCTGCTTTTATGCCCTTCAGGGTGCAAACAGAACTTATGCCCTGTGGAGCACCATTACTGAAACTAGCCAGAGATGACAGTTCAGGCAAGGAAAAACATCATCCCGGGTCCAAGCCACGGGTTTCAGGCTCAGGCTGCCGATCACTGAAAAGCGGCTTATTCCTTAATTTTTCCTCAATTTTTCCCGGGACTATGCTATAAACTACCTGCATGAAGATCGCATTAATCCAAATAAATCCTCTAATCGGCAGCTTCTCCACAAACTGCGAAAAGATTATCCTGTCGGCGACCAAGGCCCGGGAGAGCGGCTGCGAACTCGTGGTTTTTCCGGAAATGGCGGTAAGCGGCTATCCCCCCCAGGATCTGCTCGAACGTCATTCGTTTATCGAAGAGCACCAGCTCGCCCTTGACCGCCTGATCAAAAAGATTTCCGGCATCGGGGTGATCCTCGGGGCCTTTACCGCGAACAAGGCCGCGACCGGCAAGGATCTCCACAACAGCTGCATTCTATTCGAAGATGGAAAAATCCTGGCCATCACCCATAAACAACTGCTCCCCTCATACGATGTCTTCGATGAGGCCAGATACTTTGAGCCTGGAACCCCGGAGACCTCCAACGTCAATTACCGGGGCCTCAAGATCATCTTGACGATCTGCGAGGACATCTGGAACGACAAGGATAATTCCAGCCGCCAGATCTATGCCACCGACCCGATCAACGATGCAATGAGTTTGTCGGACGGGAAAGCTGACCTGATCGTTAACCTGGCCGCCTCGCCCTTCCGGCTCGGCAAGGCGGAGCTGAAGAACCGGATTTTTTCGGGGATAAGCCGCAAATACCGGACCCCCCTCCTCTATGCCAATCAGGTCGGGGGCCAGGACTGCCTGTTGTTCGACGGCGGCTGCCTGGCTTTCAACAGCCAGGGTGAACTGGCATCCAGCGCCGCCCGCTTCAGGGAAGAGATGCTGGTAGTCGATACCGCCAAACTCCGGGAACCGGCCGGAGAAGCTCTCCCCCTCGAAAAAGCGGATGAGCTGCCCGAGCTCTTCGAGGCCCTGGTCATGGGTACCAGGGATTATGTCCGGAAATGCGGATTCAAGAAATGCGTCATCGGTCTTTCCGGAGGAGTCGACTCGGCTCTGGTCGCGTCCATTGCCTGTGCCGCCCTGGGCAGGGAAAATGTCATGGGGGTATCGATGCCTTCGCCATACAACTCGGAGGAGAGCATCGCCGATGCCCGGGAGCTCGCCGCCAACCTGGACATCGAGATAAAAGTCATCCCCATCACTTACATCTTCCAGGCCCAGCTGAAGAGCCTGAAACCGGTGATGGGCGAGCTGGATCACGGCATTACCGAACAAAATCTCCAGGCCCGGATCCGGGGCTCGATCCTGATGGCGATCTCAAACGAGTTCGGGGCAATGCTCCTCTCGACCGGCAACAAGTCGGAAATGGCCGTCGGTTACTGCACCCTCTACGGGGACATGAGCGGCGGCCTGGCGGTAATCGCCGACGTTCCCAAGCTGATGGTTTACAAGCTGGCCCGTCACCTAAATCGCGACAGGATCATCATCCCGACCCGCTCCATCGAGAAACCTCCCAGTGCCGAACTGGCCCCGGACCAGACCGATCAGGACGACCTGCCTCCCTACGAGATTCTCGATCCGATCTTACGCGCCTGGCTGGAGGAGGACCGCAGCGTCGCCGAAATCATCGAAATGGGTTACGATCCGGACACGGTCAAAGATGTGGTCCGGCGGATCAAAAACAGCGAGTATAAGCGTAAACAGGCTCCCCAGGGTTTAAAAGTCACCAGCAAAGCTTTCGGCTACGGGCGCCGCTACCCGACCGCCGAAAATTACCTGGAGTGGGCCTGATGTCGTCCCGCCTTACCCTTCTTCTCGTCCTGCTCGTGGTCTTCAGCCTGGTGATCCGCGAAAATCTCACCGAACGCCCGCCCCGCCTTTACCAGCTTACCGACGGACGCATCGACATGTGTCTCTCCTGCCACCAGTCCGAAAGGCTGGACGCCGCCCACGACACCAAGGTGGTTGGCTGCGCAGTCTGCCATCTCGGCGACCCGCTGGCCATTGACAAGAAAAACGGCCATGCCGGCATCGTCAAGAACCCGGGCGACCTGCGGGTGGTCGAGCAGACCTGCGGCATCGAAGGGTGCCACGCCATCGACGTCCCCAAGGTGAAAAACTCCCTGATGGCCACCAACCGGGGGATTCTGGCGACCCTCCTCTACTACTGGGGGGAAGCGGAGGATCAGAACGGCGATTATTCGGTCGAACGGCTGATCGAGAGCGGCGAGACCTCCCTGGCCCTTGACTATTACCGGAAACTCTGCGCCACCTGCCATCTCTGGAAACAGAAAAACGATCTGCCCGGCGCGCCGGAGTTTTTCAACGAAAAGGGCGGCGGCTGTTCGGCCTGCCACCACATCAAGGGCACCCCCCTTCCCGAGGAAGATCCCGAAAAGGTCCACCCCCTGATCATCAAGAAAGTGCCGGTCGAAAACTGCGTGCGCTGCCACAACCGCAGCGGCCGGGTCGGCACCTCCTACCAGGGGATCTACGAGGCGGAGGGCTACGGCACCCCATACAGCAAGGGAGGCCTCTCGGACAAGCGCTTGCCGGGCAACCGTTTCTATCTGGAACTGGACGACGACATCCACCACCGGAAAGGCATGGCCTGTATCGATTGCCACACCAGGGAAGAAATCATGGGCGACGGCAACAACTACGCCCATTATGAAGATCAGTTGGAGATCGTCTGCACCACCTGTCACAGTGCGAACCCCGGCACGACCCGAAAGGACCGGCAGTTGAACAATATCGAAGATCGGGACGGCCAGCCGGTCCTGATCTCCAAGCTTGACGATAAAAGCCACCCCCTGCACCTCCCCAAGCAAGGCACCTGCGACTATCCGGGCCACAACCGGCTGAGCTGCGAATCCTGCCACTCCAGCTGGGTTCCCCAGTGCTACGGCTGCCACGTCAAGCGGGATAACACAGAGACCCATCTCGACAAATTGAGTCTGGAAGAGACCAAGGGATGGTGGGAAGAGGGGCGCTCATACCTGCGCTACGAGAAACCGATGCTGGCCGTCTGGGCCGATGAGGTGGTAATCGTCACCCCCGGCTGCCAGGATATCGTCACCCTGGTCGACGAACAGGGCGAACCGGAAAAACAGTTCAATTCCCTGACCATGGCCGCCCTGAACCCCCATACAACCCAGGCCGGCGGCCGGAGCTGCGCTGATTGCCATGCCTCCGGCAAGACCGTCGGTCTGGGCGAGGGCACCATCTGGCGGGAAGATGGCGCATGGCGCTTTAAACCGCTTCATCAGGGGGTGGAAACCGCCGCCGGAACCACCCCGCCCCTGGACGGTTATGTCGAGATCGACGGCACACCTCTGCAAAAGAGCTCCAGGCCGGACCTGCGCCCCTTCAACGGCACCGAACTTCAAAGGATCCTCCGGATCGGCCTCTGCATCGAGTGTCACACCGATTACGACGATAGGGCTTACCGGGATTACAGCCCCGAAACAACCTGCCCGGTCTATCGGGAATAGCCATACCGGCGTACCGCGTAACAAAACCCGAACCGGCTATTGTTTTTTTTGAGATAGAACAAGATAAACAACCGAAATCACAGGATAAAAAAATCGGCTTGAAGTTTGACTTTGACCATAGCAAGTATGATACATTTAATTATGGAGATAGAAAAATCTCTCCCATGATTATGGGATGGCTAAGCAAAAATTGCCATATCCAAGGCGCGCAGATTTCGAGGAATGCATCGTACTTCAGTGCGCTGCAATGACGAGACAATTTGCAGCAACGCAGGAGCTGGCGACTTTTCGCGACGCCATCATGATTTTTCTATCTTTCCTCCTAGGAAGCCGGCCAGCGTATCAACATAACCGCTGGCCGGTGGTTTATAGCTGAGTTGAAAAGCTTGTCTGTTCGTACGAAACTTATGCCTTGGGCATGACCAAACCAGCATTCCAGTAAATTCCCGACAGAAAATCCCTGAAGATCTTCGGCGCGCTCAAGCGCTGCCGCCCCCCCCGATAACCGCCTCTAACGTTTCAATCAGGACCGAGAGCCGGTAAGGCTTCGCAACCCGGCCCTGAAAACCGTAACTTTCGTAGTCAACCATGACGGGATCGTTGGCATAACCGCTGGAAACGATAGCCTTGACCTCGGGATCTATCTCCAGAAGCCGGCCGATCGCCTCCCTGCCGCCCATCCCGCCGGGGATGGTCAGGTCCATGATCACACAGTCAAAACGATCTTTCCCACCCATGGCTTCCTGATAGAGTCGAAGAGCCTCCTCTCCGTCACCGGCGTCAACCACTTCAAAGCCGACGCTGCGCAGTAATTCTCCAAGCAATTCCCTGATATCCTTTTCATCGTCCATAATCAGAATTTTGCTGCCGGCCAGCCCACGCGGCACCACCTCGGAGACCTTGTCGAGACGCTCAGGCGCCTCCCTCCCAACCGCACTTGCCATAGTGGCCGGCAGATAAATTCTAAATTCCGTTCCCTTGCCCTCTTCGGAATCGACAAATACATAACCTTCATGATTGGAAATTATCGAATAGACTGTAGCCAGCCCCAGTCCGCTGCCCTTCGGCTTGGTGGTAAAATAAGGATCGAAGATCTTGGCAAGATACTCCGCGCGGATGCCCGGACCCTGGTCCCGGATGATCAGCTTTACATAACGGCCCGCCCTGACCAGGGCGGAATCGCCGGGCCGGACCAGGCAATTGCCCAGAGATACAAAGACAATTCCGCCGGAAGGCATGGCCTGATCGGCATTGATCATCAGATTGCTGATTACCTGGTGGATCTGAACCGCATCGGCCTTCACCGGCCAAAGTTGTTCGTCGATTGACATATCCGGACTGACGTTGGAGCCGCGAAGAGAAAATTCCACCGATTTTCTGATCAGATCGCCAATGGCGACGATCTCCTTGGTTGGAGAACCGCCCTTGGCGAAGGTTAAGAGCTGATTGGTCAACTCTTTGGCCCTCAGGACCGCTTCCTCGGTGGTGTCGATCTTCTCCAGCAGCTTATCGCCCGAATCCTTGACCATCCGGGCCAGGGTCAGATTATTCATGATGGCGGTCAGGATGTTATTGAAATCATGGGCCACCCCGCTGGCCAGAAGACTTACCGATTCAAGCTTCTGGATTCTGGCCGACTCCATCTCGACCTTCAGTTTTTCAGTAATATCCTGAAAGACCAGTACCCCTCCGAAGATGTCGCCCTGCCGGTTGTGAATTGGCGAAACGCTGTAGTTAACCTGTCTCTCCCAGCCGTCCCTGGCCACCAGAACAGCCCGCCCCTCCACTCCTTCCACTTCCTCCGCTCCCTTTCCGGCTTGTTCGCCAAAGGTCTGCCCCAGGATATCCATGAGATCGATAGCTTTTTTGTCTCCCCAGGCCTCAACCAGCTGCATAATCTCGCTCAGTTCCCGGCCGACCGCGGCTTCCTGTTGCCAACCGGTCAAGTTCTGGGCCCGAACGTTTATCAGGACCACCCGCCCCTGCAGATCAACGGTGATAACGCCGTCGGCAATGCTGCCCAGGGTGACCAGCAGCCTCTCCTTCTCCTCGGCCAGAGCCTCCTCGGCAAGCTTGAGCTTGGTAATGTCCTGGAAACTTTCGATAATTCCAACCACCTCGCCGTTCTCATTACGTAAAGGCTTGGCGGTCACCAGATAACGGTGCGTGGCGCCGTCACTGTCGATCTTCTGGGACTCACAGACAACCTCGGTTTCTCCTGCCATTATCCGGATAAGCGGGCACCGGTCGGTATTGCAGCTGACACCCGACCTGGAATCGTAACATTTCTGGATTGTCGCCCCATTGGCGTCGCCATAACCGAAGAGCCGGTAGTATGCATCGTTGGCATCAATGATCTCGAAATCGATATTGGTAAGACAGAGGGGAATCGAACTGCTGAAGACGTTCTCGATATGGGTCCTGGATTTGCGCAGCTCCGCGCTGACCTTCTCCAGTTCACCGGCCTCTTCGACAAGCCTGGCGTTGCTCTGCCGCAAATCCTCGTTGGCAACAACAGCGGCGTGCTGGAGCTCATTCATTCGGCTGACCGTAAACTCGGCCTGTTTAACAAACATAAAAGCGAAACTGGCTCCCCCCAGCAGAATCAAACCAACCAGTAACTCGGTGGGAAAAGAAAACTCGCTCAGCAGCAGAAAGACAAAAATAATATAACCGACATTGAAAAAGATCAAGAAGGCGGTCAGCAACTGCCAACGGCCCCGAAGTTCATCGGGCAGATCCTGATTCAGGCGGAAGCAGCCGGAAATCGACACCAAAATCAGAACAATGCCTAATAGCACCGAAACGATGGATATGAGAATTACCAATGACATCTTAACCTTGTGTCAGTTTTCCACGCAACCGCTCACCGGTATGCGAACAGGCCGACCACGGAGCAGGCTTCGGCGCCCTGTGCTCGCTTCCAATTTTCTCAATTATTCCATGCCGGTGTAAAGATATCTTTTGATCTTGTGGGTGGCGGTCTTGGTGAACGGTTCCTGCCGTTCGACCAGCCGGTGGATCTGGGCGTAAGCAGGGAGCTGGAGATTGACCGCCTTCCGGATATCTTCAAGAACGGCCATGATATAGCGATGCTTTTCGGGTTCGGTCCGGCCCTCGGTTTCCAGATCGAGGTACTCATAATCGGGGAAAACGGCTGCGATCAGTTTATCGTCAAACTCGGTGACCAGCGCTTCAACCACATAGATCGAACTGTTGATCTTGTCCTCGATGGCTTCGGGATAAACATTTTCGCCATGGGAGAGAACGATAACGCTCTTGGAGCGCCCCGAGATGAACAGGTTGTTGTTTTCATCCAGGTAGCCCAGATCCCCGGTGGCCAGCCAGCCTTCGGGGTCGATAGCGGCCGCGGTCGCTTCCGGATTATTATGATAACCCTTCATAACGTTCGGCCCTTTGGCATGGATCTCGCCGATTCCAGAGCCGGGGGCGGGATTGACTATCTTGAGGGAAACCCCGGGAACCGGTTTGCCGCATGAACCGACGGCGATGGTGGGATCACCGGAAGGCCCCCCGGCCAGGATCGGCGAGGTTTCCGTCAAGCCGTATCCGACTATGTATGGGAAACCCGCCTCATGGAAAAATTTCTCCACTTCAATATTCAAGGCGGCGCCGCCAATGGCCGTCAACTGCAGTTCGCCGCCGAAAAAATCCAGCAGTCTGGCGCCGATCTTGTTAAGGATGCGGGCCCGCAGGAAAGGAAGGCCCAGCATGGCCCGCAGCACCTTGCTGTTCTTCAGTTTCGGCAGAACCCGCTTTTTATAGATTTTTTCCATGATCATCGGCACC
The DNA here is from genome assembly GCA_046484585.1 of Desulfurivibrionaceae bacterium. GTDB lineage: Bacteria > Desulfobacterota > Desulfobulbia > Desulfobulbales > JAGXFP01 > JAGXFP01. The sequence goes on from JAWOIQ010000038.1 coordinate 13,352, forward strand.
ACACAGATCACCGTGGGTTTTTCGGCCGCGCAGATCTTACCGAGGACCATCGGGGTTGGGCGCTGGTCGCAGTACACGATCCGGGCGCCCTGGCGGATAGGCAAGAGAAAACCAACAGTGAACTCGTAGGTGTGGGAAATGGGCAGTACGGAGAGGAAAGTCCAGTCCGGAGTGATGTTGACCAGGCTGCTGGCCGAATCGACATTGGAACTCAAGTTGCCGTGGCTCAGCATCACAGCCTTCGAATGGCCCGAGGTTCCCGAGGTATAAATGATGCTGGCCAGATCATCCGGAGCAACCGGCTTGAATTCGGTATGATGTTGTTCATCTTCCAGTAATTCCGAGAACGGCACCGTCTCGAAAATAGCGCCGATTCCGGAAAAATCATCGAGGGTGACAATCTTTTCCAGACGATGGTCGGTGAGTTCGGAAATTTTGTCGATCTGTTTGGCTGTGGTAAAAAGTACCTTGGCCTTGCATTCCGACAGGATATGAAGCACATCCGATTCGGGAAAATCAGGGAGTACAGGCACAACCACCGCCCCGAGCCTTACCACGCCAAGGTAGGCCATTCCCCATCGGGGAGAATTTTCAGCCAGAATAGCAACCCGATCGCCCTTCTCGACCCCGATCTCACGAAGCCGCGCGGCTATCTTGAGAAAACTGCCGCGGAACTCCCGATAGGAGGCCGGAGTCTGAAAAGCAAAACCGACCAGAGGACGGTCAGCAAATTTATCACAACTTGAATCAATCAGTTCATTAAGAGTTCGGGTCCGAAAAAACTGTCTGCTCACCTATGTTTACCCCTATCAATTTTGACAAACTCGCAAAACAAGATGCATTTTAGCTGATAACTTAGCAGCTTCTGGCACTAAAGCAAAATATACCGAGCCCTGCCACGATTTTTTTCAAATCCCCAAAACCCGCCAATCAGGCAGGACAGCTTCGCTGTCTCCACAACGCCCTTCCCAGCTTGACTTTCGCAAATCTGTTTACATTAAAATAAAATCAATTATTCTTGGCTCGAAACCGCCACTACCCCGATTTTATACGCAATACCAAGGATCGACCATGATTATCAAACCGTTATCCGCCTCTTCCCCGGCAGGGCTCGGGAAAATAGCCGATCTCCAGGACCGTTTCCAAGCCAGCGACAGCAGCTGCCGGGAGATTGTCGCTGAGATTATCCGGGATGTCAGAAAACGCGGCGACGCGGCACTCCTCGAATATACCCGCAAATTCGACTCACCCGGAATCACCGTCGAGCAGCTCAAGGTGACCGAAGCCGAAATCGAGCAGGCCTTCAAGGAAGTCGACCAGAAGCTGAGTGACACTCTGGATCTGGCCATCGAGAGGATCCGGGCTTTCCACGAGCATGAGAAGGAAGAATCCTGGACCGTCACCGGCGACCACGGCATCATCACCGGCCGCCTGGTCAATCCGGTTGATTCGGCCGGCCTTTACGTGCCCGGCGGACAGGGCGGTAAAACCCCCCTGGTCTCCTCGGTCCTGATGAACGGCATCCCGGCCGGGATCGCCGGCGTGGAAAGAAGGGTAATGGTCACCCCCGCCAACAACGAGGGCCGGGTAAACCCCGCCCTGCTGGTCGCCGCCGGTAAAATCGGCATCGATGAGATCTATAAGGTGGGCAGCGCCTGGGCTATTGCCGCCCTGGCCTATGGCACCGATTTGATACCCCGGGTCGATGTGATCGTCGGACCCGGCAACCAGTTCGTCGCCGAGGCCAAGCAGCAGGTCTCCGGCCGAGTCCGGATCGACATGATCGCCGGTCCCAGCGAGGTGCTGATCATCGCCGACCACACCGCCACCCCGGCCTACGCGGCGGCCGATATGCTGGCCCAGGCCGAACACGATCCCCAGGCCCTGGCCATTCTGGTCGCCACCAACGCCGAAATCGCCGAGGGGGTGATTAAAGAGCTGGCAAGGCAGCTGCCGGAACTGAGCCGGGTCGAGATCGCCCGCCGCTCTTTAACGGAACGGGGGGTGGTCCTGATCGCCGATTCCCTGGACCAGGCGATCGACATCGCCAACCAGCTGGCCGCCGAGCATCTTGAGCTGATGATCGAGAATCCCCTCGACCAGGTAAAGAGGATCCGACACGCCGGGGCCATCTTCGCCGGCGACAACGTGCCGGAATCGACCGGCGATTACCTGGCCGGACCCAACCACGTCCTGCCCACCATGGGCACGGCCCGTTTTTCCTCGGCCCTGGGGGTCGAGACCTTCGTCAAGAAATCGAGCCTGATCTCCTATTCCCGCGAGGCCCTGCTGGCCGACAGCGAACATATCCAGCGATTGGCCAACCTGGAAGGTTTGACCGGCCACGCCCGTTCTGCGGCAATCAGGACCGATGAACCAGGGTGAGCTTTTCCGCCGGGGCCTGGCCGGGCTCGGCCTCGATCTTACCGAGCCGGCAATCGAGCAGCTCTGCGCCTATCTCGCCGAACTGCAAAAATGGAACAGGCGGATCAACCTGGTGGCCAAGGCGCCCCCGGAAACCCTGATCGAAATTCATTTCCTCGATTCCCTGACCCTGCTGCCCCTCATCCAGGGCTGTCCGGAACCGGGACTGATGGATGTCGGCAGCGGGGCCGGCTTTCCGGGTCTGGTCCTCAGGATCGCCTGCCCCGAACTGCCGGTCATCCTGTTAGAACCGCGCCGGAAACGCGCCGGTTTCATGCGCCAGGTGATCCGGACCCTGAAATTAGAGGGGGTTACCGTCCTGGAAAGCCGCCTCGAAAGGGACAACCCGGCCCTTACCGGCTTCCAAAACGCCATGCCGATCATAACCAGCCGCGCCTTCTCCTCGGTGCACCTCTTTCTCGAACTGGCCGCCCCTTTCTGCGCCCCGGCCGGCCGGGTGGTCTGCATGAAGGGCCGCAAGGCTGCGGCGGAAATCGCCGAATGGCAAAAGCTTTCGCCCGCCAGCCCCTTCAATCTGACCGAGACCATCGAAACCGTTTTGCCCTTCAGTAAAGTTCCCCGAAAACTGCTGGTCTTCACCAAAAAGCCGGGCCGGGAAGGTGGGTTCCCGCTCTAAACCCAGTACCCCGTAACCCCTAAACTATCGCATCTTGCTCGTTATTTTACGTGCCAACCGCGTTGCGACTTCCGTTACATAGCGCCGCTATGCGCCGGAAGTCGCGCCTTGTTGGCCCGCAAAATCCCTTCGCAATCTTGCGAAACTTTATGGTTTACGGGGTACTAGCCCGCCTTTCTTGCTTAAGAATGACGCAAAATCTGTTATAATTGTCGCTAAGCACTTCCTTAAGATTGATGAATTCGCAAAAAGTCGGAAATTAAGTCATTGCGAGCGCAGCGAAGCAATCCAGAAACATCTAACTAGCTGAAAATACTGGATTGCTTCGTCGCTTTGCTCCTCACAATGACGTGGCAAATCAGTTTTTCCGAACTTGCCAAGATTGATGAGTTCGCATAAGGTCTAGGGACACACTTGGCCGTCATTCCGGCGCAGGCGGAAATCCAGTGTATCAAGGGTAACGGCTGCCCTCCCCTAGAAAACCCTTCGCCAAGCCCAGAGTGAGCGGAATAACGTATTGATTTTTCGTTCGTGCTGAGCTTGTCGAAGTACGCTCCATTAATCTTTGACTACTTTTTTGCGACGCCATCAAAATTTGACATTCGATAAATGCGCCACCCCTTGCAAAGGATCAACATCTGCCCCGGTAAAATCGGTAATGAAAAGAATCCACAAAACATTCTCAGCAGAAAAACCCTGGCTGGCTCCGGGTTTACGGACCACCGCCCGGCACTGCGCTGCATTTTTACTGGCGGTTTTGCTGGCGGCACCGCTCCCTGCTCCACCGCCGGCCATGGCCGTAGAGGAAACCCCGAAAAGCGTTTACGTAATCGAGGTTGAGGGAGAGGTGGAACCGGCCATGGCCGCCTATCTTGAGCGGGCGGTACGGGAAGCGGCTGAGGAGCCCGGCTCGTTAATCGTTCTGGAACTCGATACCTTCGGCGGCCGGGTCGACTCGGCCCTGAAAATCGTCGAGACCATGACCGGCATCGAGGCGCATCGGACCATCGCCTTCGTCAAGAACAAGGCGATCTCGGCCGGCGCCCTGATCGCCCTCTCCTGCAACACCCTGGTAATGCGGCCCAACACCACGCTCGGCGACTGCGCGCCGATCAGTTTTTCCCAGGAAGGCCCGACCATGCTCGGCGAGAAGTTCCAGTCGCCGCTCCGGGCCAAATTCCGGGCCCTGGCCAGGCGCAACAACTATCCGGTCGCCCTGGCCGAAGCCATGGTCAGCGCCCGCCTGGAAATCCACGAGGTAAAAACAGCGGAGCGGACCCTCTACCTTGACGCCGACGACCTTGAGGCCATGAGCGAGGAAGACCGGGCAAAGATCGTCTCCCGGAAAGTGGTGGTGGCCAAGGACGAACTTCTGACCATGGACGATACCGAGGCGCGCGACCTCGGTTTCTCCGAAATGACCGTCGCCTCGATCCCCGCGATGCTTGAGCGGTTAGGGTTCGGCGACTATCGACTGGTCCGCCTTGAACCGAGCTGGTCCGAAGCTATGGGCCGCTTCCTCACCTCGATTGCCCCGCTTTTGATGCTGATCGGCTTTGCCGCCCTTTACGCGGAATACAAGGCGCCCGGTTTCGGATTGCCCGGCCTGGTCGGCATCGTCAGCCTGGCCCTGGTTCTGGGCAACCAGTATATCGTCGGGCTGGCCGATCATACCGAACTGATCCTGGTCATCCTCGGCCTGGTCCTTCTGGGCTTTGAAATCTTCGTGATCCCCGGCTTCGGGGTGGCCGGCATCGCAGGCTTCATCTGTATCGGTCTGGGCATGCTGCTCTCCTTCCAGGATTTTGTCGTGCCCGACCCGAACCTGCCGTGGCAACGGGAGATCCTGATCGCCAACCTGACAAAAGTTCTTGGCGCTTTCGCGGCGGCCTTCGTTACCGCCCTGATTTTTCTCGGCTATATGTTTCCGCGGCTCGGCAGGCTGGTCGAGGGACCTTACCTGGCAACCACCCTGGCGTCTTCCCATGCCGACTCCCATGAGACCCGGGAAGTGGCGGTCGGCCGGCGGGGAACCGCGGTCACCTTTCTGAGACCGGCCGGCAAAGCGAAATTCGGAGAAAGAAACATCGACGTGGTCACCGAAGGCGATTTTATCGAGAAAGGCGCCCCGGTAAGGATTATCGCCATTAAAGGCAGCCGGGTGGTGGTAAGCGAGGAGAAACCATGAAAGAGCTTCTATTGCCGGTGGCCCTCCAGCTCGCCGGGGTAATAGTAATCATCGCCGAAATCTTCCTGCCCTCGGGCGGACTGTTGTCCCTGGTGGCCGCCGGGTTGCTCGGCTACTCGCTTTTCATTGTTTTTCATGACATTTCGGCCGCTGCCGGGATCTACTTCGTCCTGGCCGATATCTTCATAATCCCCATTCTGGTGCTGTTCGGCCTGAAGGTTCTGGCCCGTTCACCGGCCACCCTGCGGGGGGCCTTGGCCAGCGGCGCCGGGGTAGTTTCCCATTCGGCTGAATTGAAGAAATTAAAGGGGCGCGAGGGCCATAGCGTTACCGCCCTGCATCCCGGCGGCACCGCCATAATCGACGGCAAACGGGTGGACGTGGTCAGTCGGGGCGAATATATCGACAAGGACCGCGCCCTGGTCGTGGTCGAGGTTACCGGCAATCAGGTAATCGTCAGAGAAAACCCAAAAGTTCAAACATCTTAAAAGGAGAAGCATCATGAATATCGGTCAGATCGGCCTCCTGGTCCTGGTTGTTGCGGTAATTGCCCTTTTTTACTTCGTCGGGTCCTCGATTTCCCTCTGGATTCAGGCCCTGGTCTCCGGCGCCCGTGTGGGGCTGCTCAATATCATCTTTATGCGTTTCCGGAAAGTACCGCCCAAGATGATCGTGGAAGGCAGGATCATGGCGGCCAAGGCGGGGTTGGAAATCTCGACCGACAACCTGGAATCGCACTTCCTGGCCGGCGGTAATGTCCTGCGGGTCGTCCAGGCCCTGATCGCGGCCGACAAGGCCAATATCGAGCTGGATTTCAACCGGGGCGCCGCCATTGACCTGGCCGGGCGCAATGTCCTGGAAGCGGTCCAGATGAGCGTCAATCCCAAGGTCATTGAAACCCCGCTGGTGGCGGCGATGGCCAAGGACGGCATCCAGCTCAAGGCCATCTCTAGAATCACGGTCCGGGCCAATATCGATCGCCTGGTCGGCGGCGCCGGCGAGGAGACGATTCTGGCCCGGGTCGGCGAGGGAATCGTCACCACGATCGGCTCGGCCAACACCCACAAGCACGTCCTGGAAAACCCGGACAGCATTTCCAAAACCGTGCTGGCCAAAGGGCTGGATGCCGGCACCGCCTACGAGATACTCTCCATCGACATTGCCGATGTCGATGTCGGCAAAAATATCGGGGCCGAACTGGAGACCGACCGGGCCGAGGCGGACAAGAAAATCGCCCAGGCCAAGGCCGAAGAACGGCGGGCCATGGCCTACGCGGTCGAACAGGAGATGAAGGCCCGGGTCCAGGAAATGCGGGCCAAGGTCGTGGCCGCCGAGGCCGAAGTGCCCCTGGCCATGGCCGAGGCCTTCCGAAAGGGCCAGCTCGGCATTATGGACTACTACAAGATGAAAAACATCGTGGCAGACACCGGGATGCGGGAGAGCATCGGCACTCCGGAACCCGGACCCGATAAAGATACCGATTAATCACCGTGACCTTTTGCGAGTTTATCAATCACGGGGAGTCCGGCAGTAAACCGAACTTACAACCATTGGGATAAATGGATATGGATCTCGAACAACTGATTACGCTTATTATTGTCCTGATAATCTGGGGAGTAAGCAATATTTACCAGAAGGTGGCCAAGACCGATCCGCAAAACAGGAGGTCCGCCGGCCGGACCCCGGGATTTCTCGAAACAGTCCACAAAAAGCTGGCGGAATTAGCGGACACAGCCGGCCATGACCGAAAAGCCCTGAAAGTAGATGAGTACTTACAACCTTCGATTGAATCCAAATTCCGTTCAGTAGATGCGCCCGCGGCATATCGCGGTCCGGAGTGGCGCGAAAAAGACGGAAAAGGTCCGCCGGTCCCGTCAGCCACCCCCGCCGAACCGTCACGGCCCCAATTGACCCTGAATCCCACTCGGCAAAATCTCCGCAATGGGGTGATCTGGTCGGAAATTCTGGCCCCGCCGGTGGCGTTGCGTGACCGGGAATAGCTGATTTTCAGGAGAAGCAAGGATGTCGGAAAAGCACAGCGTACTTTGGGTACGTGAGCACTTTCCGACTCTGCAGCGACGAAGTTATCGGGCAAAAACCATTTATGGACAGGCACTAACAATTCAGGATTGTTTATGGCGGATTTTTCCCACAACACCCTCTTCGCACTCGGCCTGATCCTGATTGTCGGTTATTTCTCCGGTCGGATTGCCGCTTTTTTCCGCATCCCCCAGATCAGCGGCTACATCGTGGCCGGCTTGTTGTTTTCACCTTCAATCTCCGGCATTTTCGAAGCGGCGCAGATTGACGCCCTCTTCGGGCTCACCTCCGAGATCGCCCTGGCCGTGATCGCCTATGCGATCGGCGGCAGTCTGCAGATGTCGCTGGTCCGGGGGCTGGGCCGCTCAATCTGGTGGATTAATCTGGCCCAGGGCTTCGGGGCCTTCATCTGCACTGCTCTCGCGGTCTATGCAGCCGGCAGTTTCCTGTTGCCCGTCGGGGCAAGCAGTGAAACGATTATCGCCGCGGCCCTGATCATGGGAGGCATCGCCGTTGCCACCGCCCCGGCCGCCACCATCGCGGTAGTCCACGAGTTGCGGGCCAGGGGGCCTCTGACCACGACCCTGCTCGGGGTGGTGGCCCTGGATGACGCCTTAAGCATTGTTGTCTTTTCCGGCGCCCTGGCGTTTGCCAGCCAGCTGCAGGGCGCCAACCCGGCCGAGGCCATCCGGATATCCGAAGGTGCAATTGCCGTGGGCGGCGCCTTGCTGACCGGGTTGCTGGGCGGCTTCCTCTTCAGTATTTTTCTCGATTCCTCCAAACGGGCCGACAGCAACCTGCTGCTCTCTCTCGGAGCGATATTTCTGGTCAGCGGCTTCTCGACCTCTTTCGGCTTCTCACCCCTCCTGGCCAATATGATGATGGGCTTTATAATCATTAACCGGGTTGAGAAGGCCGATGTAATTTTCCATCAGCTCAATCTGATCGAAAAAACCCTGTTCTGCCTGTTCTTTGCCTTGGCCGCCGCCCATTTTGATCTCGCCGTCCTGAAAACTTCCGCCCTGCTCGGCATCGCCCTTTTACTTGTCAGATTGATCGGCAAACTGGCCGGCGCCTACCTGGGCGGCAAGTTGTCCGGCGCCTCCCGGGAAGTCACCAGTTATCTGGGTATAACCCTGCTCCCCCAGGCCGGTTTGTCACTGGGTTTGATTTTTCTGGCCAGACCCATGTTCTCCCCGCAGATCTTTGATTTATTGCTCAGCGCCATGCTTGCCTCCATCATCCTGAATGAAATTATTTCACCGCCCATGGTAAAATGGGCTCTGGCCAAGGCCGAGGAAATCCATGCCGAAGGTGACAAGCAATGAAGATCGGAGAGATAATCCAGTATCTTGAGGGACGTGAAATCCCCTGCGTCCGGGAAGACAGCGACATCAAGGAGGTAATTGAGATGGTGGTCCGCTTTCCCCACACCAGGGTGGTCTACGTCGTTGACAAGCAACGGAAGCTGCGGGGAGCGATTTCAATCGGCTCCCTTCTCCGGCACATCTTCCCCCATCATTATGAGGGCAAAATCCATGCTCTCGGCATATTGCGCGATATCACCGCCGAAACCGCCTCCCATATCATGGACAGCGGCAACGTCAAGGCCTCGCCGGACGAGAACGTCGAAATCGTTCTCAAACGAATGGCGGAGACGGGTGCCAAGGAAATGGCGGTGGTGGACGGCGACAACCGGATACTTACCGATATAACCGCCGTCGACCTGCTGAAATATTACAACCTGAGTCCGTGAGCGTTTATGAACGAATTTCAGGGGCAAGTTTGAACCGATTGACCGGTTTGCCGCATCTTCCCACTTATCGACCAATTTGATTTCAGTGGGCAGGATTTTCTGCCATCCCGGTCAATCTATTATTTTCACCCTCTAGATTCTTTCCTGAAAGGTATCGCACTCGGCATGGTCGCCATGAATCCCGACCTGGATGTTTTCGGAAATGCATTCCAGGGAAGAGTTGTAGGCGCAGCTGCTTACCTTGCAGGCGCCGACTCCGGCAACGGAGTCCATATCCCCGCCTTTTTGTGAGTTTTTCATAAAGGTGTCGCAAAGGGGCGCCGATCCGCCGACCGTAATCGCCAGGGCATGGCATTTCCGGTCAGTGTTATAGGCGCAATCTTCCATACTGCATTGGCTTATCATTGGCATTTTTATTGTCATATCACTTCTCCTTTATAATTTCCCTGCTAACTGAAATATTTTTTTCCGGCCCAATTACCGGATTATTTGTAAATTATGCTGAAAGGGCTATCCTGATGTCAAAACATTTAAAGACCGGAAAATATGCTCAACCGATAAAAACCGCCACCCCCCATCCAGCGCCTTTTTACAGAAAGGACATATGCTTTCTGGTGGACTGCCGGCCCCATGACATTTACCTGAATCCGTGACGGCTGCGGTGATTTTTTTTTGATTTATACCCCACAGGGTATAAGTTTCGTACGAGCAGACAAGCTGCTCAACTCGGCTTTATCAGTTGTAGTGGCATGAGATAATCGTTTTTCCCTGAGTCGTCATAATTCACTCCGCCGCCCCCGGGGCGACCGATAAACGGATTCAGGACTTAATTCTGGCCCTGGCCTGCAAAAATGGGCGGTAAAGCCAATTAATAGCCCAAAGGAATCCCATGACCGTATTCACCTGGCTTCCCCTAGTGATTTCGACAATCTCCATGCTCGTCATAGTCATGGCGTACAGAAAACTTGCGGCACCGGATAACCGCGATCTCGTTCAAAAGGTCCGCGAGGAATTCCGGGTCAACCATGACGAAACCGTCAAGGCGACCCACGAGGAATTCAGGATCAGCCGGGAAGAGGCGGCCCACGCGGCCCGGGAACTCCGGGAGGAGATCGGGGCCGTCCAGAGGAGCGCCAACGAAACGGTGATTCGAACCATCGGCGAAATGCGCCAATCCCAAAAGGAGAGTCTGGGCCTGGTTGAAATCCGGGTCAAGGAGCTGGTCGATTCCAACAGGGACCGCCTGGACAGACTTCGTGAAATGGTCGATGTCCAGATCAAGTCCCTGCAACAGAGTAATGAAAAGAAACTCGATCAGATGCGGGAAACCGTTGACGAGAAACTCCAGTCTACTCTGGAAAAAAGGCTCGGCGAATCCTTCAAGCTGGTCAGCGAACGGCTCGAATCGGTCCATAAGGGTTTGGGAGAAATGCAGAATCTGGCCACCGGAGTCGGCGATCTGAAAAGGGTGTTGACCAACGTCAAGGCCCGGGGCACCTGGGGCGAAGTCCAGCTGGGCGCCATTCTCGAACAGGTCCTCACCCCCGATCAATACGCCAGAAACGTCAAGACCCGGGAAGGGGCGCAGGATCTGGTCGAATACGCCATCCGCCTGCCCGGCCCCGCCGACGATCAGGATGCGGTGGTTTGGCTGCCGATCGATTCAAAATTCCCCCAAGAGGACTATCTGCGTCTGGTCGCCGCCGCCGACATCGCCGATACCGATGCCATGGAAAGAGCCCTGGCCGCCTTGAGCCGGTCGATTCAGGCCTCGGCAAGGGAGATTTCCGACAAGTATCTCAACCCGCCCCAAACCACGGATTTCGCCATCATGTTCCTGCCTACCGAAGGGCTTTACGCCGAAGTCCTGAGGCAGCCGGGCCTGGTCGAAAAACTGCAACAGGATTACCGGACGGTCGTGGCCGGCCCGACCACCCTTTCAGCAACATTAAGCAGCCTGCGCATGGGATTCCGGACCCTGGCCATCGAGAAAAGGTCCAGCGAAGTCTGGAAAATCCTGGCCGCCGTCAAAAGCGAATTCGGCAAATTCGGCGAGGTGTTGGGCAAGGTGAAAAGGCAGCTTGAATCCGCCTCGAATACCATCGACCAGACCGGGGTCAGAACCCGGGCCATGGAACGCAAACTCAAAGAGGTGGAACAGCTCCCGGTCGGCACCTCCGAAGAGCTGCTGGGCCTTACCGAGGTTGAATTGGACGAACCGTTATAGCAAAGATGATGGCGTCGCAAAAAGCCGCAAGCTCCTGCGTTGCTGCAGATTGTCTCGTCGTTGTGGGGTACTGAAGTACGCTTCATTCATCGAAATCCTCTCGCGCCTTGGATCTTGACGATTTTGGCTTAGCCATCCCTTTTTTGACTTTTTGCGTACTTGTCAAAGTTGCCAAACTCGCAAAAAACCCAAGTTTATCCGCTTCTCACCTTTCCGATACCCGGCCCCATCCATTTCCGACAACCCTCTTCCCCGGCTGGGATTAAAGCAGGCAGATTCCCCTTTGATTATCCCCTGCGAGCCATTCGAAACCTCCGGCCGGGCCTTACCGTAAATACTCACAACCTTGCATTTTTACCGGTTTTTCCTACTTGACTTCCGGAAAGCTAATTTGTAACAATTAATTCCTCTGTGATAACTATTTTCCGGGGCAAAGTCTGCAAGTAACTCCCTGCTCCAAGTTTGGACCGGACAACGTTCCCTTACCCGGGCCGCGGCCGACACAGCAGGTAGTAGTCCGTTATCGATCACCCTGAAAGGCGACGGCGCAAACTCGCCACGGCGATCACGGACTGATAAACATCTTATTACAGGTTGATTTGGCCCCCAAAAATAACCGTCACGGATTCAGGATCTTTTCGCGAACTCGACTAAATGAAAAAAAGCCTCGGTTCTTCCTTAAAAATGAAATTTTCAAAACAATTAATCGCCAAATTTCTGGGTTTGAACATTGCCCAAAAGATGTATCTCGGTTTTTTGCCGCTGGTGATTTTTCTGGTCCTTTTTTCGACCTTTGCCCTGATCAAACTGAATCAACTGAAAAATCTGAACGAATCCATTCTGACGGTCAATATCCCAATCCAGGAAATGACCAGGCAGATGAAGGGCGCGGTCATCGATCAGGAATCAATTCTGCGCCGTTTTTTTATCCTTAAGGACAAAGGTTTTCTGTCAATATTCAACGATAACAGCGTTGAATTCTCAAAAAGAATCAATCTCTTGCAGACTTTGGCCGAAAAACCCAAAAGTCCGGATTTGCCGCTGGGCGAACTGAGAAAAGCCAATAGCGACTACCTGGACACCCTGCTGACGGGCATGGAATCGCCTGAAGAATACGCGGAGCAGAACAACGATTTCGACCGGATTGTCCGGGTAAAGCAAGCAGCCTTGCTGGAAATTCTGTCCGAGATCGACGCAGCAAACAAGGCTGACCGAGACCTGAAAGCGGGGGTTTCGGCCTCCATAAGCAGTATCGCCTTTAAGTTCGCTCTGACCTTGTGTGCAGTCGGCATTGTCCTCTCGACAATCTGCGCCGCCGGCGTAACCAGAAACATTGTCAACGCGGTTAAGAAACTACATCACGCCACCGAAGAGATCTCACAGGGCAGATTCAATCATCTACCCGATATCAAAAACAGGGACGAACTGGGTGACCTGGCCAAGGCCTTCGTAAGAATGGGTAAACGTCTGAAAAGTTTCGAGGAGACCTATCTGGATGCCAACCCGTTGACCAGGCTTCCCGGCGGTATCGCCATTGATAACACACTGAAAAAGAGGATCGACGCCGACGAGCTTTTCGCCTTCTGCCTGTTGGATATCGACAACTTTAAATCCTTTAACGACCGATACGGCTATACCCAGGGCAACCAGATGATCCAGACAACGGCGACCATCATTGAAAAGGTCACCGCCCGGCACGGTACTCCGAATGACTTCATTGGTCATATCGGCGGCGATGACTTCGTTGTCATTTCCACCCCGGACCATTACCAAACCCTCTGCCAGGCAATCATTGAGGAGTTTGACGAAAAAATACCGGCTCTGTACAGCGCCGATGACCGCAAACGGGGATATATCACCGGGGAAAATCGGCAGGCCGAAAAGGTCAGATTCCCCCTGGCCACTATTTCCATTGCCGCGGTAACTAACCAGTACAGGATTTTCGATACTCACATCGAGGTAGGTGAAATCGCGGCGGAGATCAAGGGGAGATCCAAATCAATGGTCGGCAGTTCAATGGTAACGGACCACCGCCACAGTCTGGAAACCGAAAAAGAGCAGGGCAAACTGATAAGTTTCCCCAAAAAAATGACATAAATTATCCAGAATCCGTGAGCGTTAAAGAACGCAGGCGTCAGGGCAATTCTCCGCCGCGACCAGGGACAGGCCAACAAGTATTATTTACAGGTTGAAAAGGCAAATCGCCCAATAACCGTCAAGGATCAAGGGATATGAAAGCTTTAAGAATTTCCGGTACCGCACTTTTGTTGGCAGGCCTCTTTCTGGCCGGATGTCTTTCCACGATTCAGCCGGAAAGAATCGGAGCCGCCAAAGGTGATTTTGCCCCGCAAAACTTCAAGGTCTCGGATTTCAGTCAAGAGACGCGGAAGTTACGGATCATCCTCGACTCAGGGGCCGACAGGGAAGAAAAAGCCGAAGCCCACCGACGCCTGGCCATTCTCTATCTGATGCCCGCCAATCCGGATCGTGATCCGGAAAAGGCGGCGAATGAACTTGGAAAATTCCTGGAGGCGGCGCCTGGCCGTCTGAATCGGGCCGCGGCCGCTGATTGGGTGAAGGCGCTGAATTCCGAAGCCAGGTTCCGGAAACTGCAGAACGAAAACCGAAAACTGGCCGTCAGGGCCGAACTGGCCGAAAAAGAAAATCGGCAATTAGCCACCGAAAAAGAAGAGTTGAGCGCGATCATTACCGAACAGAAAAGAACCATCGGCAGGATAAAACAGCTGGATCTTTCTTTGGAACAAAAGAAAAGAACACTTCTCCGCTGATTCTCACGGAAGCCGCAACGGAGTCGGCACGGAAAATAACGAGCAAGATGCGACAGTTATAGGGTTACAGGGTACCAGACCCTATGCGACAGTGACACCCTGTTCTTCCAGAATCTTGCTGTAAGGACCGAACAGCGCGTCACTTTCCGCCCTGCCCTTTTTGTAGATATTCTTGATATACTCCACATCTTTCTCATTGATTACCATGTTGGCACTGTAACTTAGCGCTTCCAGGGTATACAAGGTACTGAATTCCGGTCCGATCAGCACATAGAAGATATAACGGCGGGCCGCCATCGGCAGCGTCTTTAAATTTTCGTGCACTTTCGACTGCATAAACGGCGCGCCGCAGAACCGGCTGTGCAGGATAATGCTGTCGAACTGGATCGCCTGCATCTGTTCGACGGCTTCGTCGACGCTTTCGACCTTGATCGGCTGAAAGAACAATTCGACCGAGGCCTCGACAACCGCATCCCTGACCGGCCCCGGATCGATCATCACCAGGAGCTTCGGAATCTCCTTGAAGGTTTCGATATCCTCGTATGAGGTTTTGGTCAGCCAGTTGATATCCGGCGGCTGGGGGGGCTCCGGCATTTTCCCGGCGCTTTTAAGGAGTGTTGCCGTGCTCTGCCGCCAGTCGGCCAGGGTACCGTCCGACAGCAGTTCCATCGGCACCTTGCAGTGCGGGCATTTCAACTTCAGGGTGCCGGTCTGGAGGGCGGCCAGGGCGGATTGGATTTTGGCATGCTGGTTTTCATTGAAATTCAGGGGCTTATTGCAGTTCGGGCAATGGGATATCATCTCAAATCTCCAACAGGTTAAACGATACTCAAGAGAGTCTGTAATGGATACTTAATGACCTTTAAAAACCGGAGCGGTTGTCATCACCCTTACGGAGGTCCATGGCCAACCCCTTAATGGCGGTGGTTGATTCGCCGCGGGCGGCCCTTAACTGATCGAGGCCACGGGCGACCACGCTCCTCTTGGAGCTGTAGGCGATGGCCGTCTCCTCGGTGATCTGGCCGCTTTCGCACAATTTAAGCAGATGCTGATCGAAGGTCATCATGCCGTTCTGGGTGCTGTCGCCGATAACGTCATAAAAGGTTTTCTCTTCGCTTTCCCCGTTAAGGATCAACTCCTTGATGCGCAGACTGGTGCGGAGGATTTCAAGGGCCGCGATCCGGCCGCCGCCCACCTTCGGCAGCAGTCGCTGGCAGATAATCCACTTAATCGTATCGGCCAGTCGATTGCGGACCTGGACCTGCTCCTCAAGATCGAACATGCCCACAATCCGGTTGATGGTTTGGCCGGCGTCAACGGTATGCAGAGTGCTCATCACCACGTGCCCGGTTTCGGCGGCGGTCATGCCGATCTCCATGGTTTCCAGATCCCGCATCTCGCCGACCAGAATGATTTTGGGGGCCTGGCGCAGGGCGGCCCTCAAGCCGGACGCGAAAGAGTCGAAATCGGCGCCCAACTCACGCTGGTTGATGGTAGCCATTTTGTGTTCATGGGCATATTCGATGGGATCTTCCAGGGTAACCACGTGGACGGGCTGGGAACGGTTGACCTCGTCGATAATCGCCGCCAGGGTCGTCGACTTGCCTGTGCCGGTGGCGCCGGTCACCAGAATCAGGCCATTCTTTTCTCTGGAGATGTTGTTGAGAACCTCGGGCAGGGCGAGCTGTTCCACGGTCGGGATCGTGGTTTCCAGCTTTCTAAGCACGGTTGAAATGTTGCGCCGCCCTGAAAAGATATTGACCCGAAACCGCATATCCTCCCCAAGCCGGTAGGAGAGATCGGCGGAGCCGGACTTGACCAGATCGGTCAGCAACCTTTGATCTTTATTGATCAGGGTCAGGGCAAAAACCTCGGCCTGGAAGGGGCTCAGCCTGTTGACCGCCGGCTTGACCGTCACCGGCTGCATCACCCCGGAAGCCTCTACTTGCAGGGGCTTCCCCGCCGTGATATTAAGATCGGAGACATGGTCGTACGAATTAAGCATGGTTCTGACCCAGTAATCTATATCAGGCTGTTTCATGATCTTTCCCTTTATCTTTGATAAATTCGCAAAAAGTCTCGGGATGGCTCAAAAAGCTTAACTCAACTTTCCGACCAAGGATATTCTGTTGAATCCGCAGGCTTTTAACCGTTGTGAAGTACTGTTTTTTCAACCGCAAAGAAGCCGGGAGTCGTTATCCGGAAGTCAGAATGGCTGTTTTAAAGATTTTTCCCCGGCTCCTGGCTTCCGGCTTCTGGACTCTCGTTTGATAATCGATCTAAAACAACTCATTTTATCGGATAATTAAGTTAACCCGGAAAGTTGAGGCTTAATACACCGGGAGTGGTGATACATGCGGGATGCCTAATAACCGTGACCATTTGATGGCGAAAATCTTACAGATAGAGGCTCGAATTGACAACTATTTCTTTCCGACCAGAAAATAAAGTTTACCGGGATGCTTCATGATTCCCGCCGTTTTTCGTGCCCGTTCCCCCGCCCCCAGGAAGAGATCAAGCCGTCCGGTGCCGGTGATGGCCGAACCGCTGTCCTGATTTACCACGAACCTGAGCAACGGCGCCCAACCTATAATATCGTTCTCTCCATTAAAGATCGGTTTCCTGGTCTGGAGAAAGCCGAGTCCGCCCGGCGGGAAACAGTTTTGATCGAGGGCAACTGAACGGCCGGCGGTCAGGGGTACGCCTAGGCTTCCCAGCGGCCCGTCATCCCGGCTGTTGCCCCAGCTGAAGAAAATGAAAGATTGATTATGCTGCAGGATGCTCTTGATTTCCAAGGGATGGGCTTTCAGATAATCAACGATGGTCGGTAAAGTGACCGCGTCGAGCTCCATCCTGCCCTGCTCGACCAGCAATCCGCCGATGCTCCGGTACGGCAGACCGTTCTTGGCGGCAAACTGAATGCGGCGGACCGTGCCGTCCCGCAAGCGGATCCGGCCCGAGCCCTGAACATGGAGGATAAAGGCCTCGATCGGATCATCCAGAAAAACCAGTTCGTTGCCGGCCAGCACCCCATCGTTTTCAATCTCGGCCCGGGACCAGTATTGCACAAAGCCTTCCTCGCTCAAACGTCCGGGCCGGCCGTCGCGTTTCACCAGGTCAGCGGGTTTAGCGTATAAGGGGTAAATAAAAGGCGGTTCCCGCTTGAGGCTTCCTTCGAGTAATGGCTCGAAATAACCGGTCACCAGCACCCTGCCGTCTTCTCCGGGCCCGGGGGCCGCGCAGAGCTCGAATCTGTCCCGAAACTCTTTCCCGAACTGGCCGGGCGCGAATTTTTGCCGGGAAAAGGCGAGGAAGTCGGTCAGCCCCGCCGCCAGCTCCGCCGCGGTGTATTCCCGGTCGCAGAAACGGTAAATTCTGGAATCCGGTTGACGCCTGTAATAACCGAGACTGGCGCTGATCGCCCCCGAAAGCCCGGCTCCGTCAAGATCATCCCTGAAGATCCGGGGTTGTTCGCGGTCCACGGCGGTGCAGCAGACGGAATCGACCCCGGCATAAACGGGGATCAGCAGGGAAAGCCAGACACCAAGGGTGCTCAAAGTTCTTATTGCACACATTTTCATAAAGGTCCTTCCCATAGCCGAACAATCACCTGAATCCGTGACGGCTTAGTGGGTATTTTGCTTTAGACCCACAGGACATAAGTTTCGTACGAGCAGACAAACAAACTACTCAACTCAGCCTTATCCGTTTGTTGTTACGTAAATAATCGTCTTTTCATTGAGTAGCACTCAATGAGTAGCCTCGATTCACTCCGCCGCCCTGCGGGGCGCCCGATAACGGATTCAGGAATCTGATTGAAAAATAATCTGCCAGCTGATAGATGTTAATGAAAAGTTCCGCTTTAGCAAGTCCATTATAAAATCGGAGAAGCCGAACCTGATGGCTGACAAGAGGACCGCCCCCCGCGACTTACAAACCGGTAAGGATTTACGGAGCAACACCGTACCCGCCCCGGCCGCCATCACCGGCAATCCCTCCCCCTTAAAAAATATTTTCCGGCAAAAACGACGCCGGCGCCGCAAACTGCATCCGGAAGAAGGAACTTTTGCCGAACAGCCCCCACTTTATTACAAAAACACCCTGGGAACCAGTAATAAAAACCCGGAGCCCGCCACCGCAACCGACATCCGGCACACGAGGAAGGACCATGGCAACTGCACTGAGCGATAAAATCGACCGCCTTCTGCAGGAGGGCAAGAGCAAACACCGCATCTGGCAGGAACTTAAAGGTTCCGAAAACCGCGAGGAGCTGCTTTTTCATCTCAACGACCTGCCCACCCTGCAAAAGCGGCGGACCTTTTTACTGCTTAACCTGCCGCTGGCCGCGATCCTGCTGATCATGACCGGCATCAAGCTTCTGGGTGCAATCGACATCGGAGCAGTGAACCTCTATTTCTTTCTCTCCCTGGTCGTGCCGATAATCAATATCTATGTTTTGAAGAAAATTCTGCGTTTCCGCCGCACCGGCTACCTTTATCTGTTCGTGCTTTCCGTCCTGGCCCTGTTCCAGCCGCAAAACCATCGCTTCCTGGAGATCACCCTGCTGGGAATCATGCTGTTTCTCTCGGGTTTTTTATATCTGCGAATGTTTCCTGGAAAAGAGGCGATCAAGCTTAACCAATCACGGGATCGCCAAGGTTCGGCCCATCCCCCATCCAGTAAGCGATTGCAGGGTGAAATGAGCGAAGATGAATAACGACAACCCCAACGCGGTCCCCGCCGATGTGGCCCTTGATTTTCTGGCCGAGATCCTGCCCTTCAAGGAGCTCGAGCGCAGCGAACTGCTCAAGCTCTCCAGGAAATGCACCATTGATTTCTATCCGGAAGGCGCCCTGATCTTCCGCCAGGGCGAAACCGAGGTCGAGTACTTTTACGTCATCCAGCAGGGCGGGGTAAAGACCTATCGGATCGAGGAGAACGACGAGATTTCCCTGAAGGACTACCGGGGCCGGGGGGAATACTTCGGCGCCCTGCCGATCATCCAGGGAACCAGGGCCAACCTGAACGTCGAGGCGGTTGAGGATACCTTCTGTTTTCTCTTCGACAAACAGGCCTTTCTGGACCTGCTTTCCTCAAACCCCATGGTCTCCCAATACTATCTGCGCACCATGTCCGCCAAAATGGCGGAGATGGTCTACTCCCACTCCCGCCGTCAGAAAATCCTGCCGAGATCCGAAGGCTCTTTTTACCTTTTTTCCGCCCAGGTCGGCCGGGTTGCCAAAGGCGACTTGTTCCACGCACCAGCCGCCACCTCGGTGCGGCAAGCCGCGAAGATCATGTCCGAAAAGATGGTCGGTTCTCTCCTGCTGACCGACAGCGCCGGCGAAATCACCGGCATCGTCACCGACAAGGACATCCGCGGCAAGGTGGTGGCCCAGGGCGTCGATTTCAGCACCAGGGTGGAGGAGATCATGTCCTCGCCGGTCCAGACCATTTCAGGGCAGGCCGTCTGTTTCGACGCTCTGCTCAAGATGATCAAAAACCGGATCCATCATCTGGCCATCGAGCAGAACGGCAAGATTGTCAAGATGATCACCACCCACGATATCATGGTGACCCAGGGCACCTCCCCTCTCTACCTGTTTCGGGAGATCCTCGCCCAACGGACCATCGAAGGATTATACCCCCTGGCCCATAAAATCCCCCAGGTGGTGCGTTCCCTGATCGAGGAAGGCGCCAAGGCCAACAATATCACCCGGATGATCGCGGTGTTGAACGATCATATCCTGGAACGCCTGCTCTCCCTGCAAATTGAGAAATTCGGCAAGGCGCCGCTGCCCTGGGCCTGGATGCTGATGGGCAGCGAGGGCCGGCGGGAGCAGACCTTCAAGACCGACCAGGACAATGCCATCATCCATGCCGACACCGACGACCCGGCCCTGAAGGTCGAGGCGGAACGCTATTTCAAGACCTTTGCCGAAAGCACCATCGACCATCTGGTCAAATGCGGTTATCCGCTTTGCCCGGGCGAGATCATGGCCTCCAACCCCCAATGGCGCCAGCCCTTGTCGATATGGGTAAGTTATTTCAAAAAATGGTGCCGAACCCCTACCCCGGAAAGCGTTTTGAACTCCCTGATATTTTTCGATTTCAAGGCGGGCTACGGCGATAGCGCCCTGGTTGACCGCCTAAGAGGGGAGGTAGCCGCGACCGCCAGGAACTCGGATCTTTTCCTGCTCTGGATGGCTAAAAGCACCCTGGCCTCACGGCCGCCGCTGACCTTCTTCAGAAATTTCATCGTCGAGAAAGACGGCGAACACAAAAACAGTTTCGACCTGAAAACCCGGGGCCTGGTCTTCATGGTCGACTTTGCCCGGCTGATGTCCCTTAAGCACGGCATTACCGAGACCAACACCCTGGCCCGGCTGAATCTACTCCTGGAAAACCAATATCTGCCCGCAACTCTCGGTAATGAGATTATCGAAGCATATGAGTTTCTGATGCACCTGCGTCTGATCCATCAGTTGCATATGATGGAGGCGGATCAGGTCCCCGATAATTACATAAAACCAAAAGACCTTACCGATCTTGAGCGCCAGACCCTGAAAGAGGCCTTCCTGGTGATCGGTCGTTTGCAGGACTTCACCCGCAAGGAGTTTCATCTGGCCGACCAATGACCGGTTTTGCCGGCCGCCAGGGAATAGCCGTTATTATTGACGAGTTCGCAAAAAGTCGAAAAAAGCCGTCATTTCGAACGCATGTGACAAATCTTACTCTTTATCCCTACTCCGCCCACCCCGAGCCTGGCGAAGGGTTCAGGGTAACCCGAACCGGTGCTGCCGATGAAGCTTCTGAAACTATTCAAAAAGGACCGCAGAGAGCTTCACCCCCTGATTGCCCGGAACCATCAGGCCTTTCAGAATTTCGAAAAGAATCTGCCGCTGCACGAATACGAACTGGTGGTCCTCGATACCGAGCTGACCGGGCTTAAGGTGAATAAGGCCGAAATCGTCGCCATCGGCGCCGTCAAGATTCGCAATCTCCGGATCCAGTGCGCCGAGACATTTTACGCCCTGGTCCAGCCCGACGATCCATTACACACATCGAGCACCCTGATCCACCGGATCACTCCCGGTGAACTGCAGATGGCGAAAAAGCTCAAGGAGATCCTCCCCGCCTTCCTGGAGTTCTGCGGCGACGCCATCCAGATCGGCCACTACCTGCGCCTTGACCTGGAATTCCTGAACGCGGCTTCGAATAATCTGCTCGGCGGCGCCCTGAAGACCCCCTACCTCGATACGATGCGGCTCGCCATGGCCTACAATGAAGCCAAACACGGCCATTACTACGAGCACAGCAATATCCACGGCGCCTACACCCTGGACGCCCTGAGCAAGGAATTCGGCCTGCCATCCTTTCCGGCCCACAATGCCCTGAACGACTCGTTCCAGGCTGCTTACCTTTTTCTGTACCTGGCCAATAAAATGAAAGACTACGGCTTCAGAACCCTGGATGACTATCTTAAAGCGGGACGTAACTGGAAGATTATCCTTTGAGGCCGGCAAACCCGTAACAATATCAGATATTGAATCAATTACAAAAGGCAACCGGAATACAATAAAAGTAAGATTGCGTGAACTGGTGTACAGGTTGTAGCCGGTTTCCTGGAAAAGCATGTCAAGGGGAAATCAACATGGTATACGTTGACCAATAGGAGATAGTGACGTAATTCTTTCTCGATCAAATCAATCCATCAAATCCCTGTCACCAACTTACCTAATACATATGGATGTCACCGGAACTCCCCTGAATTATTGCAGCGCTTTGGCGCGAAGCTCTGGAACAAATACGGGACTATAAAGTGGCAGACGCCCCTGCGAACGCAAAGGGGACTAAACTGCTACCTTGTACCCCATTAATCGAGTATAGTCCACTGCCCGTATCAGTCGATATGCGGTCAAAAACTTCTGAGAAAGAAGGCCAGTGTTCTCTAATTTCTATGAGGCGGCGTTGTTGCTCATTGATTGGAGCATCTGGCATTGCAGCAACATTGGCGTAAGAAAAAATCGGGTTTCGTTCCATCAGTGTCACTGACTTATCTTTATTATTGACCACCTTGTAGTCTATCATTTTAGAGAGGATGCTCCAGCTGCTCGGTCGGATATAATCTACAGAGAAAACATCCATTATGTAGCGGTCGACCAACTCCCAGAATAACCCGCTCGATTCGGTTAAATATTTAGGCAGCTGATCTGGCCTTATTGGATTTTCGAACGGTTTGTCAAGTCTGCTACTAGATAGGGCTCGGTTCATGAAAACAATAGCTGCCTCTGCAATGTCGGCGTCTCTGATATTCTGCGGAGTTAATTCGACCGGAATTCGACTCACCTGAAGACCAGCAGCAACAGCTGTGCGGGTACGAATGTCAGCACAACTGCGAAAAGAAGTGGCATCAACCACCAGCAACTTCGGCGCACCAGCATGCTGCATGAACAAACGTACATTTCGCGAGCAAGCACGCAGGAAATTAAATGGATTGTAGGTGATGAAGTCCTGAGGACTCGCATAATCAGACAGCTGATTGCGAATATCTGGGTGTGTGCAACGCAAAACACCCTCGGCAAGATGGTAATCCCTTGTTACAAGCATATGCTTCTGAAGGGGGGCCCAACCGTTAAACCCTTTACTTTTGGCAAACTCATTTAAAAGACGGGTCGCCGATATGGCAGGGGCAGCATCTGTCGCGACATCTTTAGCAAGCCCAGTGTTACCTGGTACCAAGCGTTTGGCTAGATCAATGCGGGCTTCTGACCGCATGCACATTTCTTCCATATGGATGTCTACACGGCTCTGAATTCCAGAATCATTATCATGAAGGAGAAGTTTCCTCAACATTGACTCCAACAACAGAGACGGATCGCGTTGGGTAACCAAAGTAACATCAGAGGCAGCGGCTAATTCCTTTAAATGGTCTTCAGTCAAACAAGCCGCGTGTTCCATTATATAGGCTACTGGGCGAGGTACTCGGTAGTAGGATGACAATCGATCAAGTGTATTGGCGACATGGCCAGAATATGGCACGCCGGTAGGCACATCGATCGCTAGTGCCACAGAACAAGCATCAGCAGCGGCACCAAAGAATCGGCAAGTTATGTTTGAGCCGGACCGTGGTATAGATAGCTGTAAGATAATATTAGCTTTCTTCTTCATGATCTACATCTCCAATTCGCACTAACAAGTAAAAAAAATGAACATGGTCAAGCATATGTTTAAAAACAGTGCACTCAAATCATCTACATGTTTCACGGCATAATTCAGGGGCGCCGTAAATTTATCAAAGTATCAATGCAGTCATTGGTCTTGCCTGCAGAAAGTAAAGAGTTGACCCATCCCATGCCCACTCGATATCCACCGGACAATGAAGAAGACGTTCGATCGCCACAATTCCTTCAACTAATTGGCCAGCAGGAAATGGAAGATCAACATCGGCAGGGGACTCGTTTCTAATTAAATTAATGCGTTTTGGATTAACATGCCCAGAAACAAGTATGTCACCAATACCTTCAACGTACTCTACAAGAATCCCCTGATCTCGATCTGTTGCCGGGTTTTTCGAGAAGGCAACACCGGCCACCTTTGAAGAAACCATCCTCTGAATGATAATATTAGCGTTAAGATCGGAAAACGCGCGTTTCTGAACCTGAGTGCAGTAAAGATAAGAGACCTCAGTGAACGCACTTGCCCAACACCGACGGACTGCGGCAGAAATGTTTGATCTTTTTACTTTTAAAACAGACTCGAAAATCCCTGCCCAAGATGCATGCTTACCGTCCTCTAAAGAATTACTAGATCTCACAGCAAATAGCTCAAAGGTGCCAATAAAATCTGCGATAGTTTTAAGGCTTAAAATGGATTCAAGGCGCACCCCATTAATCAAATCAGCGATCTCTTCTTGGTCGCGCTTGTCAAAGTAACCCTTTCCAATAGTGGACAAAAGCTGCTCCAACTGACTCTGATCCAGAGTACTACATAGTTGCGCGTGATCAATAACGAAAAACTCTGGTACAGGCAGACCACTTGCCTTCAAAACAACAAGATTGTTTGCCTTCCCTCCTACGTCTCCCATCTTTTACAACTCCATAAATGTTCACAAAACAGTCAGGATTTCTGAATTGCAATCCACCTCAACAATATTTCCATCTATAACCGATACTAATAAACCTTTGACACCTATTAGGCAGGGTTTCTGCAACTCTCGGGCAAGAATCGCAGCATGACAAAGTATCCCGCCTTTTTCGGTTACAAACGCCCCTGCCTTGAGCATCAAAGGCAGGAAATTGGGGTCCGTCATACTACAAACCAACACATCACCCTCGCAAAAATCTTTACACCCGCTAGGGTCCAATACGATTCTCGCTCTGCCCTTACAGATTCCGGCGGAAGCTCGGGTGCCTCTTAACACTGATTGTTTAAGGTCAACTGAGAACTCGCCCTTAAATTCATCCACCTCTTCCAAATTCAGTCGATAAACCCTCAGGCTAGACACGTAAATCACAGTTTTCTCGTGCGCACGTAGTCCAGTGCTCTCAAGTAATCCGTTTGCTGCTGGTTTAACCTGCGGATATACCAGATGCATAAACGCAGTTACCCCACGACTATTGAAGAATTCGGCCAAACTATTTCTCAGCAAGTATAGTGCTGAGTTAGCAGCTTCAACCCGTTGGAGTCTATGCGCTGAGAAGCGCCCTGCAAGTTGGCTTATAGCTCCAAATCTGTCATCCACGGGGGTTTTATTTTTCGTGGATTTCGGCATAGTAGTCCTCGGCAGCACGTTATTCATCATTTCCTCAAGATCATCAGGCGAAAAAGCACGACCACGGAATTGATAGAAACCCAAATGACCAAACTTCTCTGCAAGCAGAATGAGGTCATTCCGAAAAGGCTCTCCATTCACCGCGCGAAGCTTAACCTCTCTCAATTTGCGAACTAAGTCCACTGCCTGCGACTCATGTTCATTTTCCCAAACGTACTCAGACGCCAAGTTGTTATCGCCTATTTCGCAACGAACCTTGGCCAACTCTATTTCAATTGCGTCTGACAAAGATCTGTCAAAGTCAAAGAGGACGTGGAGTGTTGCCATAATTTCGAAAAAATCCAAGAAGGACTTGAAATCGCATCGCGCCTTGAATTCAGATGTCTTTTGAACTAAATCTTGCAACATCTCTTGCTGTTTTGCTCTTATACCATCATAGTATGA
Organism: Desulfurivibrionaceae bacterium; assembly: GCA_046484585.1. GTDB lineage: Bacteria > Desulfobacterota > Desulfobulbia > Desulfobulbales > JAGXFP01 > JAGXFP01. The sequence goes on from JAWOIQ010000038.1 coordinate 38,631, forward strand.
GTAATTTTTATCCCTCAACTTAACAAGATGAAAATCAACATATTTAGATATCGCATTTTCGCAAATGTAGCCATCGTTACCGATACGTAGTACAGCTGGAGGAGCGACAGTGATGCCAAATTTGGCATATCTAGCGATACTCTTCGACGCATCAAAAAATATGGTCCCAAAATTCTCACGCTCCCATGAGCCCATCTTTCTCCACGAGTGCTGCCCAACAAATTCCCGGAACTCAGTCAAAGTAATATCAAGTCGGTTATCATCTCTCATTTGCTCGACATTCATATCGTTATACTCACTCCGCCATGTTTTTTCGTGTTTTCAGCAGTAGTACAGTGATTAATATATTCCTGCTTCGCTTCGCATTTGGTGGCAAGATTTTTACTGCTGGTATTTAATCGCTCAGTGCAAAACAAATCAGATTCTCGTTTAATTTCTTGGGAATTGACGCTCATTTTCATGTTAATTCCCATCCATGCAGAGGAATCCCAAAGTCACAGAGTTCCCGTTGAATGTTTTGCGCTAAAGATTTGGGAGTCTGCCCTCTGTACGCCCATATCACTTTAGCACCAGCTTTTTCTGCCTTTCTGTTATTCGCAGCGCTGCCGACAATAAAAATACATTCGTGAGGTTTTTTATCGATTTTTTCGATAATATCTTCAATAGCCGATGCAGTAAATTTGTAGTGGAAGTTATTTAACATCGAAGAAGAACCATATAGCTTAAAGTTATCTTCATCAAAACTTGACAAGCAACTTATCTCATATTTCAAAGACCTAATTTTTTCAACAAGCTTTGGAATTATCTCATATAAACACCTTGTTTCTTCCCAAGCACAAACTATTCCTTCAATTTGTTGTTCTAATAGTGTTACGCTTTGGACCATTTCTTTAAGATGTCTTACAAAATTATGCCTATCTAAGTGTAAAATTTTCTCATCGAATAAGCTGTTACTTAATTTTTGTGCGACACTATCACCAAGCATATTTTTAATTCTTTCCTTGAATGCCTCAATATCTCCTCTTAAATTAACGCCATCAAGATCAATAGAGATATGCTTAACAACTGGACATTTTCCTTCTTTAAAAATAGCATCATATCTATCATATAACATATTTAATATTACTTGATGTTTTATTGGAAAAGGCCAAAACATATCTTTTCTTTTATCAAAAAGCAATACTCTCCTTCCCTGCGGCGTCTTTCTTATTCGCCCACGAAGTGATCCTATATCAAAATCGCTGTTATACTTCCTGACTTTAACCCCTGAATCAACAATCTCAAGGACATCATCATCACAAATCGAATCCTGTTTTATTAGCAATCTTACATTCCCGCCATTTTTTACACATTTCTTAAGAATTTCTAGGTGTATTCGATCATTTTCAAGTAGAAAGCTAGCATCACCTGCAAAAATCATAAGCTCTGAAGCATCTAGTGAAAATTCAAATGTCTTGGCTGTGTGTTCATCTTTGTTAAGTGGAAATAACTCCGCCGCTTGATCACACAAATCTTGTGTCAATAATGAGTTATAAACTTTGAAATCTTTTTCCGCTAGGGAGCATTTCATTATTTCATAAAGTGAATTATCTGCAGTCAAGGCATTATATATTTCTAGTTTTTTTCCAGTCAGAACCAACTTCATAAGTTTATCACATGAATCTTTATTTGCAAATGCGGTATAAATTAGTTCTATTTTATTTCTTAACAACTCAGATTGTAATAGTAAGAATATTCCAGAGATTGTTACAAATATAAATACTAATTGTATTAATATTCCAATACTGCTCATGCTTGAAATTGAATACAATACGTTCATTGCCTCTGAAAAATATACGTTTAATAAAGTATTTATCAGTATGAATGCACCATAAACAAGGTATGTAATGTATATAATTGAGACTGAATACAAATAAGAGCGCGGTTCTTTGCATATACTAATTAAATTTCTCAACACAGAAAAACCTTTCAATAAGCTAATCATTTCGGACAACCCCTTTTACCCATTAATAGTTTCCGGTGGCAGTATATAGAACTAATTCATCTTTTTCGGTCCCCGTTTTTGTGGGTCCAATGGGGGGCCATAAAATCATAAAAAACAATTTGAGAATCGAGAAACTTATATTTTTAACTGATTACCACTAATCTTCAGCCAATTAGTTTGTCATTCCGGGCTTGACCCGGAATCCAGTAGTTGTATCCAGTTTCTGGATTCCGGCTAAAAACATGCCGGAATGACGGTGTTGATCTCAAAAATAATTTATAATATCAATTATTTACGACAATGCCATTCGGAACTGGCTGAAATTGAGTGGTAATCAGATATTTTTATGGATGTCCCATATTCCCACCTTATTATGCGCCATTCTGACTTGCTCGTAATGTCATTTTGGCCAATAGCTGAGCCATTGAATATCTACTTAATAAGGCCAGACCATACTTCTACTCCTTCCAAATTCACATCACCCTCATACAGAAACGCTACGCTGAATCTGGCCCTGGTAATTGCAACATATAGTGCATTTTTAGCCTTGGCTGTACGGTCGCTTTCAAACACATTCACTCTACCAGCTAAAAATTTCTTATGCTTATCTGTTGTACAAATCAATACGCGGTTAAATCCCATACCTTTAGCTTCACCAAAGTTGAAGACCTCCTTGTTCTCGCATAACAATTTTTGAGATTTTCGGTTGGCTCTCAATATGGTCGGCTGATATTTCTCCAGATAAGCCCCAACCTTATCCGGTCGAATAACAAACACGCCAAGGTGTTCGGCATAATCAGGGTCGATCTGTTCCAACCTTGACTCCGTTGGGTCATAAACCCCTTCATTATCATGTACCAAATCAGCTAAATCGCAAATTTTCTGGATGCATCGCCAGCTCACATTGAGCTGTTCGAGTGTTAGCCCAATATCTTTAAAGCGATCTAATTTTTCATTGTTCTCTTTGGGTTTTTTGGTCGTTGGGTGAGTAGAATACAACGTCTGTCGAAAATCCCCAACGCAGCAGAACTGGCCTATATTTGACGTTGTAATGGACTTCATGACTTCAAAGTCCCACCCGATCAGATCTTGCACTTCATCTATGCAAACTGTTTGATATATTTCAGATAACCGAGAAATAGGTTTCCCCCCGGAAATTGAATTTATACGAACAGCAAGCTTGGAGATGTATGTAGTATGGGCTTTTCCCTCCCTACCTGTTAAGAAATGCCTGGGGTTGTAGTTCGCTCCATTCATTTCTCCGCGCCCTGGTATATTTCTACCGTTTCTCTTGTGCGGGTCTACAGAATTAAAATGTATGCTTGGAATACGGTTCTGGAAGAGACAAGACTGATACGGCCTGATCATGTCTTCAAGCAAAAACGTGAACCATCCCTTAATTGTCACCGCAGTAGGAACAATGCCACCGAGTTTGCAGAATTTCTTAACAAGTTCCTCTTGATTATTCTTTGTATAAGTCAGGATTAAGACTTTTTCCCCAAGGGATACCCTTTCAAGCGACTGCTTGACAATGAGCCTTGATTTACCCGCTCCTGCACTCGCCACTACTAGACTACGCGTCAAACTCTACCGCCTTGACTAGATAGTCTGGGTACTTGATCTCCTCTTCACTATCAAAAACACGAATGGCGGAATCGACCTTTTTCCCACCAGCTTTTTCCCCAGCGAACCAATTTTTCAAATATTCCTTCTTTTTGGGTAGGCCATCTTCCTGCTCGTACAGTGTAAAGGTTTGAGTAGATAGCATTATCTTAGCCAAATGGTCAAGTTCATCTACTGTCGCACCGTTAGCATCGATCAAAGCAGGCTCTAAGGAATAAAGATCATTGTCTTCAGAAGAAAAACAGACGAACCCTTCACTATCATTGTAGGGTTCGGACCAATCAGTAATATTTTTCTGATAATCACCGTCATTATCTTTTACAACACGCACCGGATGGTTGAGTGGCTTTGCAATATTTAAGTAGTTCTTAAAGCCGATACCTCGAACGACGATGATGTCAATGCCATGTTCCTCTGGCAGACATTTATGCTTATTGATATATATTTTCTTGAGTAGTAATTCATCTGAAGGGCCTTCGACCAGCACAATCTTTTGCGCCAATACAACTCGTAGTGTGTCATAACCAGGAAGCCGCTTAAACGTCTTGATGGTTCCCTTATCAATCGCATTCAACCTTGTATAACTATCGGCAATGAGGCAGAGATTTTTTATGCTGAGTTTATTCAATACATAAGAACTGTGGGTGGTTAGGAATATCTGCTTATCATTATTTTTCTTTTCAATATGGCTTATGAGCTTAACTAAATTGATATGTGAAAGATGGTTCTCCGGCTCTTCGAGCATTACGATATCAACGTCTTTCGCTTTGTTCTTCAAAGCAAGTTTGATCTGTATCTGGTTTTGCTCTCCTTTGCCAATTTGATCAAAAGAGATCTCATCGACTGCGAGCTGGAGATTACTTTCCCAGCTTTTTGTTGAAGCAATGTCAGCAGTTATCTTTAAAGACTTATCTGTTACCTCATTATCGGCATCCAGCTTATCATTGATGGCGATAACATCTGTCTCGTTGTCAAAACGGGACTTAAGCTGCCGGTAGTTCAGGTTCAATGTTGAACGCGCATTCTTGTCCAGTGCTGCATTGATAATGCTATTTATGTACTTCGTGCGCCCAAATGAAGGATGCAATCGAGTTGGATCGACAAAAAGACAACTTATTTTTTTGTTGTGGTGAGTGATGCGGTTCCATGCAAAGCTATACCAATCGATTTTATATAACTCAACGGGCAGAGTTATGACCTTATCTGGTTCCGCAATAAACGCTTCATATGAATCGGCAAGATCAGAATCAAAATATATTCTGACAAAAATCCCTTGAGTATCCACCTTATCGCTGTTCTTGTCTCCTTTCAGTTCTGGATTTCCATCAAGAAAGGCCTCGATCTTTATTTCAGGCAACTTATCCTGTGATTTATCGCTGGCAAGATATTCTGCGATACATTGGTTATTGAAGAGTTCAGTTGATAACTCCATATTCAACGGTTTGCCCCGATAGAGAAAATTCAGACATGTCTCTATTGCTTCAAGAACCGTACTTTTTCCGCTCTCATTGTCACCGACGATAATATTGATGTCGTCGTTAAAATCAAATTCTTGATCTCGGAATTGCTTAAAGTTTTTTATTTTTAGTTTATTTAACTTCACACAATCCTCGTTTGTGAGAGTTCGGGGGACAAGTGAGTTCGGGGGACAGTTTATTAATTCCCGATACTGCATATAAACTTAGCAAGGAGTCCTCCGGAACTGGCATGCTCAGAACTGGCGGTATCCAGTCCGGCATCGTTTATTCGAACCGTCCCGTTACAGCAATAACAATTTTGGTCAGGCAGAAGGCAGGTTAATTTTGGTGGCTAACATTGTCAATGATTTTTAAGAGTATAGGGCTCGACAGGAAGACCGGGAATAATCCCGGTTAAACCCCAAACGGGATGGAAAAGATAAACCGGGCCCCGACCGGGGTTGAAGAGAATGGGTGTCGGGACCGAATCGGAATCCGGTCCGAAATGGTCGATCAACGCGCTAATCCAACAAGGTTGCCAGCTTGGCAAGAACTTCATCCATCACCTCGTCATCTACCACTCCTGCCTTTTTAGCGCGCCGGGCTCGCCAATCCAGGTTCTTGACCTGATCGGCAAGGACCACGCCCGGTTTACCGCCGATTAGGGTCGATACCTCGAATGGATATCCCTTGATTGCCGTGGTCAGGGGGCAACAAAGCATTAAGCCGGTGATTTTGTTGTATTTTCGGGGAGACAAGACCAGAGCCAGACGATGACCGGTTTGTTCATGGCCAGCTTGCGGACTGAAATGCAGCCACACCGCTTCTCCCCGGTTTGGCACGTAAGCCATGCCTACCAGGTCTCCCGGCCCATCGGCGCGCCGAAGTCGGATTCGTCGTGGAGATTATCCGGTTTTACCCCGGCCAACAGATCGCCAAGGGTGTACGAAGGCCTTACCCGCTTCGGCTCAATCACCAGCCGGTGATCGCGAACGGTGATTTCCACCGGCGAACCGAGATGAACGTCAACTTCATCGGCCAAAGCCTTCGGTAAGCGAAGAGCCAGGCTGTTTCCCCACTTCTGAACTTTTGCCAACATAATTCCTCCTTTCGCCCTTCGGGCATAAGTTTCGTACGGGCAGACACGCTGCTCAACTCAGCTAAATGCGAATAACAAAACGTACCATTGTGTCTACATTGTGTCAACCAAATCGAGGCAAACAGAATTCACCGCCTAATCGAAGAGTAAACCGACTTATAGAGTTATGAATTACTTATTGGACACTTGTGTAATTTCGGAACTCATCAAAAAATCTCCAAGTCCCAAAGTCGTTAAATGGTTTTCAAGGATTGAAGAAACGAGCCTGTTTATCAGCGTTTTAACCATTGGAGAAATCCACAAAGGGATCGAAAAACTACCCAAAAGCAAAAAGAAAGAAAAACTGCACAAATGGGTAAACCATGACCTTCAAGAACGGTTCAAAAATCGGATAATTGATTTCGACCTTCAAACCGCCACCGTTTGGGGGCAAATCCAGGCACATCCAGAAACATCAGGCACACCCCTGCCGGCAATCGATGGGCAATTCGCGGCTACGGGAATTGCCCATAACCTGACAGTTGTAACCAGAAACACGAAAGATATGGAAGTTAGCGGTGTAGCCCTGCTGAACCCCTGGGAATAGCAGCCGGGGTCTTCCGAGTCGCCAGGTTTTGCCATTAGGGCAAGTGAAGGTCCGCTTTTGACCTTTGTTTGATTTATTCGTGGAAATTCGTTCTTCAGATTATAAGTTACTTGCTTTAGATGGTATCTTGGGAAGTGGGGGCAGCCCTTTTGTTGATGGCACCCACTTCAGTAGTTGATAAGTGACGGGAATCACAGTAAATTGCAATCATGAACTCCATTGAAATGGATTTATGAACGAATGATCGGCGGCAAGGCCAGTCTCTCCACCCTGTGTGCAAACACCTGGAAACACTGGACAGCGTCTATGTGCTCAGCACCATCCGCGAGGCATTGAAACGATGAGACCACACAATCGGAGAAAAATTATCATCGTTGCCGGGCCGAACGGGGCTGGGAAAACCACCTTCGCCGAGGAGTTTCTGCCCAAGGAAGCCAACTGCCCGATTTTCATCAACGCCGATCTGATTGCCGCAGGGCTAGCACCCTTTGATCCCGAACGGGCCGCTTTCAAGGCAGGCCGGCTGATGCTTGCGGAAATTTTCGAACACTCCCAGCGGGGTGAAAGCTTCGCCTTTGAGACCACATTGAGCGGACGAGGGTATGTCAGACTTATTCCCGGCTGGCTGCGGGACGGCTACATCGTCAAGCTCTTCTTCTTGCGGCTTGCCTCGCCGGAGCTGGCTATCGCCCGTGTCCGCCAACGGGTGCTGGAGGGCGGACATAATGTGCCTGAACCGACTATCCGTAGACGGTTTGTGGCCGGACTGCGAAATTTTGACACCATGTACAAACCGATTGTCAGTGAATGGGCACTGTATGATAATTCCGGCAGCGCCCCGCAACTCATCTCGGAAGGAGTTAACCTATGAGCGCCAAAGCAATTGACCTGGAACAGAAAGACAGGAAACGCGATCCGGATTTTATCAAGGCCGAAATCGCCATGCAGCGCGCCGCGCAAAAGGCCCGCGAAAAGGCCAGGCGCGTGGGCGCCGGAGTGATGGTTCTCAGGGAAGGGAAGATTGTTGAAGAAACAGGATAACTCTTGAGGCATTTGAATATGCTTGGGAAAGTAAACCTGGGCTAATCTATTTTATCCCGGATTAAACCTAAACCCCGAACGGGATGAAAAAGATAAACCGGGCCCCGAACGGGGTTTCCGGGTCCGCCCAGATGCGGCCGTTATGGTACTCGATGATGTGGCGGCTGATCGACAGGCCCAGGCCGGTACTCTGGGGGTTGCCGTCGGCCGCCGTGCTGGTCCGGTGGAATTTCTCGAAGATGACTTCCTCGTCGCCCGGCGGGAACCCGCGGCCGTTATCGGTGATCTCGCAGCGGACCCCGTCCGGCTGATGGTGCAGGACCACCTCGACCCGGCCGCCCTCTGCCGGACAGAACTTCACCGCATTGGAGAGAAGGTTTATGTAGACCCGCATCAAGCGGTCGTAGTCGGCAAAGAGGATAACCGGGTGATCCGGCAGCTTGACGCTCAAGGCGATCCCCTTGTCGGAAAAGAGCCGGCTCGTGGAGTCCAGGGCTTCGCGGGTCAGCTCGACCATATCGATGTCCCGCATCTGCCAGTCGGCCTGACCGGCCTCGATCTTGGCCAGATTGAGGATCTGGTTGATCAGCCTGGTCAACCGCTCGGTTTCCTTGACGACGATGTCGAGGAACTTCCGCCGCTCGGACCGGCTCAGCTCGGGATTATCCTGGAGGATCTCGGAAAAGGAGCGGATCGAGGTCAGGGGGGTGCGGAGCTCATGGCTGACCGTCGAGACGAAATCATCCTTCAAGCGGTCAAGCTCCTGTAAGCGGAGGTTGGCTTTCTGCAGTTTGCCGGTCGCCTCCTCCAGTTCCCGCGATTTCTGCTCCAACCGGCGGCTGTACTCGATAGCCTGCGAGGTTTCATCGAGAATGCTCAGCAACCCCTCCTGGCTGATCTCCTCGCCCTTGACCACCGACGATACCATGATCCGGGCCGAGGCGGCCCCGATCGCCGCGGCCAGGAGCTTCTCGACGAACTCGACCAGGTCGATATCGGCCTGCATCCCGGCCGCCAGCTCGATATCCCGGCTGCGCCCGTAATCCCGGAAAGCCCTCTCGGTCTGCCCCACCCCGATAAAGCGGGCCAGAAGCTTCTTCAACTCGGTGATCATCGCCTTGCCCTGCCAGATATGGGACCCACCGCTATGGCGGTAGACATCAACGAACAGGGAGGCCTGGATCCGTTCCATGGCGGTCTGGCGGTCGGTGAGGGAGATAGCCGCCAGGAGACCGAGGTTGGCCAGCATACTCCAGAATACCGAATGGGTGATCGGATCGAACGCATCGAGCCCGAAGAGCTGATAGGGCCGCAGGATGGCGATGCCGAAGGGACCATGGGCCAGAAAGGAAGCGACCGCGAGGCTGGAGCCGGCAAAGGAGGGGATGAACAGGGTATAGGCCCAGATCGAGAACCCGGCGGTCATTCCGTAAATAGCGCCCCGGCGGCCGGCCCCCTTCCAGAAAATCCCGAGGAGCAGGGCCGGGGCGAGCTGGGCCACGGCGGCGAAAGAGACCAGGCCGATGGAAACCAGCCCCACCGACTCGCCGATGATCCTGAAATGGATATAGCCGAGGAGCAGCAGGACAATGATGCAGCCGCGACGAATCGCCAGTACCAGACCGCTCAGATCCCTTTGCCGGAGGAGCGGGATCTGCAACAGGGTCGCCATCACCAGCTGGTTGCAGATCATGGTCGACAGGGCGATGGTGGCGACAATCACCATGCTGGTCGAAGCCGACAGTCCGCCGATATAGACCAGGATGCTGAGGAATTTCTGCTCGGCGGCCATCGGCAGCATGAGGACGAAGATATCCGGATCCACCCCGACCGCGCCGAAACGCAGGAGCCCGGCCACGGCGATCGGCAGCACAAAGAGATTGATCGCGAAGAGATACAGCGGGAAGAGCCAGGCCGCCTTGGCGACGTGCTCCTCGTTGACATTCTCCACCACCAGCACCTGAAACTGCCTGGGCAGGAACATGATCGCCGACATCGACAGGAAGGTGAGGGTAAACCAGTTCACATAGCCCCCCGGCAGCCCGCCCAAGCTCATCAGATCTCCCAGTCCGGGGCCCTCCGCCAACCGCCCGAACAGATCCCCGGGGCCGTTGA
>JAWOIQ010000048.1:0-10751 GCA_046484585.1 Desulfurivibrionaceae bacterium
CCTGGTATGGAAAAAGGGAGAGAGAAAGCCCGAAAGGATAATTGAAGAGCCGACTGAAAAACAGGCCGCTATCCTGAAGGCGTTCGGATACAAAATCGATAATGGGGTCTTACAGAAACAATGAAGTTAAGGCGCTGTTTTTACGTGTTTTATTCGAAGTTTTGGGCTTGGTGCCGTTAAACTCCTGTCAAACTACAAAAAAACTGTGAGAAGGTGGGTTTAGGGGAATGATATTTTTATTAACGATTTTTATTAACGATATTGATCGGCAGACTTTTGTGGATCGCGTCACCACTGCCATCTGGCGATATTTGAATTTGGTTATCGGGGAAACGAAGTCGGCAAGTTTCCGCACCTTGGCTCCTCGGGGGTCAGCCTCGCGGCAAAGCGGGGGGAGAAGATATTGAGAGCTGATCCAGCCATATTTCTGATTTCGAAAAATCAAAACTTCCTACTTTTAGCCCTGCAGATTTGGTTAACAGTCTAGAATCATTGGAAAAATAAAATTGCCGATCGGGTAGGGACGGCCATCGCTGACCGCCCCTCCCACACCCCGGGGCGCAAGATTTAAACGGAAGGTAAATTGTTAAATTAAGGAAAATATTCATGGAAAAGGAATTTCAATGTTTAAATTGCGGCGTCGAGTTCAGCTCTGCCGAGGCCGAACAGGCCAATGGCAGGTGTCCGGAATGCGGGGCCGATCTGTCCCAGATCACGGGCGCGGAAGAGCCCGGATCAAAGAGTTCGCTCCTGATAATTATTGTCGCGGTCATCCTGCTGGGCCTGGGGCTCTTCTTTTTCATTCGAACGGGGGAGCAGGCCAAAAGTGTCGACGAGATCCTGGCCGAGTACCTGGCGGCGGACGCCGAAACCCCTATGATGATCGACAAGTCGACCCGCCTGGACCGGATCGAGATCGAGGGCAAGAGGGTAAACTTTAAAACCACCCTGGTCAACGTCAGTGGCGCGGAGGCCAGCGACGACCTCTTCAAGAGAAAAATGGGGCCATTTCTTGCCGAGAAGTACTGTAATGACAAGAACAGCCGCCGGGCCATGGAGGAGGGGGTTACCTACGGCCATGAAATTTTCGCTAATGACGGGGTGCTGCTTTATACCGTGGATATCGGCATAGATGATTGCTGAAGGGAATTTAAGCGGTATCCGCACTTGATGGGAACAGGCGCACGCTTACTTGGGTGCGGCCTCGATATAGGACGCTGGCAATGGCTGTCCTCGTTAAAATCGGTGCCGGCGAGACCTCTGGGCAGTTTAAACGTCCAAGGCTTTTTTGAGTTCTTCAACCCGAAACGGTTTGACCAGTACCCCCGCAAAGCTTTCGCGCTTGAAGTCGTTAACCGTTTTCTGAAACGAATCGTTGCAGAGGGCTATCGCTTTAGCTTCCGGGTTGTTCCGCCTGAGGCTTTTGAGGACTTCCCGACTTGCCGCGATACTCTGTATTTCAAGTAGAAAATGGGTACATCTCCTATGACCCGACCGTTCCGCAAAGGTCATGGCTTCCGCATAGTCTTTTATAAGTATTGATTCGACCTGCCAGTAATCAAATAATTTTTCCAAAAAATTCCTGAGCATCTTGTTTTCTTCAACCACCAAAATACTCATCATTTCATCCTTGTTATGCAGGACGATAGTCGGCCCGCTTTTCTCACCAAAACATACCGGCTTTCCTTTCCGGAAGATCTCGGTGCTGATTGCCGTTTAAGCTGCCGACCGCTTAAAACTTCATTTCCGGCCGGAGGAATGTTTTCCCTGATCCGGTTATTATCTACTTATTTTAACAGTAAAAAAGTTCTGTTAAAGAATGGTTTTACGAGGATGAAACGGGTAGTCCTTCTAGCTGTCGTTCAGGAATGATTCAGGACGGTAAAAAGATTTTCCTTCTGATTGACCAGCCCGATTTTTTTGCGGATATTGTGGCGGTGGGTGGCGATGGTCTGGGGAGACAGATTGAGAATCCGGCCAATCTCCTTGGTATTGTGGCCCTGCTTAATCAGATTCGCCACCCGCAGTTCCGAAGGTGACAATTTGTTCAAAATGCCTATCCTGGCGGGAGGCAGCAGGGGAGTGGTTATCTCGATCAGGTTGTTGGCAATTATCCCGCACAGGTCTTGATCCTGTTGCTTGGTCAGTTTCTCCTTGAGTTTCTCCAGATCCGGTAAAATAATTTTTTCCAGGTTGAATTTTATGGTCCCGCTCAAATCCTGTTCGATAATTTTATTCTGATCCATAAGCGCCCTTAACGCCTGACTCAGGGTTTTCAGGCTCTGGCGGTTTTCCTCCGGAAAGACAATTTCCTGTATCCCTGTTGTTTTTAATGACTTACGTGTCTCTTGAAGAACTCTATATATCGATTTGTCCGCTACATCGCTGTTTGTCGGCGGATGTACCGCTTCCGGAAAAGTCGCACGTTTGGGAAAACCTTCCATAATCCAGGATTGGTCGCTGACGGTGGTCTTCTTGCCTTCCAGAATCCCTTTTAGCGAGTGGAGCAGCCTCGAATTCTGTTTATATAAAAGCGAAGCCATCACTCCCAGGCCGGTGCTTCCGGGAATATCGCGGGAAGGCGAAAGTCTATCTTCAGGATTCCGCTCATGGCAGTATGCTTCGATTAATTCTGTACAGAAGTCGCAGGGGCCGGCAAGATACTTTGTATGAAAGCCGCCCTCGATCAATCCCGCCAATTTTTGCTGATTGGCTTCCAGCCGATGGCGAAGCTCTTGCCAGTCGGTCAGCTCGTCAACAACCATGCAAAATCCGATCGGTTCAACACCAACCCGATAGAAAGGGAAGAACCTGATTTTAAAAGCGCCGGATTCTTTTCGGGTACATTTATTGTTAAGTCCCGTGATCACCACGGATGAACCGCCGGCCGCCATCGCTTTAAGCCCGGGGCAATCCGGACAGGCATCCGCTCTTCCTGATATTATCCGATGACATTTATGTCCGATAATTTCGGCCGCTTTAACGTCGCACCAGTTGGCGATCACCCGGTTAGCGGTAATAAGAGTAAAATCCTTATCAATAATAGTGAAACCGAATTCCCTGTTTTCCGTCAGCTTTTGATATTCGGTCTGACACTTCTGGGAATTGATCAAGGCCGATCTGTAAATTTCAACGTCGGCAACCCGGGGGGACCGGGTCTTCATCAAGGAATTTTCCCTGTACTTTTGGGCAGCCCTGAAAAGCTCGAGATCGGCGCCGATCCTGATCGCCAGAAATTCGCACAGGGACGACATCAACACTCCTCCCGTGATCGGTTTGACGTCCATCAGGCAGATAATACCGGTTAATTCGTTGTTACGGCTCAGGATCGGCGCTCCCACATATGACTCAATCTCTTTGTCTGCTAAATAGCCGGGGAAAATATCGGCAACTCCTTCCGGGTACAGACACGCTCCGCGGTTAATGATGACGTTTAAGCATGGGGAGGTGTTGAGCGGATAGGTAATGTTGTCTGCCTCACAACCATTTTCAAGTAATACTTCCGTCGCGATTGTCGGATTCTCACCTGAAAGGAAGGAACCTATCATTATAAATTTCATTGGGATTTCCGTTGATATTTTCCTGGCAATTGATTTCAGGATATCTTCATCGCCATGATGATGACTAATATCAAGTATCGATTCTATTCTAGTAATGAGATTGTCTGGCATGGTTATGTTTATCTCCTGATTTCATTTATTAGGGAGATCGATTTACGACTAATTTTAAGAGATTTCAGCTGCTTGAATAACCCGGATACCGATCTCAATCATTGACCAGTTTCCCTGCTGTTTTAATCGCTAAAAGTAAAATTGAATAAGCAGCAAAGCATGAAAGCAATATAACTTGTCCACATAAGAGGTGGGTGGATTACGGCGGTTAAATGCTAACATCGGACAAATTATTTCCCTTGGGAAAATAATGGTCTACCGTTAATCACGCGCCGCAATATTCTACATTAATCAGAGAATGAGGTTGAGACCGGATGTTAAAAGAACTGATCTTGTTAGGCAACATCGATAAAATAGCTAGATAATGAGGGTAATGCATACTTGATGGAGTTCGGTTGTTGGAATGGGAAACGGCAAGGGCTAATAGATGATGGCGTCGCAAAAAGCTCCCAAAAGGGAGCATGGCAATATGGTTCTGTTCAATCCTCCCTCGGGAGGGCACTTCCGTTGGGCGTGTATCGAACTTTTTGCCTAGCCCTCCCGAGACTTTTTGCGAGTTTGTAATGATGGTATTGCCGAGCTATAAGTTCCGGAACCAGCTCAACCCGGGTCGGCGCGATAAAGGTGGTGGTGGCCAGAGATCAAATGTCGGTGGTGAAGAGGCCGAGGGTTGGCGGTTGGCCTTATGCGGGTATTGCGCTTGAATATTCGGGGCTTAGTTGAGGTAGTCGATCTCCCGGCTGTCACATTTGGGACAGATGTCGATTTTATCCGCGATCACGCCGCTGTCGAGGGAGAGGGGCGGGAAGCAATCACCGCAGAAAGTGGTCCCGCACTCCTTGCAACGCATCTGTTTTCCGGTGCTTCGGCCGCACTTGAAGCAGACAGTCCCGCTTTTATCGGTCATACTCTTCCTCCCCTGCTGAATTAATCGAGATACTTCAGGGTATCGCGACGACGCGGAAAGCGTCAAGCCCGGCCTCGGTTTTACTTCAGTACACTGCAATGACGAGACAATTTGCAGCAACGCAGGAGCTGGCGACTTTTGCGACGCCATCATAATTCCTGGAAGTCGATATTGGTTATCCGGGCGTCCACGGCGGTGTCCAGGTAGAGCTCGATTTGGGCCAGGGTTTGCTGGATTTTTTTTCGATCGACCCCCGCGCCTATAAAAGACCATTGAGCCCGATGGTGAATATCATGGTAAGCGCTTTCGCAGACCGCAAGATTACTTTGTTTACCGAAACGGTCTCTGATCCGTGTCATCCGGTGCCTTTTCTCCTTGAGGGACCGGCAGCCCCCCAGGTGGAAATCCACGACCATCACCATGATTACCATCACCAACTCCTCTTCTTGGTTTTGGCTTAACTGTACCAAACATGGTCTCTTATGACCAGTGCTGCGGGTGAGGAGTGAGGGGTAAGGAGTGAGGAGCTACAGGAGTTGGCGGCGCGGCGGTTGCGGATCTGGAAGGCATTGATTCCTCTGGGCCGGATATGAGATACTGGGAGGGGCTGTCCCCTTGTGGATCGATCCACGAACGCTTACGGATTCAGGTAAAATTCATAACCGGTGAGGTAAAACATGAGCAACTATCTGCTGGCCAACTGGAAATCCCATAAAACCCTGCGCGAAGCCGAGGCATGGCTTGAGAAGTTTCGTGACCTCCGTGGTAATTCCGGTCCGCGGGTAATCGTAGCCCCGCCGATGCCCTTTCTGGCGCCGATGCGACAGATCATCGCCAGGTTGAAGATCCCCAACCTGGCTCTGGCGGCCCAGGATCTCTCCCCTTTCCCGCAGGGCTCCTATACCGGCGCGGTGGCGGCGCCGATGATCAGTGAATTTGCCGATTATGCCATTGTCGGTCATTCGGAACGGCGGCGATACTTCCATGAAACGCATCAGGAGATCGCCAACAAGGTCAGTGAAGCGGTCGCGGCCGGGCTGAAGCCCATCCTCTGCGTCGATCTGCCCTATGCAAGGCAGCAGCTTGCCGCGATTAATGAGGATGATTTCGCCGAGTTGATTATCGGCTACGGTCCGGTGGCGGCGGCGGGCATGGATTTTCCCCAGGCCCTCGATGAGGCGGGGGAGGCGATTGCCGAGATCGGAACCATGGCGCCCGATCAGCCCATTTTCTATGGCGGCTCGGTTAACAGGGAAAACGCGGCGGCCTATATGAACCTTGCCGGGGTCAGCGGCTTGATGGTTGGCTCGGCAAGCCTTGATCCGGAGGGATTCGCCGCCATCGGAGCCGGGCTGGTCGGGGCATAGATCCCGGTTTTTCCGGAGGAGCAGCCGATGAGCGAAATTCTGGCGATAAACGGGTCGTACCGGTCCGGCGGAGTCACCGATCAGGTTGTCGCAACCATGACCGAGGCTCTGCGGGATGCCGGGGTTTCCGTCGAGACCATCATGCTCCGGGAATATCCCATCGAATTCTGTCTCAATTGCCGGCACTGCACCCGTCAGCCCGGCGCGGCGCCGGGGAGGTGCGTCCTGGACGACGCCATGGGGGATTTGCTCGGCAGGATTGAGAGCAGCCGCGGTTATATTCTCGCTTCGCCCACTAATTTCGGCGGGGTTACCGCCCTTTTCAAGCGATTTATGGAGAGGTTGATAGTTTATGCCTACTGGCCCCGGGAGATGAGCGCTCCGCGGTATCGCAAGGCCGGGGCAGTCAAGAAAAAAGCAGTGCTGGTCTCTTCGTGCGCGGCCCCGGCCATCCTGGGCCGCTTCTCTTTCCACACCCGCCAGGAACTGAAGGCGGCCGCCAGAACCATCGGGGCCGTCCCGGTCGGCACGATCTTCACCGGTCTGGTCGGTGGAGATCCCCACCCCGAACTATCCAGACGAGTAAAAGCCAGGGCCGGAAGGCTGGCGGCCAAGCTGGTGTAAATCTCCCCCCTGTTTTTCCTCGCCGGCCGGGAAAACGGGATGCCCTTCCTGCCTTCCTGAGCCTTGACACCATTTCTTGAGCTTTAAATTTGCCTGTAGTAGCATAATATAACGGTTGCCGGGTAACCATCATAAGTCCGCCCCTAAACAGTATCCCGGTGCCCGGAAGCGGCGAATGCCAATAAAGGATCAAGAGGAGGGTGAAGATGTTTGAAACGATCAAAAAAGGTCTGCTGACCGGTCTCGGTATCGTGCTTATCACCAAGGAACGGCTTGATAAAAAAGTGGAGAAACTTGTCCAGGAAGGCAAGCTCAGCCAGGCGGAAGCCGAACAGATGCTTAACGATCTTCTTAAAAGCGGTGAGGACTACTGGGACGCAGTGGAAGTCAGGATCAAGGATAATGTTCAGCAGTCCCTGGAGAATCTCGACCTCTGTACGAAGAAGGACCTTCTGAAACTCCAGGAGGAGATCAAAAGGCTCCAGGAGCGGGTTACCGAACTGGAAACGCCTTCCGCCGAATGATCCGGACCCAGTCACCGGGTAACCTCATTCCGCCGGGCAGGCGCCCCATGAGTCTTATGGTTCCCGCGCCTTTTCGGCCCGCTTAAAATCTCCGGCAGGGCAGCTTTATGGATATCTTCGGGATAGCCCATCTGGGCCGCTTCAAGGACATTGTCGCGATCCTGATCAAGTATGGTTTCGACGATGTGGCCGACCGCCTGCGCTTTCCCGGGAAACGATTCAGCAAACGGGTCGAGGCGATTCCCCAGGGCAAAAAGAGCTGGGCGCGTTTCCGGCGGACTCTTGAGGAGCTTGGGCCCACCTTTGTCAAGCTCGGCCAGATCCTGAGCCTCAGGGCCGATATCCTGCCGGTTGATCTGATCAACGAAATGGAGAAACTCCAGGATGACGTCCCCGCCGATCCCTTTGCCGAGATCAGTTCCCAGGTATCCAAGGCCCTGAACCAGCCCCTGGAAAAGGTCTTTTCCTCCTTCGATGAGCAGCCCCTGGCCGCCGCCTCCCTTGCCCATGTCCATCGCGCCGTGCTGCGCAACTCCGGCAAAACCGTGGCAGTCAAGGTCAGAAGGCCGGGGATCCAGAAGATCATCGAGCAGGACCTCCATATTCTGGAAATACTCGCCCCCTACCTGAACGAACATCTGGAAATATCGGAGACCTTCGATTTGGTCAAGCTGGTCGAGGAGCTGCGGCGGGCGATCATCCGGGAACTTGATTTTTCCCGGGAGGCCCAGAATATGCGAATCGTGGCCGGCAACTTCGTCGATGACGAAACGGTGTTTATTCCCGGGATCTACGAGGAGTACTGCTCCGAAAGCATGATCACCATGGATCTTGCCGAGGGCTTAAAGCTCAAGGACCTGGAGCCGGAGTCCTTCGAAAGAAAACGGGAACTGGCCCGCAAGGGCATGAAAATCACGCTCCAGCAGATCCTGGCCGACGGCTTTTTCCATGCCGATCCCCATCCGGGCAATTTTCTGATCCTCGAAAACGATGTGATCTGTCTGCTCGACTGGGGAATCGTCGGCATCCTCTCCACCGAACTGCGCTACAACCTGGCTGATTTCATCGAGGCCATCGTCCAAAAGGATGCGGAACGGACCATGGACCTGCTCCTGGATATTGTCGAGGAACGGCCGGCGAAGATTTCCGAACGGGCCTTGCAGAGGGACATTCAAGAACTGATCATCGCCTATCACAGCGTGCCGATCGGCAAAATCCAGTTCGAGCAGCTTCTCACCGAAATCAACAGCCTGTTCCGCCGCCATCATATGAAGCTGCCCGGCGACATGACCCTGATGTTCAAGGCGCTGATCACCGCCGAGGGCGCGGCCCGGAATATCTTTCCGGAGCTGGATATCATCGCGGAGACCAGGCCGTACATCGAGCATCTGAGCCGGGAGAGGTACAATCCCTTCACGGTCTGGAAGCGCCTCAAGCGTCAACTCCTCCAGTTAAGCCCCTTTCACGGCAATCTGCCCCGAAAAATCATCCAGATTATCGAAAAGATCGAAAAGGGCGAACTGAACATCCGCTTCCACCACGAGAATCTGGACAAGCTGCACCGGAGTATCGAGGCCTCTTCCCATCGCCTCTCCTTCAGTATTATCACCTCCGCCCTGATTATCGGGTCGTCGATGATTATCACTACCGGGGTCAAGCCCTTCCTCTTCGGTTATCCGATGATCGGCATTATCGGTTATCTGATTTCAGCCATCCTGGGGTTGGGATTGATCTGGGACATTATCCGCCACCGGAAGATGTAAAGCCACCCCCGACTGGTTTACCAGCCCGGCATCAAGGCGAATGCAGCCGCCATTCTCCGGGCAGATCAGCCGGTTCTGGTTAATTTCAGAAAAAATTTGACCAGCGGCCGGTTTAAATACTCTGCCAGGGCCAGGGCCGCAGTTTTCTTGACCAGTTCCGAAAGGGTCGGATAAATGAACATCGGTTCGGCCAGTTTTGAAAACTTGATCCCCAGGGTCTTGGCGATCACCAGGGGATGGATGATTTCCGCCGCCTCCGTCCCCACCGCATGGGCTCCGAGAATATAGCCTTTTTTGTCGGTAATCACCTTTAAGAATCCCGGCCCGGCCAGATCCGTAACGGCCCGGTCGGTGACGGAATAATTGTTTCTATAGACCTTTATATTGCCATGCCTGTCGCGTGCCTGTTTTTCGGTAAGGCCCAGATGGCCGATTTCCGGATCGAGGTAATCGGCCCAGGCGATATCGCCATAATCGATCTTCCGCCGGAAGATCCTGCGGGACAAGGCATTGCGCAGACAGATGTAGGCCTGATAGGCGGCCACGTGGGTGAACATGTATGGCCCGACCACATCACCGCAGGCAAAGACCCGGGGGTTACTGGTCATGAGATATGCATCGGTGCTGATGCCTTTCGGGCCGTATTCGATTCCGCCCTTTTCCAGATAAAGTCCGTGGATATTGGGGGCCCTGCCGATTGCCACCAGCAGTTTCGCCGCCGTGCGCTCCACTGTCCCGCCTTCTTGGTCTTCAAGCTCGGCGGTTACCCCGTTATGATCGGCGCGGAATTTTACGGCCCGGTGGCCGGTAAGGATGACAAGCCCTTCTTCCCTTAGTCTGGCGGCCACGAATTCGGAGACCTCTTCATCCTCGACGGAGAGAATCCTGTCCATCATCTCAATGACGGTGACCTCGACGCCGAGCCGGTTCAGGGCCTGGGACAGTTCGATTCCAATCGGTCCACCCCCCAGAACCAGCAGGGACCGCGGCAGCCGGTCCGTATCAAAGATGGTTTCATTGGTAAAGTAATCTATCTCCCGCAATCCTTCGATGGGGGGAACCAGCGGATGGGTTCCCGTGCAGATGATAAATCGTTTGCCGGTTATGGTTCTGCCTTCGGCTTCAATCGCGTTCGTGCCGATGAAAGCCGCGGCGCCGTGAACGACCTCCACCCCCTTTGCCCGGAAATTTTCCGTGGAATCTTTCGCCCCGATCCGTTCCCGTATCCGGCGGACATGGGCCATGACCCCGGAATTATCAAAATCGAGATCCTCTTTAAGCCCCAGGCCGAAATCGGCGTGATGCCTCATCTGCTCCGCGATCCCGGCGGATTTGAGCAGCGTTTTCGAAGGTATGCAGCCCGTCCAGGTGCAATCGCCGCCGAGTTTGTCCTTTTTTTCGACCAGACAGGTCCGGGCGCCCTGGGAGACCGCGGTCTGGGCCGCGAAAAGGCCCGCCGCCCCGCCGCCGATGATCACTATGTCAAAATCAGATTGCATCGATTTTCTCCTGATTCAAATAAGGCGGCCACGCCTCATCCTCTTTGATAAAGGCCGACCAGTTCGTCCTGTTCAATGATATGCCCTTCCATTGCTTTTAGCACCCCGCTTCGGTTGGCGCCCTCGGGCAGATCGATTTCGCGATCCAGGGCGAAGAGTTTGAAGTAGTAACGATGGGTCCCCGAAGGCGGGCAGGGCCCGCCGTAGGCAGACTTTCCAAAGTCGTTGATCCCCTCGATTCCCGGCGGTCTGGCCCCTTCCGGCAGGGAGCCCGCCGAAACCGGAATATTGTAGATAACCCAGTGCACAAAAAGCCCGGCGGGCGCGTCCGGGTCTTCGACCAGCAGCACAAGACTTTTGGCCGCCGAGGGAACCTCGGTAAATTGCAGGGGCGGA
>JAWOIQ010000168.1:0-5324 GCA_046484585.1 Desulfurivibrionaceae bacterium
GCCGGAGAGTCGCAACTGTCAGGGGTCGGGATCAGATAGATACGATCATCGGCTATTCCGGACGGATCAAGCAAGCGGCGGCGCACCATGCCGCCATTACTGTCTGGATGAGCTTCAGGAACCCAGCGTTCATCGCCCAGAAAAAAATCGGTCCTGCGCCAGATTTCCTGAAAATCCGGACGGACATGAAAATCGACCAGGTGGCGATAAAGGTTACGCGCCGTCCTGCCGCCGGTGAGAACCAGATTAAAGCGGCCCCTTTTGCCAACGGCCTCGCGCCCGGCGGTCTCGATCAAGTCAGCCGCCTCCAGGTAAAGATCCCGCCGGCTTATCCGCTCATGAACTTCCCTTTCCATAGAACCTCCCGAATCCGCGCCGGTTATCGATTTTTGCACTATAACCCTGTAGATACTTGTTATCTTTCGGTGATCACGGATTCAGGGTTATGCCATTAAAATATTCATCAGGCCGCGGACCTCCTCCGGCCCCCAGCTCCCGGCTTCATAAAACTTCAGCCGCTCTTCGCGGTCACCGCACTTTTCGCAGCTTTCCAGGACAGGTTCGAGAAACTCCCAGGCCAGCTCCACCCCGTCCTGCCGCCAGAAGAACATCTGCTCACCCCGCATGCAATCCAGAAGGACCTTCTCATACGCCCCCAATACAGGACCGGCGGAGTCATCATAATACTTGAAGCCCAGCCTGGTGGTCCGCAGGCAAACCCTCGGGCCCGGCACCTTGGCCTGAAAAGAAAGATTGATCTCCTCCTCCGGAAAGATCCCGAAGTTAAGGCGATTGGCCCCGACCTTCTCGCCGACAACCTCTCTGAACATCGAGTGCGGCACCTCCTTGAACTGGATGACCAGCCTGGTATCCTTCCGGGCCATTCTTTTGCCGGAAATCAGATAAAAAGGCACCCCCTGCCAGCGCCAGTTATCGAGGTGAACCCGCAGCATGGCAAAGGTGGGGGTCAGCGAATCGGCCCTTATTCCGTTTTCCCGCCGATAGCCGGCCACATTCCGCCCCTGGATCTTCCCGGCTCCATACTGGCCCAGAATCAGTGCATCTTCCTGGCCGGGAGCGGCAAAAGGCCTGAGGCATCTGAGCAGCTTGGTCTTTTCGTCCCTGATCCGGTCGGAGATGAACCCGGCCGGCGGCTCCATGCCGATTATGGCCAGAAGCTGCAGCATGTGGTTCTGGAACATGTCGCGCAAAACCCCGGCCTGGTCATAGTAACCGGCCCGGCTGCCGACTCCCAGCTCCTCGGCGGAAACGATGCCGACATAGTCGATATGATCGCGGTTCCAGAGGGGCTCGAAGATACTGTTGGCGAACCGGAACATCATGGTGTTCTGGACGGTTTCCTTGGCCAGATAATGGTCGATCCGAAAGATCTGGTGCTCCGAAAATCCGCGATGAAGAGCGGCGTCGAGAACCTTGGCGCTGGCCAGATCACGGCCGAACGGTTTTTCGATAATGATCCTGCTCCAGCCCCGGCCCTCTTCATTTTCGCGGGACAAGCCGACCTCGACCAGTTTCGCGGAAATCAACGGATAAAGATCGGGGGGAACGGCCAGGTCAAAGATGGTATTGCCTCCGGTGCCGGACCGCTTATCGAGTTCGTTCAAAAAAACCGCCAGATCCTCATAGGTTTGCGGTGCATCGTATTGTACGGGCCGATAATGCAATAGGGAGATAAATTCCTTCCAGCGGGGATGCCCGGCCAGGTCAACGGGAGAATTTTTCACGAGTCGCTGCCGGAAACCGTCATTGTCAAGAAGGGTTCGACCGCAGCCGATGATCGAACAGGGCTTGGGCAGGTTTTCATCGACGAAAAGGGCGAAAAGAGCGGGAATAAGTTTCCGGGCGGTCAAATCCCCGGTGGCCCCGAAAATGACGAGCTGGCATGGCTCAAGCTTCTCGGCGAACAGACTGCAGGAGGGCGCCCCTTTCGAGTCATCTTCATAAATATCCTCAATCTTTTTCATGCCGGCTCCTGTCATAATCCTGAATCCGCCGTTTCTCGAACAAGAAAGTCGACAATCTCCCCGCCCTTCTCCTCCGGGATAATCTTCGGGCCGTATTTCCGCATCCGTCTGACATTCACCCGCCAATTGGAGCGGCTATAATTTTCGATCAAGAAACAGCAGGACAAGCAGCCATCCGCACCAGCGATGATAACGGGCCAGGCCTGGCAGTTCTCATCGCGAGACCGGTCTTGGGCCCGCCGGCATCACCAATAGACAAATCGCGCCCAAACCGAGAAAATATAAGACTGACGGCGGTATTCCAGAACGGCGCCACATCCATGGCCAGCCCCTGTTTCCTAATCGAGCTTGAAGGTTACCTTCAGATGGAGACGGTATAGTCGGGGAGCACCCTCTTTAATCAACACCTCCTTATCCTTGATCCAGACACTGCGGACATTTCGCAGGGTCTCCTCCGCCCTTCTGATCCCTGTCTCCAGAGCGGCGTCAAAGCTTTTCTCGGAATCCGCACTCAGCTCGATAGTTTTTGCAATTGAACTCATCGCTCTCTCCTCTTTTGTTACAGTGCCCTCAAGCTGCCAACCTGCACCGATAATGATTTCTATCGGGACTCGGTTGATCCGGTCCTGGTCAAGGCAATCCTGCACCAGCAACTAAAAAACGGTCAGATCCGGGCTCGGACGAAGCGGCGGACTTTGCGGCCGGGTTATCCGGGAGCCCCATGGTTTCCGCCGAAGATCCCGATGCATGCTATGATTGCCGCGACGGAGAAGATTGTTAATTATCGCCTGACCGCATTCGGTTTATCAAGTGGTTTTTGTTCGGGATTCCGGTCCGGCCGGCCGAGAGGTTCAGGCCTGATGGCCCGGGCAGTAATAGCTGCCCCGGCCGGCCAGAGTAATGCGTTGAATTGTTCCGGAACAGCGCGGACAGGAACGCCCCGCCTCGCGCCGCGGCAGCAGCCAGCTTACCGGCCATCCCTTTTCGCCCGCGTCAAAAATATTGCTTGAAGATCTGGACATCGGGCAGTTCAGGCATTTGAGAATCCTCTTTCCCGGGCGTCAGCTTCTCCCTGGTGCCGGCGTACCTGGCCCCGGTTTCTAGCTATTTTTGTCAAGAAACTCCTGGAATTCTTCCTCGGACAAGATGGGGATCTTGAGATTTTTTGCCTCTTCCAGTTTGGCGCCGGCGCCGGGTCCGGCCACCACATAATCGGTTTCCGAGGAGACCCTGGAAGTCGCCCGGCCGCCCAACCGTTCGACAAGACCCTTCGCTTCGTCGCGGGTTACGCCTTCGAGAGCTCCGGTGAAGACGAACTTCAAGCCCGCCAGCGGAAGCTCGCCCCTCTTTCCCGAATAGAGCGGATTTTCCAGAGTCAGCCCCGCCCGGCCCATCTCTTCCACCGCCTGGACGTTATGCCTTTCCCGAAAAAAAGCGGCGATACTGCTTGCCGCCTCCGGGCCGATCTCGGCGATTGTCCGCAGTTCCTTTTCGTCCGCCTTTTGAAGTTTGTCCAGGTTTTCATAGTGAGAGGCGAGAACCCCGGCCAGATGCTCCCCGATCAGGGGAATGCCGAGGGCGTAGACGAAACGGCTCAGGGTGGTTTTTTTGGCCTGCTGAATGGAGTTATAAAGATTTTCCGCAGATCGGGCCGCGTACCCTGCCAGGGAGAGCAGATCATCCCGGGAGAGGGTAAAAAGGTCCGGCAGCCATGTGACCAGGCCGCTTTCCACGAGCTGCGCGGTCCGCTTCTCTCCCAGGCCTTCGATATCGAGGGCGCGGCAGGAGGCGAAATGCTGAATACGCTGCTGCAACTGGGCCGGACAATTCATGTTGGTGCAGCGGCTGTTTTTTTTATCCCTGGAGACCAGGACATCGCCGCCGCAGGAGGGACAGCGGGCGGGCATCGCGAACTTCTTCTCGCCGCCCCGGCGCTTTTCCGGGAGGGCTTTGAGCACATAGGGGATAACGTCACCGGCCCGTTCCACCATCACCGTATCCCCGACCCGGATGTCCTTTTCCTCGATCAGACTCAGGTTGTGAAGCGAGGCGCGTCTTACCTCCACCCCGCCGATCCGCACCGGCTTCAAAAGGGCGATCGGGGTGAGAGTCCCGGTGCGGCCGACATTGACGATGATCTTCCTGACTTTGGTCAGGGCGTTCCGGGGCGCGAATTTATAGGCGATCGCCCAGCGGGGATCCCGTTGGCGCATGCCGAGCTTTTCCCTTCCGTCAAGATCGTTGACCTTGATGACCACCCCATCGATCTCGAAGTTCAGATCGTCGCGCTGTTCAATCATCCTGCCGTGATAATCCAGGGCCCGGTCTATTCCCTTCACCAGAAACTGCATGGCGCGATTTACCGGCAGCCCCCAGCGGGGCATGGTTTCCAGGGCTTCCCAGTGGGTCTTGAGACGGCGCCCTTCACAGAGAGGAATTTCATAGAGAAAAACGTGCAGAGGTCTCGCCGCTGTGATCTTCGGATCAAGCTGCCGCACCGAGCCGGCCGCGGCGTTTCTCGGATTGGCAAAGGGCTGCTCCCCTCTTTTTTCCCGCTGGCGGTTAAGATCGTTGAACCTGGCCAGGGGCATGTAGATTTCCCCCCGCACCACCAGGCGGGTCGGGATCGGTTCGCCCTGACCGCTAAGCAGCGAAAGCGGCAGGGCGCGAATGGTCTTCACGTTGGCGGTCACATCCTCTCCGGTTTCACCGTTGCCCCGGGTCGCGGCGGTAACGAGGGCGCCCTCTTCGTAGATCAGTTCGATAGAGAGGCCGTCATATTTGGGTTCAACCACGTACTCGACGGTTTCGGCGCCGAGCTTGTCGCGGCAGTTGTCATCAAAAGCCCTGAGCTGTTTTTCCTCATACGCGGCCTTCAGGCTCTGCATGGGCAGGGGGTGCCTGACCGTGCCCAACGCTTCCCGGGGCTCGCCGCCCACCTGCTGGGTCGGCGAATCGGCGAAACCAGATCGAATTTTTCTTCGAGGGCCTTAAGCTTTTCGAACAGGGAATCGTATTCCGAGTCGGGGATCACCGGGTCGTCAAGCACATAATAGCGGTAATCATGGAAGCGCACCGCCTCGCGCAGTTCCTCCACCGCTTTTTCGGCGGCGGCTTTACTTTCTATTTTCTCCGGATCGATCTCGGGAATTTTTTTATTTTCCTTACCCATCAGTACCTGGAGTCAGTTTGATCCATCCCCTCCTGTTTCTCTCTTGTCCCTGCTGATCCGCAAAAAACCTTGTTTCAGATGGTGTTAGTCCGGCTGCCGTATTGCATCCGGCTGCGGGTGTAGCTGACCAGCAGCCGCTCCTCGGCGCGGGTGAATCCCACGTAACA
>JAWOIQ010000196.1:0-39068 GCA_046484585.1 Desulfurivibrionaceae bacterium
GGGACGACCTGGCCGAAAAGACCCTGCAAAACAAGCCGATTGAACCGGGCCACATTGCTTACGGCACCCTGTTTTTCCCAGGCACTTTCGACAGCGAAGCAGATACCGTCCGGCAACTCAGGCTGGCCCTCTCAATCGGCCAGTCCGGCGAGGAAGTAGTAATCATCGACCTGGATCAGCTGTCCGAATAAAAAAAACCGGGGTAACCGATCACCGGCTAGACTAGCGGTTTCAGGGCCGGAACCATTGCCCGCAAGGGTTCCGGCAGGCTCTGCCGTCAATCCACGGGTGTCGGGCTGGGAGATGTAATCAGGAAGGTAAACATGGGGGCTGACTAAAGGGATACAGGACCCCGGGACCCCCCTGCCCTGCTCGAATAGATCAGGAAGTTTGCAGGTCGGCCCGGCGAACCGCCTCGACCAATGCGGTGAGCATCGCATGATCCTTGCGGCCCGGCGATTTTTCCACCCCGGAGTTCACATCCACCGCATAGGGGCGGGCGGCACTGATCGCCTCGCCGACATTATCCGGCCCAAGTCCTCCGGCCAGCAGAACCGGCCCCGGGATACGCAGACCGGCAACCAGATTCCAATCGAAAGCCCGGCCCGTCCCGCCCGCCATTGCCTTATCGTAGGTGTCAAGGAGATAACCCGCCACCTCCCCGGCATAAGCAGCCATTTTCGAGCCGTCGATATCGTCTTTAACCGCGAACGATTTCAAGATCCTTACCGGCATGAGCCGGCAGTAATCGACATTTTCCTGGCCGTGGAGCTGGACCATGGTCAAGCCGCAATACTTGATGATGTCAGTGACCACATCGGGATCCTCGTTGACGAATACCCCGACCGCATCGACAAAAGGCGGCACCTTCCGGATCAGCTCCCTGGCCTTTTCAGGCTCAACCCGTCGCGGACTCTTTTCGGCGAAGATGAAGCCCACCCCGTCAACTCCCGCTGACACGGCATGGGCTAGATCTCCGGAATCAGTTATCCCGCAAACCTTAATCCGTGTTCGAGTAATCATTCAAAACCCTCTGCAAGATAATGTAAGCATGCCTTAACGGCCAACCAGTTTCCGCAGGGCCGCAATCCGATCGGCGGCCCGCATCAATGTTTCCCCGACCAGAACCGCGGCGACGCCATGCTCGGCCAGTTTTTTGACATCATCATGATTTCTGATTCCCGACTCGCTGACCACCGGCACCCCGGCGGGAATCATACTCTTAACCCTGAGGGTAGTATCAAGATCAACGCTGAAATCGCGCAGGTCGCGATTGTTGACCCCGATCAAAGCGGAACCGGCCTCCAGGGCGCGTTCCGCTTCCCACTCGTCATGGACCTCGACCAGGCAATCCATTCCCAGTTCCTCGGCAAACATCCGGTAATCGCGAAGCTGAATCTTGTCTAGGATGGCGACGATCAACAGGATGGCATCGGCCCCGAATTCCCGGGCCTGGCGGATCTGGGCCTCATGAACAATAAAATCCTTGCGGAGCACCGGCAGCTTCACCGCGGCCCGGACGGCGGGGATGTAGGAAAGACTGCCCTGGAAGAAATCCACGTCGGTCAGGACCGACAGGGCCTGGGCGCCGCCTTTTTCATAGTCGGCGGCGATGGCGACCGGATCGAAATCCGGACAGATGACGCCCTTCGACGGCGAAGCCTTCTTGGCCTCGGCGATTACCGCTATTCCGTCACAATCGATCACGCTTTTGTAAAAACCACGGGGGGGATCAACCTGTTCGGGAGGTTCCTCGGTTGGACCGTTGAGCAGCTCGGCCACTTCCTCCTTCTTGCGGGCGACTATTTGATCGAGAATCATGTTCGACATATCATTCCATCCGGATTCAGCTTAGTGAAAAGGCTGCCAAGCCATCGACCTTGGCAAGGGCCGCGCCGCTGGCCACGGTCTGCCTGGCCAACTCGACGCCTCCCTTAAGATCATCGGCCTTGCCGGCCGCAGTCAGGGCCGCGCCGGCATTAAGCAGAACCATATCCAGACAAGGCCCCGGTTCACCGGTCAGGATCTGCCGTAGATGGGCGGCGGCGGCGGCGGCATCATCCTTGCCCTTTATATCATCGATTGTCGCCCGTGGGAGGCCGACTTCTTCCGGCTTAACAATGTACTCCCTGACCTGGCCGTCATTCCATTCGGCGACCCTGGTCTCGCCGGTCACCGTCAACTCATCCATGTTGCCGGCCCCGCAGACCACCATGGCCCGCAAAGCCCCGAGCCTGCCGAGTACAGCGGCCAGTTTGCCGGTGAGGCCAGGGGCAAAAACCCCCATAACCTGAACATTGGCGCCGGCCGGATTGGTAAGGGGGCCAAGGACATTGAAAACGGTCCTGATCCCGATTTCCCGGCGGGGGCCGATGGCATGTTTCATGGCGCCGTGCATGATCGGCGCGAACATGAAACCGATGCCGACCTCCCGGATACACCGGCCGACAGAAACGGGGGGAAGGTCAAGATTGACTCCCAGGGCTTCAAGGACATCGGCGCTGCCGCAATGGCTGGTGATGGAGCGGTTGCCGTGCTTGGCCACGGTCACCCCGGCCCCGGCCACCACAAAGGCCGCCGCCGTGGAAACATTGAAGGTGCCGGAACTGTCGCCGCCGGTGCCGCAGGTATCGACCACGATGCCCGGACCTGCATCGACTTTCTCCGCCTTCTCCCGCATGACCCGGGCCGCCCCGGCAATCTCGTCAATGGTCTCGCCCTTCATCCTCAAGGCGGTAATGAAGGAGCCGATCTGGGCGGGCGACGACTCGCCGCTCATGATCTCGTTCATCACCCCGACCATTTCTTCCTCGTTAAGATCGTGGCCGGTCACCACTTTGGAGATAGCTTCCCTGATCATATAAATCCCCCTTCTCGTTCTTGAAGTTCGCAAAAAGTCCATAAGGGGATGGCTAAGCTAAAATCGTCAGATCCAAGGCGCGCAAATTTCGAGGAATGAAGCGTACTTCAGTACGCTGCAATGACGAGACAATTTGCAGCAACGCAGGAGCTGGCGACTTTTTGCGACGCCATCATTCTTGTTCGCCGTACATTTCCGGATATTCGGGATCGATGAAATTCTTCAGCAGCCGCACCCCGTCCGGGGTCATGATCGATTCCGGATGAAACTGCACCCCCTCGATCAGATACTCCCGATGCCTGATCCCCATCAATTCGTCCTGATCGGTTCTGGCCGTGATCTCCAGGCAGTCGGGCAGCGAGTCCTTCTCGACAACCAGGGAATGATAGCGCATCGCCGCGAAGGGGTCAGGCAGTCCGGCGAAAACCCCCTTGCCGTCGTGGTAGACCTTGCTGGTTTTGCCGTGCATCAGCCGTGAGGCCCGGACCGTCCGGCCGCCGAAGGCCTCGCCGACTGCCTGATGGCCCAGGCAGACCCCGAGAATCGGAATCCGGCCGGCAAAATACTTAATCGCCTCCACGGAGATGCCGGCCCTGGCGGGGGTGCCCGGCCCGGGAGAAATCAGGAGCCGGTCCGGCCCCAAGGCCTCGATCCCGGCAAGATCTATCCGATCGTTGCGAAAGATCTTCATCTCGGCGCCGAAACCGCCCAGGGTCTGGACGATATTGTAGGTAAAGGAATCGTAGTTGTCAATTATAACAATCATTTAACTCAGCTCCGATCAACCATGCCACTTCTCGGCCAGTTCCACGGCCCGGCGCAATCCCATTGACTTATTGACGGTTTCCTCATATTCGAGCCGCGGATCTGAATCGGCAACCACCCCTGCCCCGGCCTGAATCCAGAGATCGGCGCCTTTCTGAATAAAGGTGCGGATGGTGATACAGAAATCCATATTGCCGGAAAACCCGAAATAACCGACGGCCCCGGCATAAGGCCCCCTTCTCTCCGGCTCCAGTTCCTCGATAATCTCCATTGCCCTGATCTTCGGGGCACCGCTGACCGTACCGGCCGGGAAACAGGCGCGCAGCACATCGAACTGATCGTAACCGGGGGCCAGGCGGCCATGCACTCCGGAGACGATATGCATGACATGACTGTAACGTTCAACGACCATCAGGTCGCGGGTCTCGACCTCTCCGTGCACCGAGACCCGGCCGACATCGTTACGGCCCAGATCGACCAGCATCAGATGCTCGGCCCGTTCCTTGGGGTCGGCCAGCAGCTCCTTCTCCAGAGCCAGATCCTCTTCCGGGGTCGCGCCCCGCCGCCTAGTCCCGGCAATGGGCCTGAGCTCGATATCATTATGCTCAAGGCGGACCAGAATTTCGGGCGAGGAACCGATCTGAACCATATCGTCCTGTTTCAGATAAAAGAGATAGGGGCTGGGATTGATATGGCGCAGAGCCCGATAAAGACGGAACGGCGAAATTTCGGTCCTGGTGTGAAAGCGCTGGGAGAGGACGACCTGAATAATATCGCCGGCGAGAATATACTCCTTGGCCTTCTCGATCATGCCCCGGAAAGAATCCCCGCTCATATTCGAGCTGAATTGGTGGTCAGTCCCGGTGCGGCCGGGGGCGGTCAGTTCCGCCGGTACAGGCCCGGCTATCCGCGTCACAACCTCTTCGATCCGGGCGACTGCTTCAAGATACTGCCCGGCGATCTCCTTTTGCCGGTCAATTTCGACGCAATGTACGATAGTCAGGGTCTGTTTGAGATTATCGTAAATCAGCACCATCCGCGGAATCATAAAGGAACTGTCCGGGAAACCGGCCAGCGGCTCCTTATAGGCGGGCAGGGATTCCATGAACCGGACCATGTCGTAGCCGAGAAAACCGACCGCGCCTCCGAAAAAGCGAGGCAGATACTCCGTTTGACCGCTGACTTTAAATGAACCAACAAGTTTTCGGAGCATTTCGAGAGGATCGCCCTGCAAAATCTCCTCGCTGCCGTTCCGGTTCAGGGTAACCTTGTCGCCATAACTTTCGAAGACGGCCAGGGGATCATAACCGATAAAGGAGTAACGCCCCCATTTCTCCCCGCCCTCGAGGCTTTCAAAGAGGAAAGCTCGGGATTCCCCGCCGGCGACCTTGGCGAAAACCGTAAGGGGGGTATCGAGATCGGCGATGATCTCGCGATAAACCGGGATCAGATCCGCTTCACCGACAAGCTCTTTGAATACTTTCTGGGATGGTTGGCACATGGTTATACCCACCGGGCATAAGTTTCGTTTGCACCCTAAAAGGGCATAAAAGCAGCGAGCTTTATAGTTGCAATAACAGGTCGCAGGCGGTTTTGCACAGATAAAAAAAGCCAGGCAGGGGCGATACCCCGCATGGCTTTAGTTCAACCGAAATATTGTTCATGATCCAGGTCTTCCGGACTCACCGCAAAGGTTTTCTTAACCGGGGCTGAAGGCTGCCGGATCAGGCCTTTACTGGGCGCTGGCTTCGGACATGGTATTGACGCTTCTGGTTAATCTGGAAACCTTTCTGGAAGCGTTACTTTTATGGATCGTCCCTTTGCTCGCGGCGCGGTTGATGATCGGAATCGCTATCTTGAGTGCGGCCTGAGCCTCTTCCTGGGAATTCTGTTCAACGGCGACCCGAACCGACTTGATGGAAGTCCTCAGGACGGATTTGATGGCTCGATTACGACTGCGCTTAACCAGGCTCTGACGATGTCTCTTTAATGCTGACTTATGATTAGCCAAAACGGCCTCCTGTATCTCAATAAGAAATTTTGCGGATCAATTTTAATAACTCAAAGAGACAAAATTAAATTAAATACATGGAAATGTCAAGGAACTAAAACTCATATTATATTTTTTCAGTCACTCAACCAAGATAAATTCGCAAAAAGTCGGGTTTGCCATATTGTCATTTCGCCCAATGGGATAAATCCTAATAATTCCAATGAGTTAAAGAAAGCAGAGTTGAACAGTTCGTCTGCTTTTATGCCCTTTCAGGGTGCAAACGAAACTTTTGCCCTGTGGGTGTAAAGAACAAGAATTCTCACATTCGTTCGAAATGACAGCTTTTTTGACTTTTTGCGAGTTCATCAAGCAAGATGGCGCCGCAAAAAAACTCCGATCCACTGCGTCGTGGCGCACCCCAAGGCACTTCCTTCGGAACAGAGGGGATTTCGCGGCTGAAGCCGCTTAGACCGGACCTGGGAATCCGCTCACCCCGAGCCTGTAAGTTACCCCGCTCATCCTGAGCCTGTCGAAGGAAGGGTTTCTGACTTCTTGCGAATTTATCACACTTGACGCATTCGCGAAAAGCCGAAAATGGAATGCTGGCTTTATTTCCACGCCACCATCAAGCCGGCGAGGTGGATCTACTTCGACCCGGTTGGCGGGTTAATATAATTTATTTTTTAAAATCAGCAATTTATCCTTGCTTTGGAAACTTTTTTCAGTTTATAAATTATATTGTTTCCTTAATTCGTGAGCGTTCGAGAACGCATCCGATGCAAGGAGGCGACGATGTTGATTATACTGATGATATATCAAGGAGTTGCCTACACGGCAGATGGCCCGTTATCGAACGCCCTGAAAGGCGGTGTGGAATTCTCTTCACTGCGGTTACTAACAGATAAACAGACAATAACAGTTTAATAAGGGCCAACTTTCACGATAGCGTCACGGGTTCAGGTATTTGTCACGTCATCTGGGTTTCAAACCAAAACATTTTTGACTGCGTTCGCATAAAGATCAACAAAGTCTGCTCTGTTTTTCGGTCCCGGCCAAAATCGAGCTTTAACGGGCAAAGCCGTCTTCTAATCAAACCCTGCCGCGACATGGGATCTGGTTAAGAGAGCGACTAATATGCCAGGTAACTTGAGCGGGAAAGTTGCCTGATAATCCACCTTAATCTTTTATCTTTCGAAAAGTTTTTCAATGTTTGACACAATCAACTCACTACGCTGGCAGGATGTTTTCGATATCATCATTGTATGGTATATCATCTACCGGCTACTGCTGATTATCAGGGGGACGCGGGCCGCCCAGATGCTGGCGGGTATCGCCATTATTATTTTCGCCTATTTCGGGGCCAAACACTTT
Organism: Desulfurivibrionaceae bacterium; assembly: GCA_046484585.1. GTDB lineage: Bacteria > Desulfobacterota > Desulfobulbia > Desulfobulbales > JAGXFP01 > JAGXFP01. The sequence continues at coordinate 6,990 of JAWOIQ010000196.1, forward strand.
GAGCTCCTGACCCTGTACTGGCTGTTGAACACCTTTTTAAGTTCGATTTTTCTGATCGTCATAATTATCTTCCAGCGCGATATCAGGCGGGCTCTGACCCAGGTCGGCCAGACCCCGTTCACCAAGACCTTTGAAAACACGGTTCACTACCTCGAAGAAGTAGTCGAGGCCGCCCGCTACCTGTCACGCCGAAAGATCGGCGCCCTGATCGTCCTGACCCGGGAAACAGGGCTTAACGATCATATTGATTCCGGCCAGACCATCGATGCCAAGCTGAGCAAGGAATTGCTGATCAGTCTGTTCCAGACCCGCTCCCCCCTCCATGACGGCGGAGTTGTGATCACGATGGGACGGATTATGACGGCCGGCTGTGTGCTGCCGCTGACCAAAAACCCCTATATAAGCAAAAAACTCGGGACCAGGCATCGGGCCGCCATTGGCCTTTCCGAGGAATCGGATGCTGTTATAGTTGTGGTCTCCGAAGAAACCGGCAGCATTTCCCTGGTCCAGCACGGTGCGATCAATTCGGGTCTTGACGCAAATTCCCTCAGGAACAAGTTAAAAACGATATTCGTCCCCAAGGAAGAACAAAACTACATATGGAAAAACTGGTTAAGCAGGTCTCAAGAGCGAAAGGTCTAATAAAAAGGGTAAAGCTGCCCAAGAACCTGGTCCTTAAACTGGTCTCGTTCTTTTTCGCGGTATTTCTCTGGTATTTCGTGGTCGGCGAAGACAAGATCGATACAACCTTGTATATCCCCCTGGAGATCACCAATCTGCCGCAGAACCTGGTGATCTCCAACCAGTTCCGGAAACAGCTTGAAGTGACGGTCAACGGCCCCAGGGGGCTGGTACGCAGCATTTCGGGCAAGGATATCACCAGGCCGGTAGACCTCAGCAACGTCCAGCCCGGCAATCATGTGATTAAAAACACCCCGGAATCGATAGAATTGCCGAACAGCATCCAGATTCAGAATATTCGCCCCGCCAACATATCATTGACCATTGACCGTCTAGTCAAAAAAGAGCTGCCGATCAAACCGGTTTTAGAGGGAGAACCGGCCGAGGGTTATGAAATGGCCGGTCTTTTCGCGGTACCCCCGACCCTGGAACTGACCGCCCCGGCCGCCATCCTCGAAGATGATGTTTTTCTGCCGACCGAACCGATTGATATCTCCGGCCTGAAAAAGAATTTCACCGCCGAGGTTTCACTTAAGGTCAGGGATGATATTACCGAACTGATCGGTGAACCGACCATCTCCGTAAATGTTTTGATCAAGGAAAAAGAGGTGAGCCGGTCATTCGAAAATATTCCGGTATCATTTACCCATGAAGCGCAACGAACCACCTATCGCCTCGACCATCATTACGTGGACATCAAGGCCACGATTCCTTATCATCTGGCCGAAAAAGCGGCCGGTGATTTTCAATTCGAGGCTGTTATCGATGCGGGCAAACTGCCGGCGGGGCAGCATGAACTGCCGGTCAGGATAGTTTCCGCGAATCCGGACATTAAAATAGAAAAGGTGATCCCGGCTACGATAAAAATCCGGATAAGCCCGCCCCAGCCCGTCATGAAAAAACAACTTCGCGCTCAATAACCCCGGCCAATGGAACCAATGATTAAATGAGAAAACTTTTCGGTACCGATGGGGTCAGGGGGGTTGCCAATATCCATCCGATGACTACGGAAATAGCCATGCAGATCGGCCGCGGCATCGCCTATCTGGTCAAGGATATGAAAAAGGACCACCGAATCGTGATCGGCAAGGACACCCGCCTTTCCGGATACATGATCGAAAACGCCCTGGCCTCCGGAATCTGTTCGATGGGAGTCGACGTGCTGCTGGTCGGCCCGATGCCCACCCCGGGCATCGCCTTTATCACCACGAGCATGCGGGCCGATGCCGGCGTGGTTATCTCTGCTTCCCATAATCCTTTCCAGGATAACGGCATCAAGATCTTCTCCCGGGACGGCTTCAAACTCCCCGATCAACAGGAATTGAAGATCGAGGATCTGATCTTTTCCAAAAAGATGGAGTCGCTCCGGCCGATCGCCGAAGAGATCGGCAAGGCCTTCCGGCTCGACGACGCCCGGGGGCGCTACACGGTCTTTCTGAAGAACACCTTCCCCAGGAAATACGTCCTGGACGGCTTCCACATCGTTCTCGATTGCGCCAACGGCGCCACCTACGGGGTGGCTCCCCACGTTTTCGAGGAGCTCGGCGCCAAGGTAACCGCCCTGGCGGTGGAACCGGACGGCAGGAACATCAATCACCAATGCGGCGCCCTCTATCCGCAACTGATGGCCGAAAAGGTCAAGGAGATCGGGGCCGATATCGGCATCGCCCTGGACGGCGACGGCGACCGGCTGATCGTGGTCGACGAGAAGGGCAGGATTGTCGACGGCGATCATGTCATGGCGATCTGCGCCTCCGAGTTGATGGCCCGGCGCAAACTCCGCAAGAAAACCTTGGTCAGTACGGTGATGAGCAACCTGGGCCTGGAAGTGGCGATGCAAAAGATGGGCGGCAGGATGTTGCGCACCCAGGTCGGCGACCGGTACGTCGTCGAGGAGATGCGCCGGGGCGGCTATAATTTCGGCGGCGAACAATCCGGCCATCTGGTCTTTCTCGATCACAACACCACCGGTGACGGCATCCTCGCCGCTTTGCAGCTTCTGGCCATCATGATCAAGCGCGACAAGCCCCTCTCGGAACTGGCGACCCTGATGGAATCATTTCCCCAGACCCTGCAAAACGTTAAAACCGGAAGCAGAATCGATCCCGCCCGGATCAAGGGCTTCTCCCGGAAAGTCGCCGATCTGGAAAAAGAGCTCGGCGCCAGCGGCCGCATCCTGGTCCGTCCCTCCGGCACCGAAGCGGTGATCAGGGTGATGGTCGAGGGACCGGACCAGAGCCTGATCGAATCCATGGCCGCCGAGCTCTGCGAGATGATCCGCCGGGCCGGCCGATAAATTGCCGAGCCCGATGAAGTTACGTTTGGACAAGCTGCTGCTGAGCCGGAATCTCGTTGAGAGCCGCCAGAAGGCCCAGGCCCTGATCGGGGCCGGAAAGGTTTTCGTCGAAGGCCAGCGCTCCGACAAGGTCGGCAGCCGGATTCCGATCGACAGCCAAATCGAGATCAAGGGCAACGACTCCCCTTACGTGAGCCGGGGCGGCCACAAGATCGCCGCCGGCCTGGACCACTTCGGGATCGATCCCGCCGGAATGATCTGCGCCGACTTCGGGGCTTCAACCGGCGGCTTCACCGACTGCCTCCTCCAACGCAATGCCGCCAGGATATATGCCGTCGACGTTGGGTACGGGCAGCTGGCCTGGAAACTCCGACAGGATGAACGGGTGGTGGTCATGGAGAGAACCAACGCCCGCCATCTGAGCCCGGCAGACATTCCCGAACCGCTCGATCTGGTAGTTATCGACGCCTCCTTCATTTCCCTGGAGCTTCTGCTCGGCCCCGCGAAAACCTTTTTAAAACCAGGCGGCGCCATCCTCGCCCTGGTTAAACCCCAATTCGAGGTGGGACGCGGCCAAGTCGGCAAAGGCGGCGTGGTCAGGGACCCGGAGCTGCATGAGGCCGCCATCAAAAAAATCGAGAATTTCGGCATCGGACTCGGCCTGCGCAGCCGGGGTTTCGTCTCTTCACCTATCCTTGGTCCCAAGGGTAACCGGGAATTCCTGATCCACTTTATCCTGCCCTGAGCTCCCCTTCCTCAGCTGCACAATAATCTTCCAGAGGCCGTGACGGCTTGACTTGTCGATTCCGCTAATGCCAGAATGACTTAAGTCATTGCAAGCGCAGCGAAGTATCCAGTGAACATGTAACTAGTTGAAAGTACTTGATTGCTTCGTCGCTTCGTTTCTCACAATGACGTGGCAAATCAGTTTTTGCGAACTCGTCAAATATGAAAGATGAGAGTTTTTCCTTAAATACGATGCAAAAGGAAAAGACCGGCGGATAAAAATGCTGCTGCAAACCCTTAAGAAGACCTTTGCCAACCGCTTCAAGCGCTATTCTTTTCTGGTCGGCCTGGCCCTGCTCACCATTTTTCTGCTGACCAACGGGATCGACGACCATTTCCGGGAAACTCCGGCCGATCCGGCAATTGAGGAAGAGGCTGCCGCCGAGGATTCCGGCTACCCGCCCCCCTCGACCATTGTCAAGATCCCCTTTGTCGGCGAAATCGACGCCCGGGATTTTTCCCTGCCGGTCCTGGCCGTTGTCCTCGGACTGGTGGACGGTTTAAACCCATGCGCCATGTGGGTCCTGGTCTATCTCATCTCCCTGGTTCTATCCCTGAAAGACCGGAGAAAGATCTGGCTGATCGTCGGTTCTTTCGTGTTTGCCTCGGGGGTGCTCTATTTTCTGTTTATGACGGCGTGGCTGAACGCCTTCCTTTTCATGGGCTATGTCCGGGAGCTGACCCTGCTGATCGGTTTTTTCGCCCTTTGGGTTGGCATAACGGATATTTACGAATCGATCAGGGACCGGGGCCAGCCGACCTGTCAAATCGGCGACCGTGAATCGAAAAACCGGACCATGGCGCGGATCAAGGAAGTAGCCCTGTCGCCGCTGTCGGTCGGCAGCTTTTTCGCGATTATCGCGCTGGCCTTCATTGTCAACTCGATAGAGTTCCTCTGCTCCGCCGCGATCCCGGCCGTTTTCACTTATATCCTCTCGATCAGCCCGCTCAGCCCCATCCAGTACTATATGTATATCCTGATGTATGTCTTGTTCTTCATGCTCGACGACCTGCTGATCTTTGCCACCGCCGCCTTCGCGGTCACCTCGAGTATCGGCGAGAGATATGCCGGATACACCAAACCTGTCGGCGGGGTGATCATGCTCGCCATCGGTGTAATCCTGATCTTTTTCCCCGATGCCCTTAGATAGTCCAGAATCCGTGAGCGTTTTTCAAAATTGAAGCAACTGAGAGAATAACAGGGAGAAGCGCGGCGCGTTGGTCAGGGAAGCTTAGATCGATCCAAAGAGGCCGTGATCGCTTTTAAAAAGACCTTTCCGCAAGAAAAGGGGGTATAATGCGCCAAACAAAAAGATTGGCATGGCAGCTTAATTCCATCAGCCCCGAGGTAAAACAAGATGAGCAAAGGCATGAACACCAAAAAAAGCGCCAAGAAGGACCCGGCCAAAAGCATGAAAGAGAAAAAGGCCGCCAAGGCCGCCAAGAAAGTGGAAAAAAAAGGTCAAGGCTTCAGAATATCGTAACCCCGATTTTTCTGGCGAGATTGATCAATCGGAGAGGATGCCGGGGTTGCCGATTCCAGAATCCGCGAGCCTAAGGAAAACGGAGTGAAGGAAAAACGCCCCGGCATCACGATTCGGATAATTACCCGCCGCCCCGTCCACGCAATCACCCCGCTCCGGCCCGCCGATTTTTTTTAACCGGCTGATCAAAGGTTAGCAACCATCTGCCCGGAGTACTCCCCCCGCAGCCTGGCCACCTCCTCATCTTCGAGATAGTCGTCGAAATTCATCATCCGGTCGATCGTATAAGTCGGGGTGATCTCGACGATCCGGTTCGCCACCGTATTGACGAACTCGTGATCGTGGGAGGCGAAGAGCACTACCTCGGGAAAGGCGATCAGACCGTTATTGAGCGCGGTGATCGATTCCAGGTCAAGGTGGTTGGTCGGCTCATCGAGGATAAGGGTATTGGCGGAGGCGAGCATCATTCTCGCCAGCATGCAGCGGACCTTCTCACCGCCGGAGAGGACCTCGACCTTTTTGAGGGCCTCTTCGCCCGAAAAGAGCATCCGGCCGAGAAAGCCGCGGGAAAAGCTTTCGCCCTCGGTGGGCGGCGCGAATTGGCGGAGCCATTCGACCAGGTTCAGGTCGTGGTCGAAGTAGGCACTGTTTTCTTTTGGGAAATAGGCGGTGGAAATAGTCTGCCCCCAATTAAAGCTGCCGCTATCCGGCTCGGTTTTCCCGGTCAGGATCTCGAAGAGGGCGGTCCTGGCCAGGTTGTTAGTGCCGACAAAGGCGATCTTGTCCCCCTTGTTGACCGTGAGCGAGAAGTTATCGAGGACAACTACCCCGTCCACCTTCTTGCAGAGGTCCTTGACCGAGAGAATGATATCGCCGCAGGGCCGTTCCGGCTTGAATACCACATAGGGATATTTGCGTGAGGAGTTCGGCATGTCCTCGGTGGTGAGCTTTTCAAGCAGTTTCTTCCGCGAGGTGGCCTGCTTGGCCTTGGAGGCATTCGAGCTGAAGCGCTGGATGAATTCCTTGAGCTCCTCGGCCCTGGCGGCGCTCTTTTTATTTTCGTTCTGCTTCTGCTTGAGGCTCAGTTGGCTGGCCTGGTACCAGAAATCGTAGTTCCCGACATAGACCTGAATGCGGCCGAAATCGATATCAGCCGTATGGGTGCAGACCTGGTTCAGAAAGTGGCGGTCATGGGAGACGATAATGGTGGTGTTGTCGAAACGGGACAAAAAACTCTCCAGCCATTTGATCGACTGGAAGTCCAGGTTGTTGGTGGGTTCGTCGAGCAGCAGGATATCGGGATTGCCGAACAGGGCCTGGGCGAGCAGCACCCGCACCTTGTCGCCGCCGTCAAGCTCCTTCATCTTCATTTCCCGCAGCTCCTCGGCAATGCCGAGACCGCTGAGCAGCACCGCCACCTCGGATTCCGCCTCGTAACCGTTCATCTCGGCGAATTCACCCTCAATCTCTCCGCAGCGAAGGCCGTCCGCCTCCGAAAGATCGGTTTTGGCGTACAACGCCTCCCGCTCCGCCATCAGTTCGTAGAGCTGGGGATGGCCCATGATCACAGTATGGAAAACGGTCTCTTCATCGAAAGCGAAATGGTCCTGCCGCAGCATGGCGATCCGCTCCCTGGCCCCAACCGAGATTTCTCCGCGATCCGGCTCCATTTCTCCGGCAAGAATCTTCAGAAAGGTGGATTTGCCGGCGCCGTTGGCCCCGATAAGGCCGTAACAGTTGCCGTGGGTGAACTTGATATTAACATCCTGAAAAATAACCCTCTTGCCATAGGCGAGGGTGACATTTGCTGCATTGATCATGAGCTTCTTACCTGTGTGGTCTGGCCTCGCCGGTTGCGGCGGGCTTGAAAAATAAAAAACCACGAAGCTAGCCTCCGTGGTTCGCGGATCACCTGTCTGCTGCCCTCACAAGGGAGAGGTTAATACAATCAGATACTTTACAACATTTTTTTATTTTTTTCTCGTATACCCGGCTAAAAACATATCAAGTGTTCAAAAAAATTCACCACAAAGACGTCAAGGATTCAGGGTTATTCGAAATTCCGGCAGGCTGTTTTCTCCCCCTCCGTAAGAAAAGAGGCAGGAGCGAACTTGCCAAACGGCTTCTCAACCCAGATATTTGCGGATGTGGGCCGCCTCGATCAGCATGTCCTGGAGACCGGCGGTCTGGTTCTCCCGGATAGCCTTGATGATCCTTGAGGTGATGGCCCGGTGCTCCTCGTTGATCGTAATCCCTTCCCACTCGAAGCGCAGATCCTTTTTCACCGACTCCGGCAGGATGGTCAGCACCTCTTCGTTGAAGTACGACATGGAAGTCTTGATGTCGTAGAGCAGGTTGACGTACATGTCCTCCATGCAGGCGAAGTCCTCGGCATCCAAAGCATTCAGGCCGAGAATCTCCGGCGGCAGGCCGATGGAATAGCAGGCGGCGCAGAAGCCGATAACCCGGGGCAGGCTTACCTTGCCCATTTCCCGGGCATAGCCGAAAAGCCCCACATGGAGTTTGCGCATCCGCCGTCTGGGAATATAGGCCGCAACCTGGTTGATGATCGGCGCCAGGGCCTCCACCGTGTGCCGGTATTCGGTGGAAACCTTGTCGATGATCTCGACACACTGCTTCTCGTTGATCTCGGCTCCCCTTCGGCGCGGGGTGTTCTTGAGCTGTTCGATGGCGGCGGTCACCTCCAGAAGGGAATGGTCGTATTTGAAGGCCGACTGGGTGGTGAAGGTCTGGACATCGGGGTACTCCTCGATCACCCGGCCCACGTTGTCCGGGGCCAGGTGCCCCCGGAAGGGAGCGGAGCCGGCCCCTAGAATGGGATAAATTTCGATGCCGGTCTCGTCGGACATCCGGCCCAGCCGCTGCAGGGCGATTTTGTTGCAGAGGATGGCGCTCACCATGCCGTAGTTCATGGCCGGGTCCGATCGGGCCAGGAAGACCCGCTGGTGCTTGACATCCTTGTCCCGGAGATAGTTGCGGACGATGTTGTGGGCCTCGAGCATGTGCTCCTTGTCTTCGAAAAGGGGGATGACATTGATGTTTTCGGGGCGGAATTCCCCGATCCAGTCGGCGATTCGCACATCGCCCGGGAAAAAGGGCTTGTCCTGCTTGCCGACCACGAATTCCTTATAATAGTGATAGACCCGGCTCAGGCTCTCCGCGGTCGTAACCATCGGCAGGATGACCTCGAAAATCGGGGCCCGTTCCCGCTTGTAGAAGAGGCTTGCCGCGTCCCTTGAGCGCGGTATGCTTTCCAGGGTTTCAAGCAGGACCTTGGCCTCGGCCTTTTCCACATCCGGATTGGGCACCCGCAGGGTCAGAAAGACGTCTTCGCCCAGTTTTTTTTCCCTGAAAAAATAATCATAACGGGTGAGCAGTTTGCGCACCACGAAATCGTCGACCTCCTTGCCCTCGCAGTCCCACATCTGTTCATCGCAGCCCAGGTGGGAGAAGGCATAGTAGGCCTCCTGAATCTCGTCTTCGCCGGACATATCGGCATTTTCGGCAAAAAACGGCAAGGTAACATTGTCTGGATGCTGGGTCGACATCACTCGGGGAATCTTCATAGACTCTTTCTTCGGCTCCTGTTGTTCATGGGTATCGGATTGTTCCTGAAATCCGTGACGGCTCCGTGGGGGCCTTATCAGATAATAATAGAGAACCGCGCGGAATTACAAGCAGACCTTGCTTTACAGATAAATACCGCCTGGGGAACGGCAGGAATTACCGGGGCCGCGAGCACTTCACTTTTGAGTTTTTCGGCCCGTTTCCGAGCCTTGGACGATCTGCTCGATAAACCCCCGGGCCTTTAAGGCTTCGGCGAGGATGGTTTCCTTTCCGGCGCCTGTATCTCCAGCAAGCTCCAGGATAAACACTCCCCTGAATTTAAGATCCCGAAGAAGTACGAGCAGCTCTGGCCAGTCGATACTTCCCTTGCCGGGCGGGAGATGATCGTCGTGAAGGCCGCGATTATCGGCGGCATGGACCATGGTCAGTTCCTCTGAAAAAAGCTGGATAAGCCTGTGGAGATTGTGGCCGAGATGGGCATGGCCTGTATCGAGACAGAACCCCGGATTCTCCGGGGCTAATTCGCTCATCAGCCAGCGCAGATCTGCCGCGTCCCCCAGAAAGAGATGGGGCAGCATGTTTTCCAGGAGGAGTTTTATACCGTGACGATCGCATTCCGCGGCGATGCTCCGCAGAGAGTCGGCACAATTTTTCAGCATCGCCAGGTGCCTTTCCGAATCTGGATCCCCTTCTCTTTCCGGGCCGGGATGGATGACAAAATGAGGGGCGCCGAGAGCAGCCGCGGCCCTGACCGCAAACAGCATCTCGGCTACCGAATCCCGGCGCGTCCCGGAGTCTGGGGAAGCGATATCGATATAATCGGCAAAAGGAGCATGGAAGGAAAACGGCTGAATCCGGAATTTTCGCAGACAAGCCGCCGCGGCCCGCACCTTTTGCTCGTTGTGATAATCCAGATGAGTACGGTGCGAACAGATTTCGACGACGGAAATGGTACTGTCGCGGATGGACTCCAGCACCTCAAATATGCTCGTCCGATAAAAACATCCTGTTGAAAGGCCGACTTGCCAGGCGTTCATTTTTTCTCCTTGCCAGCAGAGATTTTTTAAAAAGATCCAGACTGCAATGTTGTCCGGGGGAAGCGCAGAGACCTTTTTCCTGGGTGGAAAGACAGTTGAAATCGACCAGATCATCAATACCGGTCACGAACAGGCCCGCGAAAATACGGGTATAGAAATCAGCCCGGCTGGCCGCGTCATAATTCAACCAGTACCAGCCCCAGTCATAATCCCGTTCATATTTGGAGCGGATGAGTCCGGCGATATGACGGGGATGCCAGCCCAGGGCCAGCATGGACCTGACCAGCAACTGGATGTATCCCGGGATGAGCAGCAGGTCATTGGGCTGCTCCAGAATCCTTCTGACGCAGGGCGGCAGCATCTCAAGCGGAGTCCGGTCGTAGGTACGAGGCCATTGTTCATGGGGTTCGTGCTCCCGGGAATAGAAGCAGGCATGGAATTTTCTCAAGTCCGATTGCAGGTAGCTTTCGATCAGACCTTCCATGGCCCGGGAAGAGGCGGCGGGGATGCGGACCGAAGCGTGGCCGGCCAGTTTCGCGGCCTGGAGCGGGTCGCGCATTATTTCGATTATTTTTCCGATGGGCATGCCGAGGGCCGGAATCATAACTACCGGGGGCATGACCGGGGGTTCCTGACTGACCCGCCCCATATCCCTGGTCAGAGGTTTCAGATAGGCGCTGAAAGGCACCCGAATCATCCGGGTTTCCGGGCAGTCGCCGTACTCCGAAATATCGATGGAAACTATCTCCCTGCCCCTGTCGCGCGCTCCGGCTTCGACGGCGGTCAATTCTACCGGCAGGGCGCACTTTCCGGCCGCCCTTTTCTTTATCTGCATGGCAAGGTATTCCACGACCAGCCCCATGCCGGCAAATGCTTTGCCGAACCGGAACGGAACTGTCACCGTTTCCCTGTTATTGAAAGTCAAGGTCTTGTTGCAGCGCCCCACGGCGGGATATCCCAGTCCGGCCAACCTTCGGAATGATTCGCTGCGCTCCGGGACCTGCCAGATGAAATGATGGCCCCGCCCGCTGACCAGGTGCAGATATTCAATGCCCCAGGCAGCCAGGCACTTTTTGATTTCGGCGATGACCGGTTCCTGCAGCTCGAAACTGCGCTCGGCGTCCAGGTAAGGTTCGGCCGGAAAATCAAAGTTGACGTATTCGATGTCAAGATGAGCCAGTGAGGCCTGGCAATCCAGGATCGACCGGCCGATATCCAGCCCGTTATCAAAGAAATAATCCAGTTCCGCCGGTTTTTTGATATTTACTGTTTCAAAAGAATTAACGTCACATCTGGTCAGATAAAAACAGGTGGCTGACTCCGGGGAATCACCGCCCAGATATTCGATGATCCTGCGCCGCACTTCGATATTTTTATAATAATTTTTCACCCGCGAGTTCCGTCGAATATATCCAGGCTTTTCTAACCTGCAAGGGCGTCCGATAACGGATTCTAAAAAATGATATTACGAATTTCTCCCAACCACAAAGGGATTAATGGCAAAAAGCAGGGATGCTTAGGCAAAAATACGCCATGGCTCGGCAGATCGGATACCATGCCCCTTTTGAGTGTTTTTGCGATGCGATCATGATTGATGAGTTCGCAAAAAGGCACAAATCCTTCAAAGCGGCGTAGGAGTAACGATCAGAACAGAATAAAGGGCGGAAAGGAAAATAACAGGAGGGATGTGGATTGCTTTAAAATAACGATCAAGAGATCTCGATCAGTAGCTGCTTCTGGCCAGAACTTCGCGGGCCTTGGAACCGTCGGCCGGGCCGACAACCCCTTCTTTCTCCATAAGTTCGATCATCCGGGCCGCCCGATTGTAACCGACCCGCAGACGTCTCTGAACCATGGAAATGGAGGCCTGGCCCGATTCGCAGACCAGGGCTACCGCCTCGTCGTATTTTTCATCCATCTCCTCGGCATCGTCTGCATCATCGTCGGAGAGGCCCTCGCCGATAACGGTGACCGATTCGTCATAACAGGCGGGACGCTGCTTCTTGACGAAGTTTACGATATTTTCGATCTCCTTCTCGGTGATATAGGCGCCGTGGATTCTTTGTAATCTGGCCGAACCGGGCGGCAGAAAGAGCATGTCACCGGCGCCCAGCAGATGTTCGGCGCCACTCGAATCGAGGATGGTGCGAGAATCGATCTTCGAAGAGACCTTGAACGACATTCTGGTCGGGAAGTTGGCCTTGATCAGACCGGTGAGCACATCCACCGACGGGCGCTGGGTGGCGAGAATCAGATGCATGCCGGCAGCCCTGGCCATCTGGGCCAGACGGGCCACGGCATCTTCAACCTCGCGGGACGAGACCATCATCAGATCGGCAAGCTCGTCGATAATGATCACGATCAGCGGCAGCCGCTCTTCCTCGGCAAGTTCGTTGTAACTGGAGATACTCTTGACCCGCTTCTCCTCCATGAGCTGATAGCGCCGCTCCATCTCGCGGACCGCCCATTGCAGAGCCCGGCTGGCCATCTTCGGATCCACCACTACCGGATGAAGCAGATGGGGGATATCCTCATAACAGGAAAGCTCTATCCGTTTGGGGTCGACCATCAATAACCGGACATCCTCCGGGGTGGCCTTCATCAGAATACTGCAGATGATCGCGTTGACCGCGACGCTCTTCCCCGCCCCGGTAGCTCCGGCAATCAGCAGATGCGGCATTTTGGCCAGGTTGGCCATCACCGGGTTGCCGATGACGTCCATCCCCAGCCCGAGGGTCAGTTTGGAGGCGGCCTGCTGGAATTCGTCGCTGGCCATAATATCCCTGATGAAAACGGTCTGGCGCTCCGGATTGGGAATCTCGATGCCGAGGGCCGCCTTGCCGGGGATGGAGCCGACAATCCGTACGCTTTCGGCCTTCAGCTTCATGGCCAGGTCGTCGGCCAGGGAGACGATCTTGTTGATCTTGACGCCGGGGGCCGGTGCGAATTCGTAGGTGGTAATCACCGGCCCCGGCGAGATTCCGGCAACCTTGCCGATCACTCCGAAATCCTTCAGGATGGACTCCAGTTTGCGGCTGACATCCAGATAGTGTTCGCGGTCAGCCAGAAAATCGCCGATCGAGGACTTTGCCAATAAATTAACCCCGGGAAGACGAAACTCGCCGGCCGCCAGGGGCAGGGGTGCGAAATCCGTCTCGTCCTCGGTCAGCCGCACCGTATGGTTTACTTTCGGCACCGAAATGATCATTTCATGTTCATCGTCGGCACCCGGTACACGCGGTTTAGCGCCACCCGGCTTTGCGGCGGATCCCATGGCCGGGTCCTGTTTGACGTTTCCGTTTTTTTCGAGCCGCCCGGCCAATCCTTTCCAGAAGAACAAACCAAGAGATTTAAAACCTTCGACGGTGTTGCAGGCCATCAGATAAGGCGAGAACTCAAAGGAAATCATCAGGGAAACCAGCAGCAATGAAGTAAAAAAGAGGATTGAGCCGAAATTACCGAAATATTCGCCCAGAAATGAGTGGAGCAGCCCGCCGACATAACCGCCGACCGGATAGATGGTTCCGGCGATATGCATCTCGGCAATGCCGCTGGCCGCAAGCATGCCGCTGCCGGCAATAAGAATGCCGGTCCCGCCCGCAACTACGTGAGGGAGCCGGTCGAGGGTTGCTTTGGGTGAGAAAAAGGCAAGGGAAAACCAGAAAAGCAGGAGAACCATCAAAAAGGAACCGAGCCCCAGGAAAGCCATGACATGCCGGGCGAAAAAGCTGCCGACCTTGCCGCCCCAATAGAGGGATTCGGCCTGACTACCGGTTTCGGACAGAGAAAAACCGGCCAGGCAGATCAGCAGGAAAACCGCAACGACTATTCCCAGGACCGAGAAGAGTTCCTGGACTAGACTCGGCCGCTCGCGGCTGGTGATTTCTTTGGCCATCTTACTGGTACCTCGTAAACCATAAAGTTTCGCGAGATTGCGAAAGGATTTTGCGGGCCGACAAGGTGCGGCTTCCGGCGCATAGCAGTGCTCTGTAACGGAAGTAGCAACGCAGTTGGCACGTAAAATAACGAGCAAGATGCGATAGTTTAGGGGTTACGGGGTACTGGTGTCCCGGCAAAGATAACCGGTGATAAAGCCGATTACTCCCGCCTTAGCGCATTTTTCATGGAATCGAGAACCCCGTTAATGAATGGGGAGGCATCCTCGTCGGAATAACGGGCCGCCACCTCCAGGGCCTCGTTGATCACCACCGAGGCCGGCACATCTTCCCGTTTATGCAAAAATTCAAAAGCGGCGATTCTGAGGATGTTGCGGTCAACCATCGCCATCCGCTCCAAACGCCAGTTCTTCGAATGTTCGGAGATCAGCTCGTCGATTTCGGCCCGGTTGGCCATGACTCCGGCCAGAATCTCCAAGGCATAGGGGGCAGCCTTTTTATTGGCCTGAAAATTATCCCGCATGAGTTCAAAAGCCTCCTCCACGGTCTGCCCGGAAGTCTCACTTTGATACAGGACCTGCATGGCCAGCTCTCTGGCCCTCCGCCTGATTGGAACAGTCATATACGCGATCAGTACTGCGCAAGCAGATTGATCATTTCCAGGGCGGCCACCGCGCAGTCGGAACCCTTGTTGCCGGCCTTCGAACCGGCCCGTTCGATGGCCTGCTCGATATTGTCAGTGGTCAACACCCCGAACATAACCGGCACGCCGCTATCCAGGCTGACCTGGGCAATGCCCTTGGCCGCCTCGTTGGCGACGAAGTCAAAATGGGGGGTGGCGCCCCGGATAATCACCCCGAGACAGATGACCGCGTCGAAGCGGTCGGATTTGACCATCTTCTGGGCAACCAGAGGTATCTCATAGGCGCCGGGCACCCGGGCAACTTCGATATCGTCATCGGCAACTCCGGACCTGATCAACGTATCAAGGGCGCCCTCCACCAACTTCTCGGCAATAAAAGAGTTAAAACGGGAAACGACAATGCCGATTTTTTTCCCGTCACCTTTAAGACTACCGTCAACATATTTAACCATTTCAGTCTCCTGATATCTTTTTCGGCCATGAGAAAACAAACCTCTTCATCTCTCGCCGATCCGTTCATTAAGCGATAATAGCAAAAAACAATTTATTTGTCAGCTTTTCCGGGTTTACCCACAATGAGATCGAGCATATGCCCGAGCTTGTCCTTTTTGCACTGGAGGTATTTGAGGTTCTCGGCATCGGGGGCAATTTCGACCGACAGCCGTCCCGTAACCTTGAGACCGTAACCCTCCAGGCCGACGATCTTCTTGGGGTTATTGGTGATCAACTTCATCTTGCGCACCCCTAGATCGCGGAGGATCTGGGCGCCGATACCGTAATCGCGCAGATCCGCCTTGAAGCCGAGCTGCTTGTTGGCCTCGACCGTATCCATCCCCTCGTCCTGGAGGGCATAGGCCTTCAGCTTGTTGACCAGGCCGATTCCCCGCCCTTCCTGGTGCATATAGAGAATAACACCCTTGCCGGCCTGCTCGACCATCTTCATGGCCGCCTGGAGCTGGCCGCCGCAGTCGCAGCGCATCGAACCGAAGACATCGCCGGTCAGACATTCGGAGTGAACCCGGACCAGAACCTCGCTCTCGGGATCGACATCCCCCTTGACCAGGGCCAGATGCTCGTAGTCATCGACATCATTGGTATAGACGATGGCCTTGAATTCGCCGCCGTAGGTGGTCGGCAGTCTGGTTTCGGCGGCCCGATGCACCAGGGTGTCCTTCTGGAGCCGGTAAGCGACCAGATCGGCGATGGTGCATATCTTGATCTTGTGTTTTTTGGCAAATTTCTTCAGATCCGGCATCCGCGCCATGGTGCCGTCATCCTTCATGATCTCGCAAATGACCCCGGAAGGCCGCAGTCCGGCCAGACGGGCCAGATCGACGGAACCCTCGGTCTGGCCGGTACGGACCAGAACCCCTCCCCGCCGGGCCCTCAGCGGAAAGATATGGCCGGGGCTGACAATATCCTGGGGCTTGACATCGAGCCTTACCGCGGTCTGAATGGTTCGGGCCCGATCGGCGGCTGAGATCCCGGTGGTCACCCCGGTGGTCGCCTCGATACTGACGGTAAATGCCGTCTCAAACGGGGACTTGTTGTCCCGGACCATCATCGGCAGCTGGAGTTTTTCGATCTGCTCGGGGACCAGGGTCAGACAGATCAGGCCGCGCCCATGGGTGGCCATGAAGTTTACCGCATCGGGAGTCACCATCTGGGCGGCCATACAGAGATCGCCCTCATTCTCCCGATCCTCGTCATCAACCAGGATGACCATCTTGCCGGCCCGGATATCTTCAATCGCCTCTTCAATCGTATTAATTGTCATCTAATTTCACCCACCTTGCTTGAGATAAACCGATCACGGAACAGCGCAATCAGTTCAGATTGTTTCCATTTTATTAAGTGCTGACGATTTCCCCCCCGCAAGGGGTATATAAATATGCCGAAGGGAACAAAAATGCGCTTCCGCGCGGCAGATCGGAGTTTTTGGGCGCCATTACCGTTTACAGCTTGATAAATCCATGCTCGGCCAGAAAGGCCGGGTTGATCTGCGAAGACGCCGCCTCTCCTCCCGCCGGCTTCACGGACAGGAGTTTTTCCACATATTTGCCGATAAGATCCACTTCAAGATTGACCTGGTCGCCCTGGGCCAATTTGCCGAGGGTAGTGATTTCCAGGGTATGGGGGATAATGGACACCGAGAAACTCCGGTCATCAACCCGGTTGACCGTCAAACTGATCCCGTCGATGGTGATCGAACCCTTCTCGATAATATAGCGACCCAGACCTTCGGGTACCCCGAAGGTAAAAACAACGAAATCGCCCCGGGGGTCGCGGGATACAATCTCCGCCACTCCATCGACGTGGCCGCTCACCAGGTGCCCGCCGAGGCGGTCGCTCAGTTTAAGCGCCCTTTCCAGATTAACCGTACCGCCGACCGAAATCCGGCCGAGATTGGTCCGCTTGAGGCTCTCGGGAGAGACGTCCGCCAGAAAACGGCGGCCACTGATCTCTCTGGCCGTCAGGCACACTCCGTTAATGGCGATGGACTCACCTTCAGCGGGGTCGGCAAGATCAAAATCGGCCTCGATCCCGAAGACCAGACCGCCCCCCGCCGGCCGCTTTTCTAAAATCACGCCCCTGCCCTGAATAATCCCGGTAAACATAAAACTCCACTGGCAAAATTTAGTATTCGAACAAACCTTCAATCATTAGATCGCAGCCGAGCCTTCTGGTCTTGACGATACGAAAGCATTTGCCTTCGTCGATCCGGTCAATCCCCAGTTCGCCGACCACCGGCACCCCTTCGGAGCCGATAAAGATCGGGGCGATAAAGAGATTGGCCTCATCGTACAACCGCTGACGGAGAAAGGCGGCATGGATCGCGCCGCCTCCTTCAACCAGCAGGCTGGTAATCCCGGCCCTGCCGAGTTCCCGAAGAACCGCTGTCAGCTCAAGGCCTCCGAGCGGGTCTTCGGCCACCCTTTTCACTACCGCGCCGACCGCTTCCAACTGTGCGCGTTTGGCGGAATCGGCACCGGGTCCGCAGAATATCCAGGTCGGGGCTGCCGATTCCAGATGCAGCATTTGAGCCCGGGCCGAAAGTTGCAAATTAGTGTCAAGCACTATCCGCAGGGGATCGCGGCCGGGACGCCCCGTCAACCTGGCGGTAAGGGCGGGATCATCGGCCAGGGCCGTGCCGGAACCGACCAGAATGGCATCCACCATATCACGCAGGCGGTGGACCTGGCGCCGGGAGGCATCACAGGTGACCCAGTTGGAGTGGCCGGAGCGCGTGGCAATCCGCCCGTCAATACTGAGACCGGCCTTCATGATCACCCAGGGAAGTCCGGTGCTGACATGTTTGATAAAAGGTCTGTTCAATCGTCGGCATTGTTCGGCGAGAACCCCGGAGGTAACCGATATTCCCTTGCCGGCAAGATAAGCATTACCGCCGCCGCTGACAAGGGGATTGGGATCATTCATCCCGGTCACCACCCGCTTGACTCCGGCGGCATAAATTGTTTCGGTGCAGGGAGGGGTTCTGCCCGTGTGATTGCAAGGTTCCAGGGTTACATAAATGGTAGAACCGCTGGCGTCACGACCGGCCATGGCCAGGGCATTCACCTCGGCATGGGGCATCCCCGCCTTGCGGTGATATCCCTTGGCAATCAGAATTCCATTTTTGACCACAACCGCACCGACACACGGGTTCGGAGAGGTTTTGCCGAGTCCCTTTCTGGCCTCCCGAATTGCAAGCCGCATAAACTTGAGATCCTGATCGTCGCAGTCAGTCATCAGTCAATTTGAACGGCTATGCAGAAAGGGGGGAGACGGAAGGAGGAGATTGATAACCCATTAATTTGTCTCGGCCTGCGCTGGCCGCTATTGAGTTTTGGCATCGCCGTCATTATTTTTTGTCGCGGTCCAGCATAATTTTCAATTCGGACATAAATTCGCTAAGGTCCTTGAACTGCCGGTACACCGAGGCGAAGCGCACGTAGGCAACTTCATCAAGCTTCCGCAGGCCCTCCATGATCCTCTCCCCGATCAGATCAACTGAAATCTCGCGCTCGCCAAGGCTCTGGAGCTCGATTTCCATGGCATCGACAAACTCCTCGATCTCGGCCATCCCGACCGGTCTTTTTTCGCACGCCTTCTTCAGGCCGGCAACCACCTTATGCCGGTCCCAGGGCTCGCGCCGGCCATCCTTTTTGATCAGCATCGGCATGGTGACTTCCAGCCGTTCGTAGGTGGTAAAACGGCGGTTGCAGACATCGCAGGAGCGGCGGCGCCTGGTAATCGTGTATTCCTTGTTGATCCGGGAATCGACCACCCGATTCTCCAGATGGCCGCAATACGGACATTTCATTTATTCACCATTTCTGGTTCCGTTAGAAATCAATCGGCGGGGAGATTGATCAATCCTGGGTGGCTTATCCCCTGATCGGTTACGGGAAAAAGGGCATCAACCCAGGTGGATAAGCGGAATGCCGGCCTCGGCCAGCAAAGACGCGGCAAGTGAATCCGCATAACCTTCCCGGTAGTAAACCTCGGAAATCTTGACATTGATCAACATCTTGGTGCAGATAGAACAGGGCAAATTGGTGCAGTACAGGGTTGAGCCGGCGATGCTGCTTCCATGCAGGGCGGCCTGGATAATGGCATTCTGCTCGGCATGGAGTCCCCGGCAGAGCTCGTGGCGCTCGCCGGAAGGAATCCCCTGCTGCTCCCGGAGGCAGCCGACATCGAGACAGTGACTGATTCCGGACGGCGCCCCGTTATAACCGGTGGTGATAATCCGTTTTTCCCGGACCATAATCGCGCCGACATATCGTCTGGTACAGGTGGAGCGTTGCGCAACCAGGTCGGTGATCGACATAAAATATTCATGCCATGAAGGCCTGGGAACAGTCATGTTCAGACCATCTCCCGCTGTAAATCGGGATAAAGCGGGAAGCGGGTGCATAAATCATGAACTTCCCGGCGGATGGCGGCCAGGGCGGCGGCGTCATCTAGATTGTTGATGACCCGATCGATCCAGGCGGCAACCAGCTCCATCTCCGCTTCTTTCAAGCCCCGGGTGGTGACGGCCGGAGTGCCGATCCGCACCCCGCCGGTTACGAAACGGGGCTGGGTATCGAAAGGCACCGCGTTTTTATTGACGGTCAGGCCCGCCTTTTCGAGGCCCTCCTCGGCATCCTTGCCGGTAATGCCTTTGCCGGCCAGATCGACAAGGAGAAGATGATTGTCGGTACCGCCGGAGACCAGTCGAAAACCGCAAGCCTTGAGGCTTTCACCAAGAACCCGGGCATTGGTGACAACCTGCTGCTGGTATTTAATGAAATCATCGGTCAAGGCTTCCTTGAAAGAAACGGCCTTGGCGGCGATCACATGAACCAAAGGTCCGCCCTGGATCCCCGGGAAGATCTTGCTGTTCAGGCTGCGGCCGAATTTTTCCTTGGCCAGAATCAGGCCGCCGCGGGGGCCGCGCATGGTTTTATGGGTGGTGGAAGTAACGAAGTCGGCATAGGGCACCGGCGAAGGGTGAACCCCGGCCGCGACCAGTCCGGCAATATGGGCCATATCGACCATGAAGAGAGCGCCGATATCGTCGGCGATGCGGCGGAATCCCGCAAAATCTATATCGCGGGGATAGGCACTGGCCCCGGCCACGATCATTTTTGGCCGATGCTCCCGGGCGATGCGTTCGACCTCGGCCATATCGATCTTTTCGGTTTTTTTATCGACCCCGTAGGAGACAAAATCGTAGAGCTGGCCGGAAAAGTTAACCGAACTGCCGTGGGTAAGATGGCCGCCGTGGGCCAGATCCATCCCCAGGACCTTGTCGCCCGGCTGCAAAGTGGCGAAATAGACCGCCATATTGGCCTGGCTGCCGGAATGGGCCTGAACATTGGCATACTCGGCCCCGAAGATTTCCAGGGCCCGGTTTATGGCCAGGGTCTCGATCTCATCGGCATACTCACAGCCGCCGTAATAACGCTTGCCCGGATAGCCTTCGGCATACTTATTGGTGAAAATCGAACCCTGGGCATCGAGAACCGCCCGGCTGACCGTATTTTCGGAGGCGATCAACTCAAGCTGGTAGGCCTGACGCTCAAGCTCGTCTTTTATCGTCTTGTATACTTCAGGGTCAACTGTCTTCAGACGGCTCACTTGGCAACCTTCCTGTGATGAGATGAACTGTTATAAATATGAAGGGATAGACGGGCAACCACCCAAACCGGGATTCAGTCGAGAGCGGAAAACAGGGCAAGCCTGGTCTGATGACGACCGCCGGCAAATTCGGTGGTCAGCCAGGTCCGGACTATCTCACGCAGCAATCCAGGCCCGACTACCCTGGCCCCAAGGCAGAGAACATTGGCGTCATTATGTTCCCGGCTCATCGCGGCGGTAAAAAGCTCATGACAGAGCGCGGCCCGAATGGCGGCCGAGCGATTGGCGGCCATCGACATGCCGATGCCTGTACCGCAGATCAGAATCCCGCGATCCGCGCCGCCGTTCTCGACATCCCCGCACACTTTTTCAGCGTAATCGGGATAGTTGACCGACTCTCCGGAGTCGCAACCGCGGTCAATTACTTCGTGACCAAGCTCATTGATCACTTCGGCGATCTCGCCTTTAACGGCAAAGCCGCCATGATCACAGCCGATTGCTATTTTCATAATTCCACCTCCGGGCCCGGAAAGCTCAGCCATCAAATTTTTTCATGGCCAGCACGGCATTTGTCCCACCGAATCCGAATGAATTGGAAATGGCGGCGCGAACCTCGCTCTCCCTTGCCACATTGGGGACATAGTCCAGGTCGCAACCGGGGTCGGGATTAGTCAGATTAATAGTCGGCGGAATGATTCCGTTTTTTATGGTTAAAGCGGTAAACACCGACTCGATGCCGCCGGCGCCGCCGAGCATGTGCCCGGTCATCGATTTGGTCGAGCTCACAGCCAGCCTGGCAGCATGATCGCCGAAGACCCGCTTGATTGCTCCGGTTTCAACCACGTCGTTTAGGGGGGTCGAGGTGCCGTGGGCGTTTATATAATCGATATCCTCGGGATTCAGGCCGCCATCCTTCAGGGCCATCTCCATGCAGCGCACCGCTCCGTCACCGTCTTCGGGAGGGGCCGCCATGTGATAAGCGTCGCCGCTCAGGCCATAGCCGACAATCTCCGCGTATATCCTGGCACCGCGCTTCCTGGCATGTTCGAGTTCTTCGATGACCATCATGCCGCCGCCTTCGGCAATGATAAAACCGTCGCGATCACGATCGAAGGGCCGGGAAGCCCCTTGGGGATCGTCGTTCCGTTTGGAAAGAGCCTTCATGGCATTGAAGCCGCCAACCGCCAGGGAGCAGATCGTCGATTCACTGCCGCCGGTCACCGCCGCGTCGCAGTCGCCGTGAATGATCGACCTGAATGCCTCGCCCACCGCGTGGGTCCCGGCCGCGCAGGCGGTGGTCACCGACAGGTTGGGGCCCTTGGCGCCGAGTGCGATCGAAACCTGGCCGGCGCTCATATTGGAGATAACCATCGGAATGAAAAAAGGTGTGATCTTCTTCGGCCCCCGTTCGAGAGCCACCGAATGGTATTTCTCGATAGTCGGCAGGCCGCCGATGCCGTTGCCGGTAAAGACCCCGACCCGGTCCGCGTTCGCATCGCTGATTTCAAGTCCGGAATCAGCGTGGGCCATCACCGCAGCGGCCATAGCGTACTGGACGAACAACTCAAGATGCTTGGCCACCTTTTTATCGATATAGGTCTCAACCTCGAAATCCTTGACCTCGGCGGCAATCTTTACCGCATAGTCAGCGGTATCAAAACGGCTGATCAGACCCACCCCGCTACGCCCGGCGCACAGTCCTTCCCAGGTCTGTTCCACACCAATCCCCAGCGGGGTGACCAAACCAACGCCCGTAACAACAACTCTTCTTCTCACCTGTCACTCCTTGTCAAGCAGTGGCGGATAAAACAGCTTAACGCTTTGCCGTGAAAGATCACTCAACAACGGTCCGGTTTATGCGGACGCCTTGTCGACATGCTCGATGGCATCCTTGACGGTAGTAATCTTTTCCGCAACTTCATCGGCAATCTCGATATCAAAGGCTTCTTCCATGGCCATGATCAGTTCGACAAGATCGAGGGAATCGGCACCCAGATCATCCACGAAAGATGCGCCGGGAACAACCTTGGCTTTATCGACGCTGAGCTGTTCCGCAATAATATCAATAAGTTTTTCCTGAACAGACATAGTTTTTCTCCTTAAATTGTTGTCTGAAAAATGACCACTGCAACTATTATCCAATAAACATCTATCCCATAAACATCCCGCCGTTCACATGAATGAACTGGCCGGTTACATAACGCGCATCATCACTGGCCAGATAGGCAACCGCCCCGGCCACATCCTCGACCGAGCCCATGGCCCGCATCGGAATCTCTCCCAATACCTTTTCCTTGACCTCATCACCGAGATCACGGGTCATGTCGGTATCGATATAGCCCGGCGCCACCCCGTTAACCGTAATGTTACGGGAGGCAAGTTCCCTGGCCATCGAACGGGTCAACCCTGTCAGACCGGCCTTGGCGGCCGCATAATTGGCCTGGCCGGCATTACCGAGAAAACCGATAACCGAGCTGATGTTAATGATCCGCCCCCAGCGCTGTTTCATCATCGGCCGGTTGACTGCCTTGATACAGTTATAAGCGCCCTTGAGGTTGGTGTCCAGAACCTGATCCCAACTCTCTTCTTTCATCTTCATCAAGAGGCCGTCCCGGGTGATCCCGGCGTTATTGACCAGAATATCGAGCCGCCCGAAATCCTCAATGATTTTGATAACTCCATCATTGACCGCCGCGGCATCGGCCACATCAAATTTATAGAGACCGGCGTCGCCGCCTGCCGCCTTGATGGCATCAACAACTTCCTGGGCGGCATCGGGCTTGCTCACGTAATTGATGGCGACCCTGGCGCCCATTGCAGCGAGACGCAGGGCGATGGCACGGCCGATCCCCCGGCTGCCGCCGGTTACTAGTGCTGACTTACCCTCAAGAATCATCGGTTACCAGCCTCCCCTGTGCGACTCTCCCGGATCCGCTCGATAAGCTTCGGCAGGATCTCGAAGAGGTCGCCGACTATGCCATAGGTGGCGACCTGGAAGATCGGCGCGTTTTCATCCCGATTTATGGCAATGATGGTATCCGAAGACTGCATGCCGACCATGTGCTGCACCGCCCCGGAAATACCGCAGGCGAAGTAAACTTTCGGACAGACCGTCTTGCCGGTCTGACCGACCTGATGGGGGTAGGGAATCCAGCCGCTGTCTACCGCGGCCCGGGAGGCGGCGGTAGCGCCGCCGAGGAGCCCGGCCAGTTCCCGCACCATCTCGAAACCTTTTTCACTTTCCAGGCCGCGGCCGCCGGCAACCAGAACATCGGCCTCGTTGATATTAACCTCATTCGACTCTTCCCTGACACTTCTCAGCACCCTGACCCGGGACTGCAATCTGGCGGGATCGGGGGTAAAATCGATAATTTCACCCTGGCGGCTCTCGTCGTGACTGTTCGGCTTCATGACCAGAGGCCTGACCGTCGCCATCTGCGGGCGGGTGCCGGGGCATTCGATGGTGGCCATAATATTGCCGCCGAAGGCTGGCCTAGTCTGGAGAAGCGCCCCGTCCACGGCCCTGATGGCCAGGTCGGTGCAGTCAGCGGTAAGACCGGTGGCAAGCATGGTGGCGAGCCGGGGTATAAAAGAACGCCCGATCGCGGTGGCGCCGGCCAGAACGATCTCCGGCTGATGCTCCCGAATCAGATCCTCGAAAACATTGGCATAGGCATCGTCGGTAAAGTTAGCCAGAGCGGGATCATCCACCCGGTAGACCTGATCCGCCCCATGGGCGATCAGCGCTTCGGCCGACTCCCCAAGCGCCGAGCCGAGCAGCACCGCCGACAGCGGCACCCCGAGCTGATCGGCAAGTTTACGGCCGGCCCCCAGCAATTCAAAGGCGACCGGGGCAATCCTGCCATCGCGATACTCGGCGTAAATCCAGACCCCGGCCCAGCCCTTAAGCTCGTCCGGCACTTTTTTTTCAACCTTATCTATGGAGAGCGCCCCAACCTCGCAGACATCGACACAGCTGCCGCAAAGGGTACAGGTTTCGCCGACTACGGCCACGCCATCTTCAACCTTGATTGCGCCAAATGTGCAGGTATCCTCACAAAGCCCGCACCCGATACATGCTTCCACGTCTATCTTCAGCATCAGAATTTATCCATTTTTCAAGACCGGTACAGATCTTTTTTCTCTTAGAGATTTAAAGCAGCTTGTCAAGCTTGGCCAGCAACTGGTCAACCATTTCATCGGTTGTGCCGGCCAGCATACATCTATCCGCGGAAAACTGGGGCGAGAAGACCTTGACCACCTGGGTGTTCGAGCCCTGCAAACCGAGTAATTCCGGGGCGGCTCCGATATCGGCCGCCGAGAGCACGGTGGCCTGCATCTTCTTGGCCTTCATCTTCCCCTTCAGGGAAGGCACCCGAGGCTCGTTGATCTCCTTGACCACCGTCATCAGGGCGGGCATCTCCATTTCGATCTCGTCATAGCCGTCATCCATCAAACGCTCCAGACGGATGGTGCCATCAACACATTCGGTGATCTTACGGGCATAGGCCACATAGGGAATGTCGAGGCGCTGGGCCAGTCCCGGCCCGACCTGGGCGGTATCGCCGTCGATCGCCTGCTTGCCGCAGATGATCAGATCAAACTCGCCAAGCTTCTCTATCGCCTTGGCAAGGGTATAGGAAGTGGCCCAGGTATCGGCGCCCGCAAAGGCGCGATCGGAAACGAGCACGCCGTGGTCGGCTCCGCAGGCAACGGCGTCGCGAAGGGTCTCCTCAGCCTGGGGCGGTCCCATGGTTATGGCGGTGACGGTGCCGCCGTACTGCTCCTTCAAGACCACCGCCGCCTCGAGGGCATGGCGGTCAAAGGGATTCATGATACTCTCGACCCCTTCCCGGGAAAGGGTGTTGGTCTTGGGATCGAGCCGGACATCCTTGGCATCCGGCACCTGTTTTACGCATACTATAATCTTCATTTGCTTCTCGAATATTCTTTGTTAAGGGCTTGACCTATGACGTTACGCTGAATCTGGTTGGTCCCTTCATAGATCTGGAGAATCTTGGCGTCGCGCATCATCTTCTCAACCGGATATTCGCGCATATAACCGTGGCCGGCAAGGACCTGGACCGAGTCGGTGGTCACTTTCATGGCCATATCGGTGGCCATGACCTTGCACATTGAAGACTCTTTGGAGATCTCCTTGGCGCCGGAATCGATATGGCGGGCCGTCCCGTAGACTAGGGCGCGGGCGGCCTCGACCTGAATGGCCATATCGGCCAGGATATGCTGGACGGCCTGGAAAGAGATGACCGGCTTGCCGAACTGGACTCGCTGCTTGGCATAGAGGACCGCCTCGTCGAGAGCGGCCTGGCCAAGACCGACACCCAGAGAGGCGATGCCGGGCCGGGAAAGATCCAGGGTTTTCATCACCGTGAAAAAGCCGGTCCCCCGGCGCCCGATCAAACGATCCTTGGGAATCCGACAATCCTTAAAAATCAACTCCCGGGTTGAAGAAGCCCTGATTCCCAGCTTCTTTTCCTTGACCCCGTAGGAAAAACCGGGATCGCCGTCCTCAATCACGAACATGCTGGCCCCGCGCGGACCCTTGTCGCGGTCGGTTATGGCAATTATCGAATATATCTTGGCATCGCCGGCGTTGGTGATCCACTGCTTGGTGCCGTTTATAACCCACTCCTCGCCGTCCAGCACCGCCGTGGTCTGAATACCGGAGGCATCGCTGCCGGCATTGGCCTCGGTAAGCCCGAAAGCTGCCAATTTAGCGCCGCTGGCGATCTCGGGCATATATTTGTCCTTCATCTCATCGCTGCCGGAAACCAGAATCGGATATGCGCCGAGGGCGCTGGCCGCGAAGCTTGTGGCAATCCCCACGCACCCCTTGGCAAACTCCTCAAGGGCCAGAACCATTTCAAAACTGCCGCCGCCGAAGCCGCCGTATTCCTCGGGGATGTACAGCCCGAAAAGGTCAGCCTTGGCAATATCACGAAGTATCTCGGTAGGGAACTCTTCTTTTTCGTCAAGTTCGGCCCGTTGCGGAATAATCTTTTCTGCCGTGATCTGACGGGCCACGTCAACGATCATCTGCTGCTCTTCGGATAAAAAATAATTCACGATGCTCCCCTTATTATTTATTAAAAATCAAAAGTCATTTTCGAGGGAGGGGGACAGGAACATTTTCGCCAATTACCATCTGATAATCTCCGCTCCCCAGGTGAAACCGCCGCCAAAGGCGCAAGTCAGGATCAGATCACCTTTCTTGAGCAAGCCCTGGCGATTCGCTTCATCAAAAGCTATAGGCACTGTTGCCGCCGATGTATTACCATACTTATGGATATTTATGAATATTTTTTCCTTGGGA
Organism: Desulfurivibrionaceae bacterium; assembly: GCA_046484585.1. Taxonomy (GTDB): domain Bacteria; phylum Desulfobacterota; class Desulfobulbia; order Desulfobulbales; family JAGXFP01; genus JAGXFP01. The sequence continues at coordinate 33,864 of JAWOIQ010000196.1, forward strand.
ACGCCAATCCTTTCTCCGAGATTATGCAGGATCCGGATATTGGCCTGATGGGGCAGAATCCAATCAATTTCGGGTCCGGTGAGCCCGGCCTCTTCGAGGACCTTGTCGATCGAGTCCTCCATGGCCAGCACCGCGTTTTTGAAAACCTCCCGCCCTGACATTTTTATATAGGAACCGTCAGCGCCCCGGGGAAAGCCCAGCCGGGCCGGATCGAAATCTTCCGCCTTAGCGGGCTCCGTCTTCTCATATGGGTTCCTGATATGTGGATTCATGCTCGGAGCGGCGTTCATATAGAGCAGATCGCCCAGCCTGCCATCCGAGAAAAGCCTGGTGGCCAGCACGCCCCTGCCGGTATCGTCGCCGCCGACCACCGCGGCGCCGGCGCCGTCACCGAACAACACACAGGTGTTACGGTCTTGCCAGTTGACCCTGGCCGAAAGATTTTCGGCGCCGATAACCAGAATCTTCCTGTCCGGATAGGCCTTGACCATATTGTCGGCCAGTTCAAGGCCGTAAATAAAAGCGGTGCAGGCCGCCGAGATATCAAAGGCAAAGGCGTTGACCGCCCCGATCTCCTTCTGGACCAGACAGGCACAGGAGGGCATGGTCGTCTCGGAGGTCATGGTCCCGACGATGATCGTGGCAATGTCCTCGGCCGCAACCCCGGCCATGGCCATGGCCCGCCGGGCCGCCTCGGCGGCGATTTTCGAGGTCTCTTCCCCGGGTCCGGCTATGCGCCGGCTGGCAATGCCCGTCCGGGCGGTGATCCACTCATCCGAAGTGTCCACCAGTTGTTCCAATTGATCATTGGTCAGTTGATATTCGGGCAGGCAGGAACCGGTTCCCTCAATTACACCTCTGATCATCAGGGGGCTCCCGATTCAATATGGTCATCTTCCGAAGAGTCGTTATCCCTGGCATTGCCTGATTCCGCGACAAGCTCCATGATCCGGTCGTTAACCCTGTTATGAACGGTCTCGGCCGCCACAAAAATGGCGTTTTTTATCGCCACCGCGCTGGAGCGGCCATGGCAGACAATCCCGGTACCCTTAAGCCCCAGAAGCGGCGCCCCGCCGTACTCGGCATAGTCTATTCTTTTCTTGAATCGGGCAAAGGCGCTCCGGGAAAGGAGATAACCGAGCTTGGCAAGCAGACTGTTGTTGATCTCGTCACGCAACATGATAGTCATGGCCTCGGCAAGCCCTTCGCTGATTTTCAGCGAAACGTTACCGACGAAACCGTCGCAGACTATAACATCGACATCACCCTTGAAAGTGCTGCTGGCCTCGATATTACCCACATAATTGAGGGTACTGTCCCGAAAGAGCTGATCGGTTTTGCGCACCAGGGAATTGCCCTTGCCCTGCTCCTCGCCGATGCTGAGAACCCCCACCCGGGGACGATCATTGCCGATGATTCCCTCCGAAAAGGCGGCGGCCATTAAGCCGAACTGAAAGAGATGGGTGGGACGGCAGTCTACATTGGCGCCCACATCCATCATGACCACGGGTTTTTTCAGAGTCGGGAAGATGCTGGCGATACCGGGTCTGGCGATTTTTTTCAGACGGCCCAGAGAGCGCACCGCAGCAGCCATGGTGGCGCCGGAGTTGCCGGCGCTGACCACTGCGTCGACCTCACCGCTTTTGAACCTGTCGAAGGCGACCACGATCGATGAATCGCGTTTACGCCGGATCGCCTCGATGGGAGACTCGTCCATGCCGACCACTTCAGTGGTGGGAACGATTTCGATCCGGCCCGCATCGCGGGCGCTGCCGTGGCCTTTCAGACTGGCGGTAAGTTTTTTTTCATCACCGAAGAGGATGACGTCCAGGTCCGCTTCAGAAACGGCCTGGACGGCGCCGGCGACAAGGTCTTCCGGCCCCCGGTCCCCCCCCATGCAATCAAGGGCAATTCGCACTTAACCTATTCCAGGTAATCTTCGTCGAGACTGACAACCTTCCGGCCCTTATAGGAACCACAACTGGAACAGAGGCGATGGGGCAGTTTGGGTTCACCACATTCCGAACAACTGGAAACGGTAGGGCCGGTCAAGGCGTCATGGGAACGGCGAAGTCTGGTTCGGGAATGGGATTGTCTTCTTTTCGGTAAAGCCATTTTTTTTCTCCATTAACGTAGAAACCGTCAGGGTTCCCACGCATATTCATATCCACATATTTATAAAGGTAATCAGCCGCCGGCGCAAAGAGAATCCGGCCAAGCCGCTATTTTTTTTGTTTGTCCAAAAGCCGGCCGAGAACGTTGAAAGGTGAATCAACGGCGCCGCCTCCGCAATCACATCTTTTTACATTGAGATCTTCCCCGCATTCGGGGCACAGTCCCAGACAATCAGTCCGGCAAAGTTTTTTCTGGGGAACGGCCAGAAGTACCTGCTGGGCCAATGTATTGCCGAGGTCGATGACGGGTTCTTCGAGGAAGACCACATCCGTCTCATCGCTGTCGCACTCATGCTCGCGAACCTGAAGGGCGGGGTCTTCGCCGCTGAGATCGAAAACAACCTGAAATTCCAGATTCCGGGGCAACTCAAACTTCTCCAGGCATCTGTCACAGACGAGAAGCATAACCAGCTTGATCGAGCCGGAAAAGAACACCTTCTCATCACGGCGTTTCAGAAAAAGTTCGGCCCGGACCTCCCCTTGATGGGGAACCTCCTGCCGGGGGAACCAGGACATATCGGTAACGTTTACCGCCAGTCCCTCTTCAGGAATTTCAGCTGCCTTCAGCCGCAACATCGAATCTCCTCCCAAAGAGATAAAACCCGCATATAAACCGCGTGATTATAAGTTATTATCTTTAGTTGTCAAGCGATTTGACAAGGATCTGAATCCGTGAGCGTTCGAGAACGGTGCAGATGCAAGGCGGCAACGATATTGATAATACTGATGGTATATCAATAAGTTGCCAACGCGGCAGATGCGCCGTTATCGGGCGCCCCTCAGGGAGGCGCGAAGCCGTCACGGATTCAGGAAGGAGGGCGACAGCAATATCATCGCAAAACAGGAAGAAAAGCCTTGTCACTGCCAATTACCATCGACCCTGCCTGATGTAAGTGATCCTGAGAGAACACCGCAACCATATGGCCAGGGCTCCCGCCATCCCTGAATTGGCCGCCCACCGCTCATAATGGTGAACCAGCTCTTCCAGTCCGAGCCCGTTAAAAACCAGGGCCATGGGCTGGCCCAGCAACAACAAAAAGATCAGAACGCCACCCACCAGGCTGGCGAAGAAGGTAAAAAAAACGGTCCACAGAGCTCCGATTCTGTTCCGGATCCCCCGAAAAAAACCGGGCAGACTCTTGTCAAGCAAAACCAGGATGACGACCGCCGGCAAGGCGATCGGCAGGGAGGCGACCGCGACCCATGGCGAAGTATCATACACCGCCACAAAAAAAATGGTCATCAGGGCGACAAGCCCAACCCCCAGGAGCACTTCGGCGTAATTTGCCCCGAGCCGCCGGTAAAGGCGCCTCCGCGCAGGGTGGTCTGGTTCCCGAATGGCAGCTACCCGGGGCGAATAACGAGATCGCTTATCTTTCTTGGCGCGACGATGCATTGAAATATCGATGCCTCAGGATATGCGCCATCGGGTCAGAAACGGCTAGAGCAGCGCTGAAAGACGATCATATGCCCGTCTCTGCCTCAGATTCAGCACATGAATGACTCGCTTCAACAACTTGAAACCGAGGCTTGGCTTTTCAACAACGATCCTCTCCAGGTCATCACAGGATAAAATCAGTAAACCGGCATCTTCCATGGCGGAGACGGTGGCGGTCCTGAGACCGCGATCAACCGCCGAGATCTCGCCGACCATGGCGCCGCGGTCCAGAATGGCAATAAGGGTAAAACGCCCGGGGAAACTGGTCTCTTTCTTGACCGCCAGTTTTCCGTCCAGCACGAAGCCCATGAAATCACCCTGTTCGCCGTCATTCATCAGGACTTCGCCCTTGCCCCATTTCTTGTAGCGCAGATAAGGACAGAGTTCGTTTATCTCATCGTCGTTCAGGAACTTAAGAACCCGGTTCAGGGTATCCCGTTCTATATCGCAAACTGTTTTGTCCGTCTCAACCATTAGTTTCCCGCTGCGCTTCGTTACTCTCGATCTTTTCCCGCATCCGCTTAATCAGCCCGGCAAAATCCTCATTACCGAGAATCCGCCCGAACTCGGCCCGGTAGTTTCTGACCAGGCTCACCCCTTCGATGATCACATCGTAGACGAACCATTCATCATCTTTTTTGACAAGGCTGTAATTAATCGGAATGGCTTGGTTGTTTTTGAGAATATTGGTGTACACCCTGGCCCGGTCGGGACTGTTACGGCTGAAAATCTCCTTGGCGTATTCGACTTTTTCGTTGGAATAGGCATCAATCCGGCCGACATAGGTGTTTTTCAGCAACTCCGCAAAAAGATCCTGAAATTCCTTCTTTTCTTCATCGGTCCGACTTTGCCAGTTCTTGCCCAAAGTCCTTTGCGAGATCTCGGCAAAATCGAAACGCTGCTGAACGATGTTCATAATCCGTTCTCTTCTTTCTTCCCGCTGCTCCGGACCGCTCAGCTCCTTGTCCTGCATGACATTCAGGATCGTCTCTACGGTTTCCCTGAGCTGTTCAAGCGGGGTGACGGAAGCGGCAAAAGTCGGTCCCGAGAGAATAAGGAGGAGAAGCAGGGCCGGCAACATGCTGACTCGCATATTTCCGGTGATCGATTTCCCTTCGGTCGGCGTCTTGAAGTACTCGTAACGCGCGATGACCGTCTGGCCGTCCTTGACCTCGACCAGCCGGTTCCAGGCGTCGTAGATTGCGGTCAGGCCGTCGGCGAGGTTGGCTGGCTTGGGAATGGTGGTCATGTTGCCGGTCCGGTCATGCACCGGGTCGATCAACACAGTCCCCACGCTGGCCGTGATCTCGTTGACGGGGTTATGGTCGCGAGTCTGGTTCAAGTCCGTCGTGCCGGACGTCTTCTGCAGATACCACAACCAGTCGAACTCATTCATCAGGATTCGGTGGATATCGCTCGTGTACATCAGATGCTCGCTGCCGTCTGCACGTATTTCGAGCGTCTTCGTTCGTCCGTGATCGTAGACGCCCAAGCATTCCATGATTGTACCACGCGTTTTCGTGCGGGGACAAGCGATTCCATCTGGCCGATTCGCAGTTGTTTTCGATCAAAACGGCCAGAAGGGGTGCGCGG
>JAWOIQ010000002.1:0-4766 GCA_046484585.1 Desulfurivibrionaceae bacterium
GGCCATGCGTCTGGCCAGTTCGGCCAGGGCGACGGCGCTTTTTTTGACCTGATCTTCCCGCTCGCCTTCGATGCGGATGTTGATTAATCTCGTGAAGGGCGGAAATTGCAGGGCGCGCCGCAGTTCGATCTCCCGGTCGAACAACCCCCGGTAGTCATGGAGCCGGGCGGTGCTGATCGAATAATGCTCCGGATTCAGGGACTGGATGATTACCCGGCCCGGCTTGTCGCCGCGCCCGGCCCGGCCGGTCACCTGGGAAAGAAGCTGGAAGGTGCGCTCCCCGGCCCGGAAATCGGGGAGGCCCAGGCCGGCATCGGCCCAGACCACCCCGACCAGGGTGACGTGGGGGAAGTGATGCCCCTTGGTGATCATCTGGGTGCCGATCAGGATGTCGATTTCGCGGTCGTGGACCTTTTTCAGGATGGCCAGCAGATCCTTGCGGTTCAGGCTGGTATCCCGGTCGAGCCGGGCGAGGCGGGCCTTTGGGAAAAGTTTGGCCAGTTCGTCTTCCAGCCGTTCGGTGCCGAAGCCGATCGGCACCAGATTGGTCGATTGACACTGCGCGCAGACGGTTTCGCTTTTTATATTATGGCCGCAGTAATGGCAGAGCAGCTTGCCGCTGCCCTTGTGCATGGTCAGCGAGATGTGGCAGCTCGGACAGCGAACCGATTGACCGCAGTCCCGGCAGAGCATCATGCTGGCGTAGCCCCGGCGGTTCAGGAAAATCAGGCTCTGGTCGCCGGCGGCCAGGTTTTTCCGGAGGGCGACGGTCAGTTCATGGGAGAACAGGGGCGGTTGGCCGGAGACGGTCTTGATCTCCTGGAGATTGACGATTTCGACGGTGGGCAGCTCTTTTTCCTCGACCCGGCTGGCCATGGTCAGCATCCTGTATTTGTTGTTCAGGGCGTGCTGGTAGCTGATCACCGAGGGAGTGGCCGAACCGAGAATGACCGTGGCCCCGGCCTGGGTGGCGCGCAGGACCGCGAGGTCGCGGCCCTGGTAGCGGAAACCGTCTTCCTGTTTATAGGCCCCGTCGTGTTCCTCGTCGACGATGATCAGGCCGGGATCGGCCAGCGGCGCGAAGATCGCCGAGCGGGCGCCGATGACAATCCGGGCCTGGTTGCCGGCGATTCTCCGCCACTGGTCGAAGCGCTCGCCCTTGGAGAGGCCGCTGTGGAGCAGGGCGACCCGGTCCCCGAACCTTGAGAAGAAGTGGGCTTCAAGCTGGGTGGTCAGGGCGATTTCCGGGACCATGATCAATACGGCGCGGCCCGCCGCCAGGGTCGCCTTGGCGGCCTGCAGGTAGATTTCGGTCTTGCCGCTGCCGGTGACGCCGTGGAGCAGAAAGGGGCGGAATTCCCGGGAGGCAAGCGCGGGTTTCAGTTCGGCCATCACCTCCTGCTGTTCGGCGGTGAGGGTTTCCGGCTCGGCAAAGAAGCGGGGCGGTTCACCGAAGGGATCGCGGTAGACCGGCAGCTCCTCCAGGCAAATGAGCCCCTTGGCGGCCAGGGATTTCAGGGCGTCGCGGGCTCCGCTGTAATGTTTGCCCAGCAGGGGGCGGGGGACCGGGGTCTTGGCTTCGCCGGCCAGTTCCCGCAGAAGTTCAAGGGTTTTCAGTTCCGATTTTTTCAGATTTTCGCGGTCCGGATCGGCAAACGGCTGAAGGGTGGCGCATACCACCGTTCGCGGCTTGGCGGTTGCCCCGGTTATCACTTCCTCGATTCTGACCAGCCCCTGGTCCCGCCATTTTTCAATAAGGGCCCGTTCCCGGTGGTTTCGCCAGATCCGGCGGCAGGCGGCGGGCGGCAGCCTGCCTGTGTCGAGGAGGGTATTCAGCCAGACGGGCGAATCCGCCTCCCGGCCGATTTCGTCGGTACTGTTTGCGGTCAGGAAGATCTCCCTGCCGCTGGCCGGGGTGAGCCCGGCGGGCAGGGCGGTTTTGATCACCTCGCCGAGCGGGTACTGGTAGTATTCGGCGATCCAGCGGAACAACTCTATCATCGAAGCCGGAAACAGCGGTTCGGGGTCCAGGATCTCGCTGATTGCCTTGATCCTGTGATTGGCCGGGTTGTTTGAGTGGCCCGCCAGAATGTAGCCGGTCACCCGCCGGCGGCCAAGGGGCACCAGTACCCGGCAGCCGGGCTGGAGGGTGATCCCGGCCGGGGCCTTATAGGTGAGGGAGTTCAACAGGGGGGCCGCCACCGCGACTTCCAGATATTTATCGTTCCTGCTCATAGTCGGTGATGGGGTATGGCCTGCCGGTCCGCAAAGATGACGAGTTCGCAAAAAGGCAAAAAATAAGTCATTGCGAGCGTAGCGAAGCAATCCAGAAAAATGTAACTAATTGCAAATACTGGATTGCTTCGTCGCTTTGCTCCTCGCAAAGACGTGAAAATCCAGTTGTTGGCAACTTGGCAAAGATGACAAACTCGGGATGGCGACGCCCTCAAAGATCGGCGGCGACTTCCTTGATATGCTTCCGGAATTCCTCTTTCAGGGTTGGATGTCGCAGGGCGAAGGCGATGATCGCCTTCAGGTAGCCGAGTTTATCACCGGCGTCGAACCTGGTCCCCTCGAATTCGTAGGCGTAGATCGGCCTCTTCTTGGAAAGGGCGAGCAGGGCGTCGGTCAGCTGGATTTCACCGCCATGGCCGGGAGCGGTCTTGCCTAACAACTCGAAAATCTCCGGCTGGAGGATATAGCGGCCGATAATGGCCATATCGGAATCGGTGGTGCCGGGCGGCGGTTTCTCGATCATCCGCTCGACCTGGATTACATGATCCTGGAGCTTTTTCCCTTCGACGATGCCGTACTGATCGGTCTGATCCATGGGGACCCGCTGAACGGCCACGATTGACTCCTGCAATTCTTCGAAAAGGTTAAGCATCTGCAGGGTGCAGGGGGTGGTGTCGGAGAGAACCAGATCATCGCCCAAAAGGACTACGAAAGGGTTGTCGCCGATCACATTGCGGGCCGACCAGATCGCATGACCGAGGCCCAGGGGTTTTTTCTGGCGGACCGAAACGATGTCGATCAGGTTCGAGATTTTGCTGATTTCCTCGCAAAGGTCATCCTTGTTTTTACCTTTGAGGATGGTTTCCAGCTCGAAGTTGTAATCGAAATGGTTTTCGATGGCCGATTTGCCTTCGCTGGTGATCAGGATGACCTCCTCGATCCCCGAGGCGACTACTTCTTCGACGATAAACTGGATGGTGGGCCGGTCGACAATGGTCAGCATTTCCTTGGGGATTGCCTTGCTGGCCGGAAGAAAACGAGTGCCGAGTCCGGCCACCGGGATAACCGCTTTGCTGATTTTCATATTTCTTTTCCACTCAATTGGCTATGGTTGATAATATTGTTTGTCAATTCGATTTATTATGCCTAAGTTCGGCGGTAAAAGCCATCGGTTTTCTGTAGAAATTCACTATGACGATTACCCATCCTCTTGAAGTGCATACCCTGCGGCAAATAAGGGAACTCGGCGTGCCGACAGCCGGCGGCCTGCTGATCGCCGGGGTTTCCGGCGGTGTCGATTCGGTTGCCCTGCTCCATCTCCTGGCCGCCGTCGCCGGGGAATTGAAGTTCGGGCTCTGCGCCGTCTATGTGGATCATGGTCTGCGTCCGGATGAATCCGCGGCCGAAGCGGAACTGGTTGAACGACTGGCCGCGCAGCTGGGAGCCGTTTTCAGGGCCGGCAGGGTGGCGGTGCGCGAATATGCCGAGGAACGGGGGCTGTCCATCGAGGCGGCGGCCCGGACCCTGCGCTATCGCTTTTTGGAGGAAACTGCCGGGGAGCTGGGGGCGGCGGCAATCGTTGTCGCCCATACCGCCGATGATCAGGCCGAGGAGGTTCTGCTGCGTCTGATCAGGGGGACCGGGCGAGGCGGCCTGGCCGGGATGGCCCCGCTCAACTATCGCCGGGTAATCCGCCCCCTTTTGGGGGTGACCAAGGCGCGCTTGCTCGATTATCTGCGCGAACGGAATATTCCTTTTCTGGAAGACAGCTCCAATGCCGAGCGGGATTTTTTGCGAAACCGGGTCCGGCTCGAGCTGTTACCTTATCTGGAGAAACACTTTAATCCGGCTATTCGCTTGAATCTGTTGCGAACCGCCGAGATTCTCAGAAGTGAAGAAGATCTTCTCGATGACTTGAGCGGGGAACTTTACCGGCGGACGGTATCGGCTCCGGAGGAGGCTGAAATCCTCCGGGTGGACAGCGGGATGCTTGCCACCGGTCATCAGGCTCTACAGCGAAGGGTTGTCGAGATGGTTCTGGTCGAGCTCGGCGTCCAGCCGTCCTTCCAGCATATCGATAAATTGCTGGAGTTGGCGGCGAAAGAGGGCGCCGGCGGCGAGCTTCATCTGCCCGAAGGCTTGCGGGTGGTCAAAAGAGGCCCTTTTCTGGAATTCTCCTATCCGGCCGGGCGCAATCGTCATCGCGCCGGTCTGGCTAAATGCGGAGAACTTTCCTATGAAAAGGTGATTGAGGGGGTGGGGCTCTGGCCCATCGAGGAGCTCGGCCTTACCCTGCTGGTTGAGGTGCTGGCAAAGGCGCCCCGTCCAGGGGAATTAATCCAGGCAGAGGCAGACTACCTGGATATGGCGGAGCTGAGTTTTCCGTTTACGGTAAGGGCGCCCAGGCCGGGGGACTGCTTCCATCCCCTGGGCGGCCCCGGCAGCCGCAAGGTTGCCGATTTTTTGAGTGACCGCAAGGTTGCCCGGGAGAAGCGCGGCCGGGTTCCGGTTCTGACCTGCGGCAGGGAGAT
>JAWOIQ010000066.1:0-29743 GCA_046484585.1 Desulfurivibrionaceae bacterium
GTCTGCGACGCCTGCCGGAACGATCCGGATAACGATGCCGACGAAGACGGAGTATGCGGGGATCTCGATAACTGCCCCTACGTTGCCAACGCAGACCAGGCCGATGCGGACGGCGACGGGATCGGCGACGCCTGCGACGACGACAGCGATAACGACGGCGTCGCCGACGCCGTCGACAACTGCCCCACTACGTATAATCCCGACCAGACCGACACGGACGGCGATGGGATCGGCGATGCCTGCGATAATGATCTCGACGGCGACGGGGTTGCCAATGCCGCCGACAACTGCCCCTATGTTGCTAATCCCGACCAGGCCGACACCGACAACGACGGGATCGGCGACGCCTGCGACCCCTGCCCCAACGATTCGGACAATGATCTCGACGGCGACGGGATTTGCGGCGATATCGACAACTGCCCCGCCATTGCCAATGCCGACCAGACCGATACGGACGGCGACCTGATCGGCGACGCCTGCGACCCCTGCCCGAACGATGTGTTGAATGATATCGACGGTGACGGGATTTGCGGGGAAGTCGACAACTGCCCCGTAACGTACAATCAAGCACAGACCGACATGGACGGTGACGGGATCGGCGATGCTTGCGACAACTGCGATTCTACGCCCAATTCCGACCAGACCGACACCGATGGCGACGGAATCGGCGACGCCTGCGACAACTGCCCCTACGATGCCAATCCCGAGCAGGCCGACGCGGACAACGACGGTATCGGCGATGTCTGCGACGCCTGCCGGAACGATCCGGATAACGATGCCGACGAAGACGGAGTATGCGGGGATCTCGATAACTGCCTCTACGTTGCCAACGCAGACCAGGCCGATGCGGACGGCGACGGGATCGGCGACGCCTGCGACCCCTGCCGGAACGATCCGGACAATGATATTGACGGCGACGGGATTTGCGGGGATGTCGACAACTGCCCCACTACGTACAATCCCGACCAGGCCGACACCGACGGCGACGGGATCGGCGACGCCTGCGACGCCTGCCCCAACGATCCGAACAATGATCTCGACGGCGACGGGGTTTGCGGGGAAGTCGATAACTGCCCCACTACGTACAATCCCGACCAGGCCGACACCGACGGCGACGGGATCGGCGACGTCTGCGATATCTGCCCCGGTGATAAATTCAACGACGACGACAAAGACGGTTTCTGCTCCGGGGCCGGGTTCCTGGCTCCGAAAGTCGGCGACAACGATAACTGTACCAAAGTCACCAACCCCGACCAGCTCGACTTCGACGTCGACGGAATCGGCGACGCCTGCGACCCCGACATCGACGGTGACGGCTCCGAAAACGGTGCCGACAGTGATGACTATAATCCATATGTGTGCGGCGACTCCGACAATGACGGTTGCGATGACTGCTCATCCGGAACTTTCAATCCGATGGGCGACGGCGTTGACACTGACGGCGACGGCATCTGCGAAGACCATGAAAGAGACAATTGTCCCGGCATTGCCAATCCGGATCAGACCGACACCGACAAGGACGGAATCGGCGATGCCTGCGACGATGATATCGACGGCGACGGCATTGCCAATGCCGCCGACAACTGTCCATACGTTGCCAATCCGCTCCAGACCGACACAGACGGGGACGGAATCGGCGACGCCTGCGACATCTGCCCCAACGATCCGGACAATGATATCGACGGCGACGGGATATGCGGCGATATCGACAACTGTCCCGCCGTTGCCAATCCCGACCAGGCCGACACCGACGATGACGGGTTTGGCGATGCCTGCGACAATTGCCCCGCCACCGCCAATCCTGATCAGGACGACACCGACGGGAACGGGACCGGCGATCTCTGCGACAATGATCTCGACGGCGACGGAGTTGCCAATGCCGACGACAACTGTCCCGCCATTGCCAATCCGCTCCAGACCGACACAAACGGGGACGGGATCGGCGACGCCTGCGATAATGATATCGATGGCGACGGGGTTGCCAATGCCGACGACAACTGCCCCTACGATGCCAATTCGCTCCAGACCGACACAGACGGCGACGGGATCGGCGATGCCTGCGATAATGATATCGATGGCGACGGGGTTGCCAACGCCCTCGATAACTGCCCCGCCATTGCCAACCCCGACCAGGCCGATGCGGACGGCGACACCATCGGCGATGCCTGTGACAACTGCCCCGCAATCGACAACCAGAATCAAGAAGACACTAATGCTGACGGCATAGGAGACGCCTGCGACAACGACAGCGATAGCGATGGCATAACCGATGCCGACGACAACTGTCCCGCTATTGCCAATCCCGACCAGGCCGATACGGACGGCGACGGGATCGGCGACGCCTGCGACGCTTATCCCGACGATCCTGACTTTGCCTTGAACGGAATCAGCCCGGTTGAGGAGCCCGTCACCACTAATCTCGACGAAGAATTCAACAGACCAGTGGTCGACAAGAGGTTCACCTTCAAGGTAAACGTCAATCACGCCGATGCCGCCAGTGTCTGGCTGGTCATCAATGGTCAGCCGATTGAGATGAATTGCGGCGTTGATCCCGATTTTTCTGATCCAGCCGGGGTTGAATGCAGTCTATCACTTCGCCTCGGCCCCGCCCCGGCTTATAGCTACCATTACGAGGTCCGGGACAGCGGTGATCAAAACGGCGCTAAACTCTCCAACAGCCTTGATATTGAAGGACCGACAATCTATCTTCTGAACGGCCCCAACATGCTCGGCATTGCCAAGGATCTTTCCAGTGGTGATGGCGCCTTTCGGGACAATCTTGGCACAAGCAATATTTTCGGCTGGCAATCCGGAGGGTTAAAGGATGAATCCAATAAAGGCGAGTTCGTGCCCAGGGACAACAACTATACTCCCACCCTGGGCGAAGGATATTTCGTGATCGGCGATTCAGAGAATCAGACCCTGCCGACCTCGCTTAATGATAATCCTGATATTACAGCCCCGACCGTAACCCTGGATCTACAGACCGGCTGGAATATTATCAGCAATCCCTATTCGAAGCCGATCCTACTGAAAAACCTGCAAATCCTGAAGGATTCTGGAACGCCAATCAGCTGGACGGAAGCCGCTACCATAAACTGGGTATTAAACGGTATCTACTATTTCAAGGGTACCGACTGGGGATCTAAGTACGGTTGGGAAAGCGCCGGAGGCAATCCGGATGCGGAGCTTACCCCCTGGCTCGGTTACTGGATATATTTCAAGGTGGACGACAGCTCGACTTACAAGTTAATCTTTACCAAACCATAAACGGGGATCCAGCAGTGAAAAAGATAATCACATCCCTTTTCCTGACGTGCTTTCTAGCGATTGCAATCTTATCCTCGGCCTCGGCTATTGAAGGATGGGAGGCGAATATCAAGGTGACTTCCGGCCGGACCGCGAGTACCCTGGCCTTTGGCCAAAAACCCGACGCCACCGATCTTGCCGACGGCCTTTACGACGTACCGGGCATACTGTCGGGCGACATCCAGGTATATTTTTCAAACGAAGAAGGCTCTTTCTGGCGTGATATCAGGGGACCGGGATCATACCAAGAGTGGCGGCTCGTTATCGTCAGCCAGACCGGCGAACCGGTAACCATAAGCTGGAATCCGGCCGACTTGCCCGCGGAAAGCGAAATAAAACTGGTTAACCATGCAGACCGGCAGGAAATCGACATGAAAGATGCCAGAGAATATAGCCTGGGAATCACCCCGGAATCATTACTTCTGATCGAAGTATCAATTAATTGATCAATTATATGAATTTTTTAAAGACGATTTTGTTGCTTAGCATAGTCTCGACCTTCCTGCCTGCTTGCGGCGGGCCGGTTGAAGGTGACTACTCGACAACGGTTGAAGAAGACACTACTCCGCCCAAATTCCTTGAAGGTGATCCTCCCGAAGGAACGGTCACCCATGTCTGCGCGGTCACCGCGGCGTTCGACGATCCGATCAGGGCGTCCTCGATCACCCCGCAATCTTTTATCATCAAGAGCGATACTGAAGCGGAACCGCTCTCAACAGGAGACGGCGACTGGGGAATTTCGCCCAGCAGCGAGACCATCGCTCTTTTTGTTCCTTCGGTCGGCCTGGTCGGCACCTTCACGGTAACCCTGACTAGCGACATAACCAATACTGTCGGGCTCAACTTCGCCGAACCTCAATCGTGGACCTTCACCGCCTCGATACCCTGTCCTCCTTCTGAAACTTGATCCGGAAAAGTAGAGCGGCGAACAGGCGGGCGGAATTTTCCCGCCTTTTCTTTTAAGAGAGTGAACAGCCTTGATAGCTGGGAAAACAATGGTTCTCCCGCCCTCTGTACCAATTATATCTCTATGGATTATAATGGTAAAAAAGGTACGCCCTTGCGAGCTAATGAAGCAATCCATAAACATGTAACCGTTTGAGAATCTGGATTGCTTCGTCGCTTTGCATCTCGCGATAACGCGGCATTTTTTTTGCGGGTTCATCAGAATTCAGACCGTGATGAATGCAAGTAGTTACCGGACAGCTCGACGTGGGGGAGCCGACCGGTGAATTTCAAGATCAATGCAGTGCCGGACAAGGAGAACAGGATCAGTGAAGCTGGCATACGCCGAGCAGATGCGGCAACTGGATAACGAGACCATCGAGACCTGCGGCATTTCGGACCTTGTCCTGATGGAGAACGCCGGGACAGGCACGGTCCAGGCCATTATTGAGCTATACGGAGAATTGGAAGGACGGACGGTGATGATTGTCGCGGGCCGGGGCAATAACGGCGGGGACGGGCTGGTCATCGCCCGCCATGTTCTCCAGCGGGGCGGAATGCCTCTTGTGTTCCTGCTGGCCGAACCCAAAAAGATCAAGGGCGCCGCCGCCGTCAATCTTAAAATCGTTGAGAATCTAAATATTCCGATTTACCCGGTAACCGGTAAAGAGGAATTGCAGGGTCTTGCAAATTACCTGACCCGGAGCGATCTGATCATCGACGCGATCTTCGGCATCGGCCTTACCCGGCCGGTAAAAGGCTACCTGGCCGAGGTGATCGAAATGATAAACCGGGCGGCGGCTCCGGTGGTAAGCATCGATATCGCCTCCGGCCTGGACAGTGACCGGGGCGTCCCCCAGGGCATATCCATCAAAGCGGACCTGACCGTAACCTGCGGCCTCGCCAAACCGGGCCATTTCAGCGGGATCGGCCCGGAAATGACCGGAACCCTGGTGGTGGTTGACATCGGTATTCCAGCTCAAATTGTTGAGGCCGGGGATTTACAGATTGAAGTATTGGATAACCACTCGATAAGCGGCCTGGTTCCGGAAAGGGTGCCGGCTTCCCATAAAGGCACTTACGGCCATCTTGCCGTGCTGGCCGGATCCCGGGGCAAAACCGGCGCCGCCCTGCTCTGCGCCCGGGGAGCGTTGCGCTCAGGGTGCGGCCTGGTGACGATCTGTTCCCCCGCCGACCTCTCCGCCGTTTTTGAAACCGCCCTGCCCGAAGCGATGACCTTGCCCCTGCCATCTTCCAATAACGGCTTTGCCACCGATCAGGACTCTCAACTATTAACAGATTTTTTGGCGGACAAGCAGGCTCTGGTCGCGGGGCCGGGTTTGGGCGCCAACCAGGCAACCGGCAGGCTGGTCGCGGAACTATACAGGGAACTGCCGCTGCCGATGGTGGTCGATGCCGACGGTCTCAATCTACTGGCCGATGATCCCGCCCGGCTGAAAAACGGAGCCGGCCCCCGGATCCTGACCCCCCACCCCGGCGAAATGGCCCGCCTTACCGGCAAACCAAGCCGGGAGATCCAGGAGAATCGTCTGGAAATCGCCCGGGAATTCGCCGGGACCCATCAGGTCTTCCTGGTTCTCAAGGGTGCCGGCACCATTATCGCCGCCCCCGATGGCCGGGCCGCAATCAACTTGACCGGCAATCCGATTCTGGCTTCCGGCGGCAGCGGCGATGTCCTTGCCGGATTCATCGGCAGTCTGCTGGCCCAGGGCATGAACCCATGGGACGCGGCCAGACTCGCCGTTTATGCGCACGGCCTGGCCGCGGATCGCTTAAGCGAAGAGCTCGACATCCGGACCGGACTGCTGGCCTCGGAACTGGCCGACAAACTGCCGGCGATAATTTCTGAACTCATTTAAACTGAGTTGAGCAGCTCGTCTGTTCAACGAAACTTATGCCCTGTGGGTATAAAGCTGATGGCGTCGCAAAAAGTCGAGATCGCCTTAATGTCATTTCGACCAATAGGAGAAATCTTAATAGTAACAATAAGTTAAAGAAAAAGTTTTCTCACATGCGTTCGAAATAACAGCTTTTCCCGACTTTTTGCGAGTTTATCAATAATCAATACCAACCTTGGAGACCATCAATGCTCACCGCCAAAGAGATAATGACCCGGGAAGTCATCGCTGTAGGACCCGAAACGGAGGTAATCGATCTGGCCAACCTGTTCTGGCAAAAAAGGATCAGCGGTGCGCCGGTGGTGGACGATGCGGGAAAACTGCTGGGGGTGGTGACCGAAAGCGACCTTATCGACCAGAGTAAAAATGTCCACATCCCCGGTATCATGACCATCCTGGACAGCGTGATCTTTCTGGAAAATCCCGCCAAGCTCGACCGGGAGATCAAGAAGATGACGGGAACCAGGGTCAAGGACATCTACTCCGAAGAGATTGTCACCGTAAACGAAGATACACCGATGTCGGAAATCGCCACCATCATGTCCGATCGCAACCTCCATACCCTGCCGGTCGTGAGCGGCGGCAAATTGGTTGGAGTGATCGGCAAGGGTGATATTATCCGCAACCTTTACCAGAGACCCTGACCATGCCGAACCGGGATGATCAGTTCGCAAAAAACTGTCATTTCGAACGCATGTGAGAAATCTTGTTCTTTATTCCATCGGGAACCAACCTAAGATTTCTCCCATTGGTCGAAATTACTTGTGGCCATCCCGAATCTTTTTGCGAACTGATCAAGCTTGATCAGTTCGCAAAAAGTCCCGCGCATAAATAAGCGCTCCTCGCCAAGCCCGGCACGAACGGTAAATCAATCAGTTAATCCGCTCACACTGAGCCTGCAAATTGCTTCCCTCACCCTGAGCCTGTAAATTGTCCGCTCATCCTGAGCCTGTCGAAGGACTTGCCGGCTTATTGCCTGAAGACTCCAGGCAATCATCGACCAAACTGACCCGGACCAGCCCCCTGACCGAATTACCGACATATACTCCCTCGGCATTTTTTAAATCCTCAAGTGTTATGACCTTTTCCTCTACCGGGAGACCGTCGGGGGCATCCACCTCGCCATCAAGCAGGGCCGCCCGTAACACCCCTCCCAGCAATCCGCAGGACAGGGGCGGAGTCAGCAGTTTGCCGTTTTTGCGGACAAAGAGGTTAGTGATGCCGCCCTCGGTCATCTCCCCACGTTCATTGCGGTAGAGAACTTCATAAAAACCGGCGGCAAGGGCACTCTCCCTTTCGGCATCGTACATGTTGCGGCAGGTGGTTTTGTGATAATAAAACGGGTCAGTCGAATCGGTGAAGGAAGAAGAGAGGACCACCTTCGGCGGATCGCCATTTCCCTGGGAGTTATTATAATCCGGCTCGGGAGCGGGAAAGCTCTCAACCTCCAGACAGCCGTCTTTATGGAACAGCAAACGAATCCGCAGGCATTCTTCGGCTCCCGGAGTAAAGGCGGTCTGCTCCAAGGCTTTCACGACCTCCGTCCGGGAAAAGGAAAACCCCCAATAAGCCGCCGATCTTTCCAACCTGTCCAGATGGCGGGCCAGCAGCCAGAAGCCTTGCCGCGGCTGATAGAGCAGTGTTTCAATCAATTCGAACTCCGGGAAGGAAGCCTGGAGGAATCGTCCCTTCAGACAGCATTCCTCCCACTCTTTCCCCGGATCCGAGTCATAAACGATGCCGGAACCGATTCCCATCTCACCCCGCTCCTTATCTAAAACCACCGTCCGGATCGGCACATTGAACACCGCCTCCCCTGCCGGCGAAATAAAACCGATCCCGCCGGTATATACTCCACGCGGGGTCGTTTCCAGTTCGCTGATAATCTCCATTGTTCTGATCTTGGGGGCGCCGGTCACCGAACCGCAGGGGAATATGGCCCGGAACAGCTCGACCAGACCGACATCAGGCTTCAGCCTGCCCCTGATACTGGAAGTCATCTGGTGCAAGGTCTCATAGGTTTCCACATCGAACAGCGAAACAGTCTCCACCTCGCCCATCACGCAGAGCCGGCCCAGATCATTGCGGAGCAGATCGACAATCATGACGTTTTCGCTGCGGTTTTTGATATCGGTGGCCAGGGAGTCGCGGATCGCCGCATCCCCGGCAAAATCGGGAGCACGGCGCATGGTGCCCTTCATGGGCCTGACTGTACACTGATTGTCCTTTTTCCTGAAAAAAAGCTCCGGCGAAAAGGAGAGGGTACGGTGGTCACCCTGCTTGATCATGGCGCCGTAAGAGACACTCTGATTACGGCGCAGCGCCTTGTAGAAAGCGATATCCGAACCCTGAAAGTCGAAGAGAAGCTTGAGGGTATAGTTAACCTGGTAGGTGTCGCCAGCCTCGATATAGTGTTTGATCCGGTCGATCTTCTCCAGATAATCTTCCCTGGCCTGGTTGAAGGTCGGCTCGGAGATCGCGAAGCCCGGCTCGGAGGCTTGCCCCCCTCCATCTTCGGACGGCCAGGGCCGGCCGCTGATAAAATCACCCTGCCGATGGTCATAGATATATGGCTTTCGATAAACGCCGAAATCGGCAACGATCTGCTCAGCCGGGTCAATCAGCCCCTGGAGGACCTCTTCGAGGAGATAGCCGAACTCGTAAGCAAAGGAACCGGCCAGATAAAAACCTTCATCGCAATAGCGTTGCGCTTTTTCCAGAAAGGCAACGGGGTCATCGCTCCCCTTGCAGGTAATCCTGGCGAGGGGGTTCAGGAAAAGATAGGAGAGATAATTATCCGCACTCAACCGGGTGGTTTCCAGGAAGACAAAAGAGTCTTCTTCGGCCAGGTGCGACAATATGGATGTAAGTTCGCGGTCGGATATGGGAAATGGAAATCCCTTCATAATGATCACTTGCTTTGTTGATAAAGGCCCGCGGCCATCAATCAATAGAGATAGCCTGTTCCCCTTTAACGTCTTGCCGGTCAATTGGCAAGAAAAAGAAATTCGGCTTTTGCGCTAATACCCGGAATGGTCACGGCTATCGGGTGGTTTGCCCTTATCAAACTGTAACTACCAGTTTATCCGTCCGTAATCGCAGTGGAGAAATTGCATTGGCACCCTTTCGTGGCGTCCGATCACGGACCATCCGCGCCCCGCAGGAAGTGCCCTCCAGGGGAATTTAAAAGAAGCCTTGGGAAGCGCCCAACGGAAGTGCCCTTGGGGTACCGGGTTGGCGACTCGTCCTCGTACTCATTCCAATTCACACAATAATAACAGTTATCGTTACGATGAGCCGGTCGAAAAAACCTGCATGCCTAAGACAGAAAGAGAGGACTGTTCGGTCGAAATTTGTTAAAATGAAAGAATAATTATAACTCAGCAGGCACCGCAGATGGGTGAAGTTCTTGCGAAGGCCCCCGAAGCAGATGCGATGCGCTGGACAGTTACAGGAAACCATCAATGACAACCTCTAGGAGAATTGCATAATGCTTATTCAGGATTGGATGGCCAAAGATGTTATGACGGTTGATGAAAACACATCACTGATGCGGGCCACCAGGATAATGAAGGAAAAAAATATCCGGCGGCTGCCCGTAGTTTCCCACGGCAAGCTGATCGGGATCATCACCGACCGGGATGTCAAGGACGCCTCGCCATCCAAGACCACTTCGCTCGATATACACGAACTTTATTACCTGCTCTCCGAGATGAAGGTCAAGGATGTCATGACCAACGAGCCACTCACCCTCTCCGGCAAGGAAACCCTTGAAAAAGCGGCGCTGATCATGCTCAATTCCAAGATATCCGGTCTGCCGGTAGTCGACGGCAAGGGTCTCCTGATCGGCCTGCTGAGTGAAACCGATGTGTTGCGCGGTTTCATCCACATGACCGGTATCAAGGATAATGCCCTTCAGTACGTATTCGACCTGCCCGACGAGCCGGGCTCGGTGACCAAGGTGGTCGGCGTTTTGAAAGAACGGGAATGCCGGATCATCAGCATCCTGACCTCATTCGAGGACGCCCCTAAAGGCATGAAAAGAGTTGCCATCAGGATCTCGGCCCTGGACGATGAGCAGTTAAAAGCCCTGACCAAAGCCCTTGAGGGCCAATTCGAGATCGTTTACAGCGGCCGGGACGACCTGAGCAATCTCCCCGATAAAAAAAATAAATAGGCTTGATATCGGTACATCTAAAAAGTTCCGCGGCAGACCGGTGGACTTTTTTAGCTGACAATCCATCTTCAGATTTAATCTACTGGAAGCTTGATGGATACGCAAAAAGTCGCCATCGCTTAAAGGAGCGCACTTCGACAAACTCAGCACGAATGTTAAATCAAAAGTTTATTCCGCTCACCCTGAGCCTGTCGAAGGGTATTTCTGATTTTTTGCGAACATGTCAAACTTGACCCTGGCGAAAGGGCCTCTGACAAGCCCCACCCTGAACTCGATCTTGAGTAAAAAAAACGGCTTCACCCACTTTTGCCGGCCTGCCGGGCAACCCTTAGAGAGTGCAAGCCCCTGTGTAACCGAGCATTCACAAGATAGCACCTGGAGAAAATCTCGAAGACCGGCTCCTAGCGCACCATTGGCAGCAAACTCTCCTTGAACGCTACATCAACGGCGCCGATGCTTTTTTCTGTCTTGATTTCTCCGGTTGCCGGATCCATGGGCAGGAACACTATCCCTTCCGGAACCGTAAAGTTCTTCCGCTCCGCTGGATTCAGCAAATTCGCTTTCTTCATAAAATCCAGCCAGACCGGCGTCGCTGATCTGCCCCCGGTTTCATGTTTTCCGAGAGTAATGTTGCGGTCGAAACCAAGCCATACCCCGGCCGCCAATTCTGGAGTATAACCAATAAACCAGGCGTCAAGATTGCCGTCGCTGGTCCCCGTCTTACCCGCCGCCTCAACGGACAGTCCCTGAGCCGACCGACCGGTCCCGTGCTTAATCACTCCCTTGAGAAGATCTGTTACCAGATAGGCATCCTTGGGAGACAGCGACCGTCTGACCTCTTGCTTATCACCGTTTTCCAGAATATTTCCGTATTGATCGACAACCTTTGTCACAAACAGCGGCGACCGATAGAGCCCCCGCCCGGCGAAGACATTGTAAGCCCCGGTCATTTCCAGAAGTGAAACCCCCGAAGTTCCAAGCGCCAGGGAGAGATTATCGTCAAGTTGGGCGGATATACCCATCCTCCCGGCCAGACTCTTGACCGATTCGATCCCGACCTTTTGCAGGAGCTTTATGCTGACGATATTTCGGGATTTTACCAACCCGGTCCACACCGTGGTCCGACCGTGATAATCTCCGCTGAAATTTTGCGGTTCCCAGAATTGGCCGGGAGTATTACCGGGCAATTTAACCGGCTCATCAAGGAGAAGATCAGCGGGCGTCACGGCACGTTGCAGGGCCGCACCGAAAATTATCGGTTTAAAAGCCGAGCCTGGTTGCCGTCTGGCCTGGACGGCGCGGTTGTATTGGCTACTGGTAAAATCGGTGCCGCCAACCATTGCTGTCACCCGATTTGAATCGACTTCAATGGCGATCAGGGCCGCCTGGGGCTTATCCCTTGCGCCGGGATTACGTTTCGCCCACTCGGCAACTCCCCTTTCCACTGAGGTCGCCGCAGCCTGCTGGAGAGCGCTATTCATGGTGGTGTGTACAACCAGACCGCCGGTTAACAGTTTTTCCCGGCCGTATTGATCTTCGATATATCGCCTGACATGCTCGACGAAATATTGCCCGGCAGCTTCAACTTGTGATTTTTCCGTTCGCCAGCGCAGTCCGCGACGATAAGCCTGTCGCGCCTCTTCAGGGGTAATATAACCGTCGGCGGCCATCCGGTTCAACACATAACGCTGGCGGGCCTTGGCCAGTTTAAAGTTCTTCAGGGGAGAATATCGGCTCGGCGCCTGGGGCAGACCGGCCAGGAGGCTGATCTCGGCCAGATTCAATTCGGAGGCATCCTTATCGAAATAGACCCGGGCGGCCGCTCCTACCCCGTAGGTACCCTCGCCGAGATACAGCTGGTTAAGGTAAAGATAGAGGATATCTTCCTTGCCGAGAAGACGATCGATCCGATAGGCGAGAATCGCTTCCTTGACTTTGCGGGTATAGGTTTTTTGCCTGGTCAGAAGTAGAGAACGGGCTACCTGTTGGGTTATGGTGCTCCCCCCCTGGGAACGCCGGCCGGAACGGAGGTTATTGACCATCGCCCGCAGGACCGACCAGCCGTCGACGCCGCCATGTTGATAAAAACGACCGTCTTCCGCCGCCACAAAGGCCGCCGGCAGCAATTCGGGCATGTCGCTGACCGGGACGACATAACGCCTTTCTCGATAAAATTCAGCGATAGGTTCTTGCTTATCATCCAGAAAGACCGTGACCGTCGGCGGCCTATATGAAGCAACCGATGAAATATCCGGAATCTCGAGGGCCGCTAAAGCATAGAGGCCAAGCCCGATTAAAAAGGAAAGCAGCAAGCCAACCGCCAGCACCAAAATAGACAGATGGATGTGGTTCCACAGCCATGGCCGCCCGTTTACTCTCCTTTTTTTACGTGCAGAAATCGCCATAAATATTGGATGAAAGAATTTGTTGAAGGTTAAGGCTTATTCCATAAAAAAAGGCCGCCCTCAAAGGGGCAGCCTTTTTATAAAAGCAGCTTTATAAGCTGTCAAACAATTACTTCACATGACAAGTGCTGCAGGATGCAAGTTTCTTGTCCTGCTCTTGGTGGCAGCCGCGGCAGTTTTGATGAATTTCGTCTTTCATGCTGCCCAGTTCATGACAACTGGCGCATTTCCCCTCTTCACCGGCGACATAGGGTCCCTGAGAACCGTCATCGGCTTTGGTATGATGACACTCGGCACATTCAAACTTGCCTTGATGGTCATGATGTTGGAAGGTAACATTGCCTTTTTTATTTTCAAATACAACGGTTTCGGGTCCACTTCCGGCAGCGATGGTAATTACAGCGGAAAATCCGCATACCATAGCAACTACTGCCACACAAAGTACAATCTTTTTAGCCATCTTCTTCTCTCCTTGAATAATTTAAGATAAAATGAATTCAAATTCATTCACTATTAGTAAGTTTATATTATTAATAAAAAAGGATGTCAAGCGGGAAAACATGGCTGCCTTAGCCAATTCAGTGTGGTCTTTAAAAGCAGGAAACCCCACTTGGTCACGAAATCGATCAGGAGATATTGTTCCACCGTCCTCTCACCCTCATGCTTTACCACAGCGGACTGAACAGCATCATTCCCGGCCACCGCCCAAAAAAAAGTGGCCCAAAATTCCGGGCCACTGAAGTCACGCTTAAATTTTTAAAATGCATTTTCGAGAAGTATATCAGCCCCCGTAGCTGTGCAACCCCGAGAGCAGATAGTTAACCCCGTAGTACGTAAACATTACGGCAACAAAACCGATAATGGCCAGCCAGGCGATGCGTTTGCCGCCCCAGCCCTTGGTGAACCTGGCATGCAGGGCGCCCGCATAGACAAACCAGGTAATCAACGACCAGGTCTCCTTCGGGTCCCAACTCCAGT
Organism: Desulfurivibrionaceae bacterium; assembly: GCA_046484585.1. Taxonomy (GTDB): domain Bacteria; phylum Desulfobacterota; class Desulfobulbia; order Desulfobulbales; family JAGXFP01; genus JAGXFP01. The sequence continues at coordinate 13,734 of JAWOIQ010000066.1, forward strand.
AGGTGCCCCAGGCCGAATTGGCCCAGATCGCCCCGGTAATGATCCCGGCGGAGAGCCACAGAAAACCGAAGACGATGGTCTTGTGGGTAATGTCGTCGATCAGCTTCAGGCTTGGAAGGGTGGCCAGCAGGCCGTCGGGATTCTTTTCCTTGCCGCCTTCAAGACTGGAGGCCCTGACCAGATACATAATACCCATGCCGGCAGCCACGGCGAAGGCCGCGTAACCCACGAAGCAGGTCACCACGTGGGCGATCAGCCAGTTACTCTGCAGGGCGGGAACCAGCGGGGTGATATCGGGATTCTTCAACGAAGCCAAAGCCATGCTGAAAAAGGCAAAAGGCACGGCAAAAGCGCCGATCAGCCTGTTCTTGAACTTGAACTCCAGAAAGAGATAGAAAATGGCGATACACCAGGCGAAAAAGACCAGCGACTCGTACATGTTGGACATGGGCGCGTGTCCTATTCCCTGCTGATAGGACTCAACCCAGCGCAAAATGATGCCGCCGGTATTGAAAAGAAAACCCAGAATAAGCAGAAGCGCCGCCGCCAACCCGAGCTTTTTGGCCCGGAAAACGAAGATGCCGACATACAAAATCGAGGCGGCCAGATAGGCAAAGGTTGTAAAACCCAACAACTGAGAGCTGTTCATAGCTATTCCCTTTTAAGTTTTAAGCTGTCATTCTGCTCGAGTTGTTCCGAAAGAGCAGAAAAATCATTGTCAAAGCCGATTTTATTCTTGTTGCTGGTTCCGCTGAGATGGAGCCGTGAACGGGAGTCCTTCTCGGAAATATAGATCCAGACCTTTTTATGGGAAAGGAAAAAAGCAACGTAAAGCCCGAGCAGCATTATGCCGCAGCCGATATACACCCACCAGACTCCCGGATCTTTGGCCACCTGAAGGCCGGTGTAATAAAGGGGCCTGAGCGAGAAGAGGTAGTCGGCCTCCGGTCTTTCAACTATGACCAGTTTTCCTTCTTCCGTCCAGAATTCTATGGGTTTCTGGCTGGTATCGTTAAACCAGATTTTATGGCGATACTCGCCCATCCCATATGGTCCCATCCGGTTGGTTATCCCGAACTTCAGCCCTTCTTCCTTCCATTCCACGGCGCTGCCGGGACCAATATAAAACTTCTTACTAGCCTCGGTCTTCTGATTCTCGATTTTAATCGCATAGGCGTCTTCCAGGGGCTGGTAACTGGACTGGTAGAAAGTCAAGCCCTTGTATTTGAGGGGGTCGTTGACGACGATGGTTTTTTCGAGAACCTCTTCACCATTCTCAAGCACTACCAGATCGGAAATATATTCCTTGGGAGCACCGGTGTTGTAGCGCTTCAACTCAAAGCGGTCACAGCGTACTTCAAAACCGAGAGGAATCTTGGTATTTTTGGCGTCGTGCAGATAAATCTCCTTGGCGGAACCGCCCTCCCGGATCATGACGCTGCCCTTGAAACCAAAGATCGAACCGATAATGGCGCCGATAAAGATAACCAGGATGCTGACATGGACAGAAATCACTCCGAGCCTGGTCCAGGCTCCTTTCTGGCCGGCAAGCAGAATCCCTTCTTCCTTTTCGGCCTTGTCGAACTTCCACGAAGTTGACATCCCTTCCACGGCCCGGGCCAGCTCCGATGCCGGCAGGTCTGATTGAAAAGTCTGGCGTTTGGGCATCTTGAGGATCCGGCCGATATCAATGGCCAGATTGTCCATGGTGACCAGCCGCCAGATGTTCGGAAACCTGTCGATGGTGCAGACAATCAGATTGAGACTGAACAGGACCAGCAGGGAGACAAACCACCAGGAATTGTACATGTCCGGCACGTTGAATATCTGAAAAAGCTTGGCCGTTCCGGGACCGAAGGCGTCCACATAAAACTGCATCTCCTTGCCCTGGGGAATAAGGGTGCCGATAATCGAGGCCGCAGCCAGGATAAAAAAGGTAAAGAGAGCAAGTTTCACCGAAGCGAAAAAAGCCCATACTTCATTTTTATTTTTTTGCATGCTTGAACTCTGAAGTTTGGTTTAATTTCAAAAGCTACCCACTAGTATTACTTCCCCAAAAAAATCCAATTACCATCTTTTACGGCGCGGTGAAAGGATTGCACATATTGTGCCATCAAAAAACGTCAACCCCAAGGTCGGCGGAAACCTCCATTTGACGTACATGATATTTAATTGAGCAATCAAACAAAGAATGATAATGCTTACCGGAAATGAAGAATATTCGCCAACCGTGGTTAATATTCTCCATATCGCCGCCGGAGCCGCAAATTCGCCTTGACCGGGCTCCCCTGAAACTGAAAAAAAGTCCCACAAATCCCGGAGCGGGCAAGGTTACCATGAGCGGGCCAATCATGTCAATTACTTCACGATAAGATTTCCAGGAAGTTTCACGTTCGCAAGACGGCAGTCAGAACCATTAACTTGCCGATCTTCATCGGGCAACCGGTCGAGTTTTTATTTTTTTGCGGAGTTATGAAATTTCAGGTTATGATCTAAATTCAAAGTACTACCTGAAAAAGCCGTCAAGGATTCAGGAAAATACTTGCCATCTCCATAGGGACATTGTATATGTCCCTTCTTTCGAAGAAAAAACAAAGGAGTCTTGAAAATGGCTAAGAAGTGTGAAATATGCGGCAAAGGTCCGGTCACCGGAAACAATGTCAGCCATGCCCATAACAAAAGCAGAAGACGCTGGCTGCCGAATTTGCAGAACGTAAAGGTTGCGGTTTCCCCCGGCAATAATAAAAAGATGCGAGTCTGCACCACCTGTATCCGTTCCGGCGCCGTTGTAAAACCGGCCGCCAGAACTACCCAGGCCTGAGGGCACGACATCCGGTCCTGACCGGGACAAACGGGGTTGCCTGCCTTATTCAGGCGCCCCGTTTGATTCTTTCATCCGCCCGCACCTGAAACCGCCAGCTGTGAACGACTCCACCCCCTACCTTACCTTCGTTTCTCGATTGTCACAGGCAAACAACACCCGCTTAGAACCCCACGGCCTCTATTCCTGATCCGCCTTGCAATTTGCCACGGGAAATTTTGCGACACTACTTTCGATACGCCTCGATTACCCCCGATATATGCCGCAATTTCAAGATGACTCTCTTGAGATGGGCCACATTCCCCACTTCGAGGACCAGATTCAGTATGGCCAGATTATCCGATGAGGTATGAGCCTCCATGCTGTCGATATTGGCCTCCATCTCGTTAACGGTATTGCTGACTTCCGCGATCAGGCCGCGCTGGTCCTGAGCGACTACCTGTACCTGGACCAGATGGGAGCCCCCTCCGGATTGACCGGACCAACTCACCTCAATCTGCCGATCCGGGTCAGTGGCCAGGAAATTGACGCAATCCACCTTGTGAACCGAAATTCCCCGGCCGGAACTGATAAAGCCGGCGATTTCGTCACCGGGGACCGGCATGCAGCACTTGCTGATCTTGACCTGCATATCATCCACCCCGTCGATGACCACGGCGTGTTCGCTTGGCACCGGTTTACGGCTTTTCGGTCCGATCCTCGCTTTGACCGCCTCGACTTGCCGCTCAGCTCCGGCAGGCCGCAACTCTTCCGGTTGCATGCGATTGACAATCGCCGCGACGGTGACCTTGCCGGAACCGACTTTTCTGAGCAGATCCTCAAGGGTACTGCAGGAAAATGATTTGAGTATCTCTTTCAGATGGCCGCTGCGGGTGACTTTTTTGAGGCTCAGGTCCCGCTTGCGTAGTTCGCGCTCGCAAATTTCCGTGCCGACCTTAAGCGCCCTCTCCTGCTCTTCTCTTTTCAGCCAATGCCTGATCCGGTTTCTGGCCCTGCTGGTTTTGACCAGAGCCAGCCAGCCGCGATTTGGTTTCTGGGAGGGAGCGGTAATGATCTCGACCATGTCGCCGCTATGCAGATGATGCCGCAGGGGCACGATGCGGCCGTTGACCTTGGCCCCGGCGCAATGATCGCCGACATCGGTATGGATGGCATAGGCAAAATCGATCGGAGTACTGTCGACCGGCAACTCCTTGATCTCTCCGTTGGGGGTAAGGGCATAGACTTCGACTTCCCGAAGCTCGCCTTTGACAGCTTCCAGAAACTCCCTGGGATCTTTGAGTTCCTGCAAGTCCCTGACCGACTGAACCAGCTGAGACAACCCCTTGAAGAGTTGCGCGTCCCTGGCGGTGATGGCCTTGCCCTCTTTATAGGCCCAATGGGCGGCAATACCCTCGTTGGCGATCCGGTCCATGGTCTCGGTCCTGATCTGGATCTCCATGAACTCGCCGCGGGGGCCGACCACCGTGGTATGCAGGGATTGATAGCCGTTTGATTTAGGGGTGCTGATAAAGTCCTTGAACCGCCCGGAAACCGGGAGCCACAGATCATGCAGCAGTCCCAACACCTCGTAACACTCGCGGACCGAGTTGACGATGATTCTGAAGGCGACTTTATCGTAGACCTTTTCGAGGGGGATATCCTGGGCGATGAGTTTTTTGTAGATGCTGTAAAGATGTTTGGGACGACCGAGGATTCTGAACTCGGCGATTCCCTGTTCCTTGAGCTTGGCGGAAAGAAGTTGTTTCACTTCCTCCACATATTGACCGCGGTCGAGGAGGGATGTATCTATCCTGCTTTGCAGATCACGATATTCATCGGGATAGAGATAGGAAAAGGCCAGATCCTCGAGTTCCCGCTTCAACCAGTCGATCCCGAGACGGCTGGCCAGGGGAGCGTACAGCTCCATGGTCTCCTGGGCGAACTCCCGCTGTTTATCCGAAGAAAGATGTCGCAGGGACTGCATATCGTGCAGACAGTCGGCCAGCTTGAGAACCAGCACCCGGATATCCTCCGACATGGCCAGCAGCATGCGTCGGATATTCTCGGCCTGGAAGGCCAGCCGGGAATCGAAGTTAACGCTGGTGATCTTGGTGACGCCGCGGACGATCGTGGCCACGTCCTTGCCGAATTTCTTGGCCAGTTCCTTTTCGGGAACCGAAGCCGGCTCCTTCAGCGCTCCGTGCAGGAGACCGGCGATAATGGTATTCAGGTCCAGCTTCAGCCTGGCCAGAATATCGGCCACCGCCAGGGCATGCTCAAGGTATGGAAGGCCGGAATGGCGATGATTGCCCGTGTAAATAAGGCGGGCAAACTCATGGGCCTCGTGCAGCCCGTCAAGATTTTCTCCGGGAAGATACTCCCGGACCTTTCTTATGACATCTTCGATTTCCGGCATTGAGCGTTTATTCCCGTCCGATACAAATCGTTGTAATCCTTATCCACTTCGCCGGCACAGCTCCCGGATCGTAACCGATCACGGGATAAGCCACCCAGGATTGATCAATCTCCCATCTGGTACGCGATTACAGGTGCCGGAGATGCAAGGCATCGGCCTGCGATGTGTACTGGTGTACATGAGGGGGCCGATAATACAGCAGATTCGGTGCCCTGTAATCGCTTACAAAAACTTATCTGAACTCCATCCGGCAAACCGGGCACCGCGGCAAATACTGTAAATATTCGGCCAGGAAACGCGACATGACAACAGAACAAACCGAGAACGAGGAACGGCTGGAAAACACCCTGGGAGAACTTCTGCACCGGACCCGCAAGGCCGGACACAAAACCGTCGAGGAGGCCGCCGAGGCGACAAAAATTCCCACCAACTTCATCCGGGCTCTGGAAAGAGACGATTTCGAAAAACTGCCGGGAGAAGTGTTCGTCAGAGGTTTTATCAGGTTGTACGCATCCTATCTGGGACTGGACCCGGATGACACCTTCAGACACTATGCCGTTCAGGAAGAGGTCGAATCCCAAGGGCCCAGGGTCAATCACTACCGCAATGATGTCATCGACGAGGAAATTCTGGACCGGACCTCGATCTTCATCAAGAGGAAGAAAAGCAAGATCCTGCCGATCACCATCCTCCTGTTAATCCTCATCCTCTTTTATGTTTTCGGCGTTTTCTTTAAATCCGAGGGCCGTTTTTCCAACCTGGCGACAATCACCGACATAACCTCTCCCCGGATTGATGATATACCCCCGCCGGGACCGGGAGAGACTTCCGGACCTGAAGATACCATTCCCCGGGTTTTCCAGGAGCAAGCCGTCGGAGCAGAAGAAATTACCGGCGGAGCCATTCCGGAAGTTCCGGAAAAAGAGCCCGCTGCCGAAAACATATCGGTTCCCGACGAGACGGCAGTGGAATCCACTGCCGTTTTGACCGCTCCCACCCAGGCCGGCACTCCGGCCAGACGGCCCTCACCCTTCACGGTCAGCGTCGCCACGAACAAGGAAACCGGCAACCGGCCAAGTCGGCCATGACGATTTCGACCTTCCCCACATACCTGAAGGCGTATTTTTAGAAACCACGACGATCCGGGAGGCAATTGATAGCCAACCGCAACCACCGCTGATCCCGACCTGGAACGGTCAAGATCCGGGAGGCCGGGAAGAGCATCGTCCCGATCTCGAAGTATCGCTTACCCCACCATCAATTCAAGGAATACCGCATGAATTCCGGCAGAACTCCGGCGGTCGTTATCGGAGTCAGATCCTACGGCGAGTCCGACAAAATCGTCACCTTTTACAGCCTGAGCCGGGGCAGGTTGAGCGGGATCGCCAAGGGCGCCCACCGGAGCCTGAAACGTTTCGTCAATAAACTTGAGCTGTTCTCTCATCTCGAAATACTCTATACCGAAAGCCGCAGCTCCTCCCTGGTCCGGATCGACCAGGCCGAACTGCTTACCCCCTTCCCCCTGATCCGGGCAGACTACAATCGTTATGCCGCCGCCTCCCTGGCAGCTGAACTGATCTTCCACTGGACCCGGGAAAACGACCCCGACAAGCGGATATTCAAACTGCTGCTCTGGGCCCTGGCCTCCCTGGAAAACCTTAAGCAGCCACCGGCCTGGACCGTGATCCTTTTCAACATCAAATTACTGACTCTCCTCGGCTACAAACCGGCTCTGGAAGGCTGCACCGAATGCGCCACCCTTGCTCCCCGGAACGGCCCGTACCGTTTCTCTCCGACTCGAAACGGCCTGCTCTGCCGGAGATGCGCCGAAATAAATAATAACGCCGATCCCGCAGAGGGACCGGGGCTTGCTTTCTCGCTCAGCACCGCCCGGCTCCTCCAGAAAGCACAGGAACTGCCCCTCGCCAAACTCGACCGCCTCCGCTTCAGCCCCGCCGCGACCAAGGAAGCCTTGACCATCCTGAAAATTTACGGAAACACCCTGCTGCAGCGGGAGATTTCATCCTGGGATTTTATTGAGAGGTAACTATCGATATGTTTTGGGGGCGAACGCGGCCCAATCCCGGTTTCTCCTGTTCCTGAATCCGTAAAGGCGATTGGGCAGCCTCCCTTGCAGCCTAATTACTTGTTTAGCTACCCGTGCTCGCAATAGGGAACCTGCAACCGCCGTATTTTCTGTTCTTGGTTTTATTTGGTTTATAGATTAGACAGGAAAGAGCCGGAAAGGAGAGATAAATTGGAATCAGTTTGACTGTTATATAGAGAACCTGGTGGGGACTGTGGAAAAAACAGATTCAATGACCAAGCTGCTGAGTCTTCATAGAGCGGAGATTTCCGCGGTAAAGGCGAACAAGACGTTGGTGGCTCTGAACCTGCTCTCCGAGGAAGAGCGGCCCAGCGCGAAATATGCCGGCAAGATGAAAAGATACAAGGCCCTAACCGAAACGGGATTGCAGTACGGAATAAACCTCGAAAATCCCAACAGCCCAGGCCAAACCACCCCCCATTACTTTATAGATAAATTTGCACACCTGCTTGCCCTGATCCAGGAGGAGATTGAGCGGAAAGTCTAGGAACACGCCCAGGCTCATCAGGGAATCGCCTCTGGGGCAGGGAGGTTTACGTATGGAGCGGGACAAGAAAGCGCACTACCCGGCCCTGCTTCAGTTCCGCGGGTTCAACCGAACTTGACCAGACAGAATCGCCGCTTGCCTACCTTGATCAGGACCTCGCCGCTGGCGGCAAGTTCGTGAGCTTCGTCGTTAATCTTTTCGCCGTCAAGGGAGACGGCATTCTGCTTGATCATCCGCCGGGCCTCACCGGTACCTTTCACCAGACCGGCCTCGCTCAGAAGCTTCGGCAGCCAGATCTTGCCGGTGTCGGATCTGCACGGATATTCCGGGATTTCATCAGGCAGTTCGTGTTTTCTAAAGACATTCTCAAAATTTTCTTCGGCCCTGGCCGCCGCCTTTTCGTCATGGAAGCGGGCGGTCAACTCCCGGGCCAGTTGCTGCTTTACCACTTTGGGATGCAGGCGGCCTTCCTCAATACCCTGCTTCAGGCCGCTGATCTCGTCAATGGGAAGGTCGCTCAGCAATTCGTAGTATCGTAACATCAACTCGTCAGAGGTAGACAGGGTCTTGCCGTAGATGTCATCGGCGCTCTCGGTGATGCCGATATAATTCCCCAGTGATTTACTCATCTTATTGACCCCGTCGAGCCCTTCCAGCAGCGGCATGGTCAATACCACCTGTGGCTTCTGGCCCCAGACCTTCTGGAGGGTGCGGCCCATCAGCAGGTTAAAAAGCTGATCGGTGCCGCCGAGTTCCACATCGGCTTCCAAGGCGACGGAATCGTAGCCCTGGACCAGGGGATAGAGAAACTCGTGGATAGAGATTGGCTGTTCGTTATCGAACCTGTTCCGGAAGTCCTCCCGTTCAAGCATCCTGGCCACGGTAAGCTGGGAGGCGAGCTTCACAAACTCGTAGGAAGTAAGTTTTTCCAGCCAGGTCGAATTGAAAACCACTTCGGTCCGGCCCGGATCAAGTATTTTGAAGATCTGCTCCTTATAGCTCTCGGCATTCCGCTTGACATCTTCGACGGTGAGCGGTTTTCTGGTTTCGGATTTCCCGGTCGGATCACCGATCATCCCGGTAAAATCACCGATCAAAAACTTGATGCTGTGGCCCAGATCCTGAAAATGCTTGAGCTTCTGGATAAGGACCGTATGGCCGAGGTGCAAGTCGGGCGCGGTGGGATCGAAGCCGGCCTTGACGGTCAGCGGCTTGCCGCTCTCCTGGGATTTTTTGAGCCTTTCGGCCAGTTCCTCTTTGGATATAACATCAACCGCCCCCCGAACCAGCAAAGCAAGCTGTTCATCAATCGTCATGCTCATTTCGCGTACTCAACAGCTCTGGTTTCTCTGATTACCGTAACCTTGATCTGACCCGGATAGGTCAGTTCCTTTTCGATCTTCTTGGCTATATCGCGGCTGAGGATAACGCTTTCGGTATCGGAAACATCGCCGCTGTCGACGCCGATCCTGATTTCGCGTCCGGCCTGGATGGCGAAGGCCTTTTCAACCCCCTCGAAAGAGGTGGCGATCTGCTCCAGATCCTCAAGGCGCTTGACGTAACTTTCCAGCATCTCCTTACGAGCGCCGGGCCGTGCGCCGGAAAGGGCATCGGCCGACCGAACAATGATATCGAGAAGGCTTTCGAGGGGGATATCCTCATGGTGGGCCGCGATCGCATGAACAATCTCCGGCGATTCGCCATATTTCTTGGCCAGATCCCGGCCGAGGGCGGCATGGGTGCCTTCGACCTCGTGATCGACGGCTTTGCCGATGTCATGCAGAAGTCCGGCCCGCTTGGCCAGTTTAATATTGACCCCAAGTTCCGAAGCGATAATCCCGGAGAGATAGGCAACTTCCAGGGAATGCTGCAACATATTCTGCCCGTAGCTGGTCCGATATTTAAGACGGCCAAGCAGCTTGATCAGTTCCATGTTGATGCCGTGGGCGCCCACATCGAAAGTGGCCTGCTCGCCTACCTCACGCATGGATATTTCAAGTTCCTCGGTAACCTTCTCGACAATCTCCTCGATCCGGGCCGGATGGATGCGGCCGTCAACAATCAGTCTTTCGAGGGCCTGGCGGGCCACTTCCCGGCGCACCGGATTGAAGCCGGAGAGGATAACAGCCTCCGGCGTATCGTCAATGATGATATCGATGCCGGTGGCCGCCTCGATGGCCCTGATATTACGGCCCTCCCGGCCGATAATCCGGCCCTTCATCTCCTCGTTGGGCAGGGGTACTACGGAGACCGTCTTCTCGGCGACATAGTCGCCTGCGTAACGGGAAATGGCCAGAGCTATAATATTCTTGGCTCGGCGATCCGCCTCTATCTTGGTCTCGTTCTCGATTCGGATCAGAGCCTTCGAGGATTCCATTTTCGCTTCGCTCTCAATACTTTCGGAGAGCAGCCGCTTGGCTTCTTCGCGGGAAATACCGGAAATCTTCTCGAGCTGCAGGCGTTGCTGGTCGATAATTACATCGAGATCCTTGCGACGGTCAGCCAGTTTCTTCTCCTGATCGAAGTAAGACTGCTCCTTTTTAAGCATCTCCATTTCGCGCTTATCGATCAGGTCGATTTTCCGCTCGATCTGATCAAGCTTCTGACCAAACCTTTTCTCTTCTTCAATAAGATCTTTTTTACGACTTTGCAGCTCCTGCTCGGCCGCTTGCTTCATCTGGTAAGCATCGTCCTTGATCTGGACAGAGGCTTCCTTCTTCAGCCGCTCCACTTCGGCCAGGGCGTCGTTAATCAGCTTGCGGCCCTGCGCATCGTAATCCGCCTTGTTTTTTTCTATTATCAGTTTGCGTAAAAATATTCCAACGACAATACCGGCAAAGGCAGCCAGTACCACAGCAATAATGATCGACGTGCTCATTGCAGCGTCCTCCCCATTAAATTTATAAAAACAGCCTTGCCGCCAGAGCGGCATGCTGGTAGACACATAAAAAAATAGCCGCCGCATCGAGTTGCCGAAAACAAAAGGTAACCGGGACGGTTATTTGATATGATTTTAAGCTAGGGTTCCTGAAATGGAAGAGTGGACGCGGAAACGATAAAGGTGCGGAAGAAATTGCAGGTTATTGAATAGAGCGATTTTCACCGGGAGCAGGGCAAAGGATTTTTGCACACCACCATTTCGTTATTTGGTATTCAACTAATCATGCAAAGGCAAAATAGCATAAGCCATCTAGTGATTGATTAAATAATAAAAAAACGATATCGCCCCATCAGAAGCAATTTCAAGCCGAAATAAGACAAATCGTGACGCTATTCAAAACAACCACGACAAAGAAACACACCAGAATCTCTCCAAATCATTCCCGATCTTCAATTAGGGCCAGGGGAACCGTATAAAAATTTGAAGTATTCATCCTCCTGATAAATATTTATATATAAAACCGTCCGCTTCTTTAGAAACAACGGTGGATCCAAAAATCAACCCCCGCCGATGCCGTGTCGACGAAGTTGATATCGAACCTAACGTAGTTAGGTGGGCGTTACTCTTATCCGCTTCATGGAATTCGTCATAAACGACTTCTCTATCACCGAACAGGGGAGTCACCCTAGACATCAATGTTGGCTCGGACAACCTGTCGATCACGAACATGACAGGGGTTAATTTTCACTTTAGCCCAATCGAACAAAATCCTCAATTTTTTTCCTGATCCGACCGGAAAGAGTTTCGACCTCAAGTCGATAATCTTCAAATTCCCTTTTCAACTTAACATACTTGCCGGCCATGTTGAGACTGGCAAGGATTACCGATTTAGTGGACGGCACCACGCTGGGGGACCTGCTTGTTTCATGAAGATGCTCCCTGACCATTTCCAGAATCTCCTGAACATCCTCTTCAGGCGCTTCGGTATTAAGGGAGTATTCATGCCCGAATACTTCAAATTTTACCGGTTTGGCCAACGATATTCACCCTTGCTTGATGGCGTCGCAAAAAATCCTACTTGGTCGTAACGCGTTTTTGCTCCTTCGGCATACCACATGTATGGCCTCAGTTCCAAAACACAGCACCACTCCTTGAAGGTCGGACCTTTTGCTTAGCCACTCCCTGAACTTTTTGCAAACTTATCCTAACTGATAGGTTAGAAAAAATTTCTACTGTTCGGCAAGACAACCTCAAAATGATTTTTAAAAGAGGGTCTTTTCCACCGTGGAGGCCTCATCAACTCCAGAGCTTTCGGCCGATCCGTTCAGATTCTCCCATTTTTCGATTGCATTTAGCAGACCATTGACCTTATTTTCGATCTTGCTTCTTTCAACCTGAAAGGCCTGTAGTTCCTGGCTGAGAGTTTCAATCTCCTGCTCTTTGCTGGCAAGGCTCGCCTCGAAGGCGAGCTTTTCCTGCTTCATTTCAATGACTGTGTTGAGTAATTTTTCAACAGCCGCTTCCAAACGGGTCAGATTCTCGATATTTTCCATATTTACCTCGTCATAGACAAATTATCATAACAAGTTTTTTTTATGATTCGCCGAATCCGTGGGTTTTGAGAACGGGCCAGATCCAAGGAGGCACGATGTTGATCATGCTCCGGGCAAACTATCTAGAATCAGCTCTTGAATCCCTGACGATCTCCAGAAATTATCGTAGCGCTGTCCAGGGATGCCCCCTTATCGACCGTGCAGTTTTCAAGAGAGCACAGGGCACCGACCACGGCGCCGTCTCCGAGGCGACCATTTCTTATTACAGTATTCGCCCCGATTCGACAATCACGCCCGATAACGCTGCACCCGGAAATGACGACGTTGCGGCCGATCTCGCAATCGGAACCGACTCCGACATCCGGGGCTATATCGACGGAGTCCGGTCCGATTATAGTTACCCCGGCCATCATCAAGTGGTGATTACGCCGTTTCTGGAGAACGCCATGGGCTTCCGCCAACTCTACCCGGGAGTTGATGCCCAGCACTTCAAGCGATTCTTCGCAGAAATGCCGATTAACCGCCAATTCCTCCGAACGGGCGATTTCGATAAGATCGGTAAGATAGAACTCACCCTGGCGGTTATCCGAACCGATCTTCCGCAGGCCCTTGAATAGAAAAGCGCTGTCGACACAGTAGATACCGGCATTGATCTCGTTGATGGACTTTTCGGTAACCGAGGCATCCTTTTCCTCGACAATCCTTAAAAGCGCCCCCTGTTCATCGGTAACGATCCGGCCATAGTTGGCGGGATCTGTCATTCTGGTGGTCATCACGGTCAACACGGCCCGGGCCGCGCGATGCGCATCCAGCATGCTTCGCAGGGTTTTGGTCCTGACCAGGGGGGTGTCACCGCAGAGGATGAGAACCGTCCCTTTGAACTCCGCCAGGCCGGCTTCGGCAGCCGCCACCGCGTCGGCGGTACCGAGTTGTTGTTCCTGTCTCGCAAAGGATACGGCGAAACCCGCCATGGATTTCTCGACAACCTCGGCCTGATGACCTGTCACCACGACGATTTCCAGAAGGTCAAGGGGAACAATGGCATTGACGACATGGTGCAGCATCGGCGCAAAAAAGACCTCGTGGAGGACCTTGGCCCTGTCGGACTTCATCCGGGTCCCCTTGCCGGCGGCAAGCACGATCGCCTTTATTTGTTCATTATTCATATAATTTTCGCAGTCAGGGGGAAAAAGTTAAACTGAAGTTTATGTTTTAGGTATAAAAGCAGTTACCGCCGACAAATTCAACACTTCAGTTGCTAAATTTTTTTCCACAACAAGAAAAATCGCGCGGGAGGAGATAAGAAGGGGAAACGAATCAAACATTATTGGCCTCTGGCAGAGCGATTGTCCAAGCCCAAATAACTTTTCCGCTAGCGGTCGATCAGTTCGATCCTTTTCCGATGACGGCCGCCGGCAAAGGGGGTTTTCAGAAAAACCTCAAGACAGGCCAACACCGTTTCGAAGGGCATAATCCGCTGACCCAGGGAAATAAGATTCGCATCGTTATGCTCCCTGGCCAGTCGGGCTAATTCAACCGTGTTGCAAAAAGCGCATCTTATCCCGGGGACCCGGTTCGCCACCATTGCCTCGCCATTTCCTGAGCCACCGAGAACTATCCCCCGTTCATACTCGCCCGCGGCTACCGCCCGGGCTACGGGATAGATAAAAAGGGGGTAATCGACCGGGTCCGTGGAGTCGGTACCGAAATCCTTCACCTGATGCCCTTCCCGACCGAGATAATCGATGATTTTCTCTTTGTACTCAAAGCCGGCATGGTCCGATCCGATTGCGATTCTCATCTTGATTTTCCCCAAAATAAAACAAAATTACCACTAAGCCGTCACGGATTCAGGTAGTCCCCATACAGTCGCGGAGGTCTTCGCCGACAATCTAGCCGCCGTCTTCCGGCTCCTCGTAAAAGCGCCATTCCTTGGAAACAATCAGCCGTGCTCCCCGCCGAAATGTCAAAAAAGACAAAGCCCAGTTCATGATAACGAACAATCTGTTTTTGAATCCGGTTAGATAATAGATGTGGACGATCAGCCAGAGCAGCCAGGCAAAAAATCCGCCGGTTTTCAATTTTCCCATCTCGACAACCGCCCGGCCTCGACCGATGGTCGCTACCTGGCCTTTATCTCTATAGGAGAAATTCTGCCGCGGATTACCCTCTATTTCCCGCAAGATGTTTTTTGCGATAAAACGCCCCTGTTGGAGGGCAACCGGAGCCAGGCCGGGCAGGGGTCTCCCGGTCTGGTGGGAAAAATTGGCGAGGTCGCCGGCCACAAAAACATTCGGATATTCGCCCTGACTCAAATCGGGCTCGACGATAATTCTCCCCTGGGAATCCAGCTTTCCCCCAAGTTTTCGGACAAAAACCGGAGCTCGCACCCCGGCGGCCCATAAAACCGTATCGGAGTAAATTTTCTCCGAACCGATCTCAACTCCGTCGGCGCTAATCCGGGTTACCTTGCTGGCATTCCGCACTTCGACTCCGAGACTAGCCAGATCACGAACGGCTCGACGTGCCAGTTTATCAGAAAATGAAGGAAGAATCCGGTCGGCGGCTTCAAGGAGGATAATTCGGGTTGAAGCCGGATCGATCCTGCGGAAATCCCGGGCCAGGGTGTAACGGCTCATTTCACCGATGGCCCCGGCCAGTTCGACCCCGGTCGGACCACCTCCGACAATAACGAAGGTCAACTGTTTCGTCGGCTGTTCCTCGCTCAGATTCCGTTCGGCCCTTTCAAAAGCGGTGAGGACTCGCCGGCGAATCTCAATGGCCTGTTCGATCGTCTTTAAACCAGGCGCCCATTTTTCCCAGTTCTCCTGACCAAAATAGGAATGTTTCACCCCGCAAGCAAGAATGAGGTAATCGTAATCGAATTCGGCGAAATCGGTAATAAGCCGATTACGGCGGGGATCAACACTGATCACCTCTCCCTGAAATACTTTTATATTAGAATATTGCGACAAAATGCTTCTGATCGGCGATGAAATGTCGGCCGGACTCAAAACGGCCATTGCGACCTGATAGAGAAGGGGTTGGAATAAATGAAAATTTTCGCGATCGATCAGGGTTACCTCGACGCGCTTCGATTGACCTAATATCTTTGCCGCGTTGAGTCCGGCAAATCCTCCGCCCGCTATCACAACGTGCTTCACGATTTTCCTCCGATAAACGGCTTGGCTCATCTTGTCTGTTTCAGAGAAACAGACAGGATCTTCCCAGGAGCGGCACCGATTATAGAAATCTCACCACGACTGAATTCGCACAAATCCCGCTGGATTAATTGTCAACCGCCGATCACACTACCCGATTCTGCCAAATAAGGAGGGGATTTGGTAAAGCATGCGCTATTATCGCCAAATAACAAGAAACCTTACGCTCCAGCGGTTTCCAAATTTTGCAATGAGATATTGGTGATCCGGTCCTATGTATTTCATTCTAAGGAGAGATTGAGCCAGTTGTAAAACTAAATATTATTGCCGCTTTAAAAGCTTTGATTCTTCAACGCTCAGGAGGATCGGTTTTCAGATGATCGCCATACCGGCAAATCCGGTCGACCTGAGCCTGTCGAAGGATATTTCCTGAATGACCTTAACCTGAATCCGTGACGACTTAGCGGGAAATTTTGTTTTATTCGTTTGTTGTTACGTAAAATAATCGTTTTCCCCCAGGTCGCATCGACTCACCCCGCCGCCCTGCGGGGCACCCGATGCGCCCCGCAGGAAGTGCCCTCCTCAAGGGAGGATTGAACAGA
>JAWOIQ010000025.1:0-62789 GCA_046484585.1 Desulfurivibrionaceae bacterium
GATAATTCTGGAAAGGGGCGGGTTTGAAGCCGAAATAACCAAGCTCAGACACCAGGGCTGACTTGTCGTCATCCAGGGGGATGTTTGGAGAATTTATCCATTAACGGAACAGTTCGGAGAATCGGAATAAGCGGGGTGACCTGAGAAAATTCATGGTCGGATCGGCGTCGCCAACCAGAAAGACGGCGCCACAGGAGATCTGATATAGAGAGAAATTGGTCGGGACGAGAGGATTCGAACCTCCGGCCCCAGCGTCCCGAACGCTGTGCTCTACCAGACTGAGCCACGTCCCGACCCGGGAACTAAATGTTGCAGCACTCTATAAATTAAAATCTTAAAAAGGACAAGAAATAGATCGTCGATCTCGAAAAAAGTGGAGCGCCGGACAGGGCCGGACTGACAATGCCGGCTAACCCATTAATTCATCTTTACTTAGCTAAGTTTTACGACGCCATCATAAACTCAGGGGTTAGAAGTGATCTTCTAACCCCCGAGAAAAACAACAAGTTGAAATGATACTTATTACAGACAGGTCCTTTACTTTACAGCGTCGGCCAACTTGCTGCCTGGTTTGAAACGGGCAACCTTACGAGCCGGAATCTTGATGGCGGCGCCGGTCTGGGGATTACGGCCCTGACGAGCGGATCTCTTTGAAATGGAAAAGGTACCGAAACCGACCAAAGTCACTTTGTCCCCTTTAGACAGCGCCCCTGATATTGAATCAAGTAACCCGGTAAGAGCTCTCTCAGCGGCGGCTTTACTAATCCCAGCGGCATCAGCCATGTTTTCTACCAATTCACCTTTGTTCATGCTCGCATTCCTCCTGTAAATTTGTGGTTCATTGCCCTCGTTGGTTTATCTCAACCAGAATTGATTGATCTAACCAAATGAAATTTTCATTGTCAAACAAAAAACTCAGCGTTGACAACCCAAAATCACTAGTTATTACATCCTAATCCGAATCAAATATCAAGAAAAAAAGAGCAAATAGTTAAAAAGTTCATTCTGAAATTATTTGTTAATTATCTAAATCCATTCACAAGCCTGAAGGGACCGACATCAACTCTTTGTTTTATGGTAACAAAAACCTCCTTGTCATCTTCCCCGCACGGATAGCCATAAATTAACGATACCCACTGCCCCGAACTCGAAAAGCATCTTTTCTCTGACTTCCGATTGAAAAAACCTTTCCAGGTCTGCTTCTTTTACTGCAATTTTAACCGATTGACTATCACACAACCCGACCCGGACTCCGGAAAAACCCGCCTCGATCAGGATGCCTTCATAACGTGCGACCAGGCCGAGTTTTTCGGCATTGATCGCAACGCCCGTCGGAATCCTGGTTGCCAGACATGAAGCGGATTCACGGTTCCAGGTCGGCACCCCGAGCAATTTGCCCAGGGAACGGACATCCGTTTTGCTCAACCCGGCTTCGATCAGCGGAGTTTTCACGTCCAATTCGATAAGGGCCCGCCTGCCGGGGCGGTCCTGCTGGAGGTCGTCAAGATTAGTGCCGTCGAGAACGAACATTTCACGCCGGGGCAACAGCTCCTTGAATATCCGATAAACCTTTTTTTTGCAGTGATAACAACGATCCGGAGGATTGTCGGTAAAATCCCGCCACTGCAAGGGAGTCAACTCGACGACCCGCAAATCGGCGCCTAGATCCCGGGCGGTCCGGATGGCATTGCTACGATCAGCATCGGTCTGAAGGACCGAATCACCAAAAAAAGCCGGGGCATTCGCGCCAAAGACATCGACCGCGGCTTTTAGAAGAAGAGAGCTATCCGCCCCACCGGAAAAAGCGACAACGCCGGGAACTTCGGCGAGAACGGCCTTTAAGGCCTCATATTTACGGAGCAGCTTCATTAGGGTGAAAACCTGGACAGGTGCATGAAAATATCGCCTTCAATTTCCATTAGGTAACATTTTTACAGGCGTGCTCAACTCAAAGCCCTCTTTCTCGATCCATTTCTTCAAAGTCTCGGCAATTTCACGGGCTCTGACAACACTGGACAACGGCGCGGTCCGCACCGGATTCCCGTTAACTTGGATCTGGCCGCTCTTAAGCTCGGCGTAGCTGACTTCACCGTAATTCCTGGCAATCCCGTGGGAATAGTCATGGGAATAATCGACCACCTGGGTAAAGATATCCTCGTCAGCGACACCGGTGAAGGCCGCGATCTCTTCATTAAAAATTGGAATCGGCACTCCGACCCCGACTGCAAGGGTGCAACCATAACCCTGCATACTGACCCCCTTGAGCCAGCGCGAAGACATCTGCTTGAGATCACCCTGCAACATCAGGGTGCCGGCGGGTCGTACCGGTACGCCGTTTGCGCCCCGAGGCGCCATGGGGTTATGCTGGGTGCCGTGCCAGGTCACATACCCCTCGCCGCCGCCGAGAAAGATTCTGGTGCCCAGGCCGATGGTGCGGTAGTACGGATCGTTGATCAACGGACTCAACTGGCCGGCGCTGCAATAGGTGGCGTTACGGCCCTTGGCTTTCAGGGTACCCATATAGGTATAGATGGTCTTCTCGGAAAGATTGATGGCGCAGTTATAATTCTGGTAGGAGTTTCTGGGATTGCAAAGCAGGGCGTGGGGAAGATCGGCCAAGGTAAAGCTTTTAACCAGGCTGCGATTGGGATAACAATCAGTCCCGTATCCGCTCCCCTCCAAAACAATCTCCCTGCCCGCCACCAGATCCTCGATGACGTGTCCGCCGCCGTAACGGAATTCCCCGGGGTAAACCTTATTGAGGGGATCGTCCTCGGTTGGTTCGGTGGCGCCGATATAGATATCGACCGCGGCCAGACCGCCGTAAGCCGGCACTCTGTTCAACGAAGCCTTCGCCGCCTTGAAAGTAGGATTGACCGGCCCGAAATTTATAAAGGCGCCGGAAGAACACATCGGCGAAAAAGTTCCGGTGGTGACAACATCAATCTGTCGGGCAGCCTCAACCGCTCCCTTCTCCTTAACGATCGAAACCATTTCCTCGGCGGTAACCACCACCGCTTCTCCTGAACGGATGCGAGCATTGATTTCTTCAATCGATTTTACTACCTGATAACTGCTCATCTATTGATTCACCTTAATAGTTGATGGTGCCACAAAAAAGCCGCCAGACCATGGCCCCTGAATCCGTGAACGTTAGAGAACGGCCCAGATACCAAGGAGGCCAGGATGTTGATCATGCTGAGGGTATATCAACGAGTTGTCGACGCGGCAGATCACCCTTTACAGGAACGCCTGAAAGGCGACGGGCAAATTCATCCACCGCGACCCAAGACAGATAAACAAGTAATTCAGGATTGGCAATAGCAAACTAGCCGATGGTCGTCAAGGATTTAGGTTTATCCGAGGATCAGGCTGCAATCAGTCCATAATCGAAATAACCCGATGGCCGGCGGACTCAAGGGCCTTTACCACCGGTTCGATATGGCCCTTGCCGAGCCTGAAATAGTAGACCTTGGGACTGGAGTTGCGTATTTCAGCGGCGACACTGAATATCTCGATCTCGTTTTCCTTGATGATTCTGGTAACATCCTCCACCCCGCCATCCATGTCGACAATAACGTCAAGACGGGTTGACGACTGGAGCAACCCCATGACCTCGATAAAACCAGCGATTATATCGGAAGAGGTAATCACCCCGACCAGTCTATCCCCCTCCATAACGGGCAAACCGCCGATCTTATGGTCGTGGATCATCCGGGCCGCCTTGTCAATACTGGAATCGACGTCTATGGTGATCGGATTGACCGCCATCACATCATGGACATGTATATCCTCTACCATTGAAGGGAAAAAGTACTGGCGGAGATCGGTCTGGGTGATAAACCCTTCCAGCCGACTGCCGTCGACCACCGGCAGATGGCGAATCGAATACTTCTTCATCAATTCGGCCGCCCGCTGAATCAGCATGGTCCTGCCGATAGTCACGGGATCCGGTTTCATCCAGTTTTTAACCTTCATTTCGTGGCATGCCTTTGAAAATATTAAAGGTTACCCTACTCCGGCATGGAAACCGCAATCAGGCTTCAATACCGACCAATATTAAAGTTAGAACAAAAGACCTTTTATTTCAAGCCGGAAAAATCTGGCGGCAAGGATTGAAGGGGTAAAGACTCAGCAGCCCCATGAAAAATTCCATTTGCGGTTTTCAGGCAGTCAAACCGAACTCGCTTTTCCGGGGATGGAGCTGCACCCGGTTTTAAAAAGGAGGGTTAGGATTGTGGCGAAAAGAGGCGAGTGAATTTCGAATAATGCAAGAGTACCCTATACGCCGCACTGAATTGACAATCGGAATCCACGCAAGGAGCGACTTTATGCTACTCCAGACCTTTGAACAGTAGAAGTTCCTTAAAAAAAACATCGGAAACTATTTCGACTTGTTGATTATGTTTTTTCTAATTAAGATTGCAATCCTTCCAAGACTGAATAATCGATAAGAAATTTGAAAAAAAACGGATTCGCAGCCATGTCAAACGATGACGAGCAGACCAACGAACCATCACAACCCAAAGCACTCCTGAAGATTCGGGACCGCATCGACGAAATTGATCAGGAAATTTTATCCCTGCTGAAAGAAAGACTCGCTTGCGCCAGGAAAATCGGCCAGCTCAAAAGCCATGACGATATGCCGAAATGGGACCCGAAACGGGAAAGGCAGATATTCGAACGGCTGCACAAAAGCAATACCGGCGTCTTTCCCGAACCGTCACTCGATTCCATCTTTCAGGAAATCATCACCACCTGCCGTCTTTCCCAAAAAAAAATAGAAGTCGCGTATCTCGGCCCCGAGGCGACTTTCTCCAATCTGGCGGCGGTCGAATATTTCGGACAAAGCGCCTACTACCGATCGATGGAGACCATCGAGGATGTTTTCATCGAAACGGAGCGGGGCCGGGTCAATTACGGGATTGTACCGGTGGAAAACTCCATTGAGGGCGCGGTTACCTCTACCCTTGATTCCTTCATGAAATACAACGTCAAGATCTGCGGCGAATTGAATCTCTGCATCAGCCACCATCTGGTCAACCAGTCGGGGGATATCAACGACATCAAAAAAGTGGTGTCCCACTCCCAACCCCTGGCCCAATGCCGGCAGTGGCTCAAGAAAAATCTGCCCGGGGTTAAGACCCAGACCGTCTTCAGCAGCGCGGTGGCCTCGATGATGGCCGCCGAGGATCCATCCCTGGCAGCTATTGCCAGCTCGATGGCCGTCAAGACCTATCATCTCCACACGGTGGTCAGGGGGATCGAGGACTACAGCGGCAACACCACCCGTTTTCTCTTGATCGGCCAGGAATCACCGGCCCGGAGCGGCTATGACAAGACCTCCCTGCTGGTCGGCCTTCTGGATCGTCCCGGCGCCCTCCACAACTCATTAAGCGTTCTCGCCGACCACGGCATAAATCTGACCAGGATCGAGTCGAGACCGTTAAAGGGCGAAGCCGGCAAGTACCTGTTCTTCCTGGACATGGAAGGGCACATCGAAGACGAAAACATCCGGCAGGGATGCGAGGAGCTGAAAAGCGGCTGTTCCTCGTTTGTCTGGCTGGGGTCCTATCCCCGTTCCCGATCCTGACGGTGTCGTCAGGAAAACGCTAACCGCCGATTCTCGACATTCGGCCGTGGCAGTTCTTGATTTCAGACCCGGACAGCTTGTGTCCCTCGGGCTTATTCTTGATGGTCGCGATTAGGGCCGCGCGAATATCGGCGGCCGTGCCGCCGGACCTGATAATTGTCTTCAGATCGGTTTCCCGGTCGGTAAGCAGGCAGGAGCGCAAGCGGCCTTCGGCGGTCAGCCGCAGACGATTGCACCGGGCACAGAAATGATCGCTGATCGGGCTGATAAACCCCACGGTTCCCGCCGCCCCCGGCAGGCGAAAGGTCCTGGCCGGTCCGTCAAACCTGCCGCCGCCAACCGAGGTCAATCCGCCCAGTCCTCTCTCGATCCGGGCCATGATATCAGCGGACTTTATGTAATAATTCTGCCGCCAGTTGCTGTCGTCACCCATCGGCATAAACTCGATAAATCGAACCTGGAGCGGTTTCTCCACTGACAACCTGGCAAAATCGATAAACTCGTCGTCGTTAATGCCGTTCATCGCCACCACATTGAGCTTGATCGCGGCAAACTCCCGGCCAAGGGACTCCTCAATGCCCCGCCAGACCCCGCTAAAACCGTCAACGCCGGTGATTTCCCGAAAACGCCCGGGTTTGAGGGTATCAAGGCTGATATTGAGTTTGCGGATCCCGGATTCATACAGCTCCGCAATTTTATCTGCCAGCAACATGCCGTTGGTGGTGATCCGCACCTCTTCAATGCCGTCAAGCCTGGCCAGTTCTCCGATAAAACCGGTGACATCGCGACGAACCAGGGGCTCCCCCCCAGTCAACCGGACTTTTTTGATACCCAGACCGGCCGCAACTTTTATGACTTCGAGCAACTCCTCGTAACTGAGCAACTCTCCGGCGGAAAGTTTGTCCTCAAGCGGTTTCGGCGTACAGTAAAAACAGCGCAGATTGCACTGATCGGTAAGAGAGACCCGCAGGTAACTGACCGAGCGGGCAAAAGAGTCGACAAGCCCTATGTTTTTCGGCTGTTCCGATGGGTTGCTGCTGAAAATATTCATTTAATGACCCAAACAATGTTTTTATGGAATACAGAGCCGATCGTTGCTATCTTGTCTAACCGATCACGCCTCAATCGAATTCAAACCTGAATCAAAGAGCGTTAAAGAACCGGTCAGAGCAGGAAGGTGGGCCGATATTGATTATCTCACGTTATATCAACGAGTTACCGGAACCACGGAAAGACCGAAAACGAACGCCCTGAAGGGCGGCGGAATCAGTTTATCCACCGCGATCACGGAGCGGATAAACAACCAATTACAAGCTGGCAAGGGCATACGGCCCAATCGCCGTCATGGATTCAACTTATCTTAACCCTTATTAAACCGGTAGCCAAATTAAACCGTTAGCCAAATTAATCGCTTTGTATTAAAGAAGACCAACTTGCAAAAAGGCACAGCGGAGCATAGCCCCCTTATAAACCTTACACCTGAATCCATGACGGCTTAGTGCATTGACTCACTATGTGATTGTTTTTACGTCAAATACGACAGTGATCCGAGGTGGCTGGAATGCACCCGCCGCCCTGCGGGGCGCCCTGGAACGGATTCAGATTACAAGCTTCAGGAAATCACCAAAATCATCATGTTGATCCTCGGAATTGAAAGTTCCTGCGACGAGACCGCGGCCGCGGTATTGGCCGACGGCAAAACCCTGCTGGCCGATGTCATCAACTCCCAGGTTGATATACATGCCCTTTACGGCGGAGTGGTCCCGGAACTTGCCTCGCGGCAGCACATCCGGAATATCAGCCACGTAGTCGATACCGCCCTGAAAGAAGCCGGGCTGACCCTGGACCAGATTGACGGGCTGGCGGTGACCGAAGGACCGGGACTGATCGGATGCTTGCTGGTGGGCCACACCTATGCCAAAGCTCTTTCGCTGGTTCGGCAAATTCCCATGGTCGGAGTCGACCACCTGACCGGCCATCTGCTATCGATCTTCCTAGCCGAGGAACACCCGGCCTTTCCTTATATTGCGATGGTCGCTTCCGGGGGTCATTCGAGCATCTTTCTGGTCGAAGGGCCCGAAAAGTTCAAACTGCTCGGCCGTACCCGTGACGATGCCGCCGGCGAAGCCTTCGATAAAGTCGCCAAACTTCTCGGTCTCGGCTATCCCGGCGGACCACTTATCAGCAGAGCGGCCGAGAAGGGAGATCCCGAAGCCATTAATTTTCCCAGGGCGTGGCTGGGCCGTGACAACCTGGACTTCAGCTTCAGTGGTCTGAAAACGGCGGTGGCCAATTATGTCAATCAACATAAAAAAAAGGACATGGAGCTGAACATTGCCGACCTCTGCGCCTCCTTTCAGGAAGCAATCGTCGAGGTGATTACCACCAAAACCCTGCGGGCCGCAAGTCAGAACGGCTGCCGGAATATCGTTCTGGCCGGCGGAGTCGGCGCTAATCCGCGTCTGCGGGAATTAATGCTCAACCGAGGCAGGGCGGAAAACAAAAGCGTCTTTCTGAACCCGAAAAGATTCTGTACCGACAACGCGGCGATGATCGCCCTGGCCGGCTATTTAAAGTTCAAGGGTAACGCGGAAATCTGTCCGGATTCCGACGTCTATTCGAGATCGACCTTCAGTTGAAAAATGGTAACCGTTCAGCAGCACCGCATCTTCGGACTATCGGCCCGGCTTACGTACACGAGGTACGCGGCGCCGGTCCGCTTGTCCAAATCTGCATCACTGCTAAACAGTTACAGTCCGGCGGTTCTGGATACTTTGGCGTCCCCCCGGTGAACGGTTACGAAAAATGAAAAAGCAAAATAACATAAAACAAACACTCAGGAACTCAAGGCTGGCGCCCAGTAAAGAGCGCGGTCAGAATTTCCTGGTCAATCCGGCGATCTCCGAGGCCATTATCGCCAAAGCCGGTGTTACCGGAGAGGACACGATCATTGAACTCGGAGTGGGTCTGGGGGCCGTGACCATTCCCCTGGCGGCGAAAGCCCGAGAGGTGATCGGCATTGAGCTGGACAAAGGCATCGTCGAATGGCATCAGGAGCAAAATATCCTGCCGTCTAACGTCACCCTGATCCATCAG
The DNA here is from genome assembly GCA_046484585.1 of Desulfurivibrionaceae bacterium. GTDB lineage: Bacteria > Desulfobacterota > Desulfobulbia > Desulfobulbales > JAGXFP01 > JAGXFP01. Next base: position 8,690 of record JAWOIQ010000025.1, read on the forward strand.
GATCTCCTCAAGACCGATTTTCGGGAATTATCCGCCCGGATCGGCGGCAAACTGAAGATCATCGCCAATCTGCCCTACTCGATCTCCAACCCCTTGATTTTCAAACTCATCGAAAATCGTGACGTGATGGAATACGCGGTTTTGATGCTGCAAAAGGAAGTCGGCCAACGTCTGCAGGCGTCCCCGGGAACAAAGGTCTACGGAGTGCTGTCGGTCCTGCTCGCTGCCTGTGCCTCGACAAAAATCATCATGGAGGTGGGACCGGAACAGTTTCACCCCCGCCCGAAAATCGACTCGGTAGTCACCAGGATCCTTTTCGACCCGCCCCCATTGAGGGTCAGGGAACTGCCGGACCATGACCCGGCCCTGCTCAAGAAAGCGGTAAACGCCGCCTTTCAGCAGCGGCGCAAGACTCTGTTCAACAGTCTCTCTTCATCGAGTATTCCCAATACCGACAAAAAAAAGCTGAAAGTTGTTCTGGAAAAAGCCGGGATCGACCCCAAGGTTCGACCCGAAAAGTTGTCAGTCGAGGAATTTGTCCGGCTGGTCAACACGATCCAAAATCCTGATTTGCCTTGATCCTGAATCCGTAATTGCTTTGCAGAAGATTTTGCTCTATCAGTTTTGATGGCGTCGCAAAAAGTCCAATCTATATACCATTAGTATTATCAACATCGCTGCCGCCTTGCATCTGCACCGTTCTCGAACGCTCACGGATTCAGGCTGATGACAAATCAGAAGCACAAACCGCAATCGGGACACTCGGTCCCCCCCGAAAAACCATGTCCGCAGGCCGGGCAGGTGTTTTCGGCGGAGAGTGGATCGAAAACCGATTCCGTCGAGCCGGCCACGGTATCGATAACCGCGGTGCGGCGGATCTCGGCCTCAATGATCATTACGGCGTCACGGGCCTCCTCTCGTCTGACCACCAGATTGCAATTGCCGCCGCAACACCCTTTGCCGCAGGAACTTTCATCGCCGGTCAGCATCGAGCTGATCCTCTCCTTGGCCAGTAATTGTTCATAACCCTTCATTTCGGCAAGAGGTCCACTGCGAACCGCGACCAGCTCGTCATCGGCAGTAAGCTCGCCCCCGCGTTCCATGATTTTCCGCTGCTGTTTCTCCTTTTCGGCAAGCATTTGACTACCCGCTATCAAGTCAACCTCACAGCTTGGGCATATTTCAATTTCCGGACGGTACTCATCCCTGCAACGGGGGCAATATTTAAGCTCCGGGTCATACATTATTCATCCTCGCAAATTACAGAATAAAACGGCTCAAATCCTCATCCTGAGAGATATCGGTCAGTTGCTCTTTCACGTAAGCGGCGGTCACCACAAAACGCGGCTCGGTCATCTCCGGGGCCTTGAAAGAAAGTTCTTCCAGGACCCTTTCCAGGACGGTGTGCAGGCGGCGGGCTCCAATGTTTTCAGTCCGGCTGTTAACTTCGGCGGCAATCTCGGCAATTTCATGAATGGCCTGATCCTCGAAAACCAGTTCAACCCCCTCGGTTTCCATCAAGGCGATATACTGCCTGATCAAAGCATTTTCGGGTTCGGTAAGAATCCGGTAAAATTCCTCTTTGCCGAGGGGGTGCAATTCGACCCTGATCGGAAACCTCCCCTGCAATTCCGGAACCAGATCAGAGGGCTTGGCGAGGTGAAAAGCGCCGCTGGCGATGAACAGAATGTGATCGGTCCGGACCATGCCATGTTTGGTGGTGACCGTCGAGCCTTCCACAATCGGCAGCAGGTCGCGCTGAACCCCTTCCCGGGAAACTTCGCCGCTTTGCGAGCCGCCCTGACGGGAGGCGATCTTATCGATCTCGTCGATAAACACTATACCTGACTGTTCGGTTCGGCGGACGGCAAGGTCGCTAACCTTCTCCATATCGACGAGCTTGGCTGACTCTTCGGAGGTCAACAGAGCCATGGCCTCGGCCACCTTGACTTTGCGGGGCTCTTTTTTCGGGGGGAATATTTTGCCGAACATCTCCTTTACTCCCATGCCCATATCGTCCATGCCCGGTCCTCCGGAAAGCATCTCGATCATGGGCATCTGCTGGGACTGCTCGAAGTCCATTTCGACAATTCGCTCATCGAGCTTACCCTCACGAAGCATCCGCCTGAATTTCTCCCTGGTCGTGTCAAGCCTGGAGACCGCGTCGTCATCCTCGGGAAAACCGGGAGTGGTGGCGTAAGCTGGTTTGTCCGTGAGCGGCACCAGGACATCGAGCAGGCGCTCTTCAGCCAGCTCGGCGGCCCGGGCCGTTACCTTTTCCCTCTCCTCGTCGTTAACTATCTTGACGGCCAGATCGGTGAGGTCCCGGATCATCGATTCCACATCCCGCCCGACATAGCCGACCTCGGTAAACTTAGAGGCCTCGACCTTGATAAACGGAGACTGGGCCAATTTGGCCAGACGCCGGGCAATCTCGGTTTTACCCACCCCGGTGGGGCCGATCATAATGATATTTTTCGGGGCGATCTCATCGGCCAAAGGGGGCGGCACCTGCTGCCGACGCCAGCGGTTTCGCAAAGCGACGGCGGTAAAACGTTTGGCGCTTGCCTGGCCTATAATATATTTATCAAGTTCCGCGACAATTTCGCGGGGGGTCAACGAAGCTTTCGATTCCATATTTTTATTTTTCTGAGTTTGGATTTATAGATTGAAAAGTACATCGGCGAGCATCATTTACCGGTGGCCATCTTTTCGACTATCAGGTTGTCGTTGGTGTAAATGCAGATCGAGGCGGCAATCAACAACGCTTCCCGGCAGATCTCCCCGGCATCGAGGCTGCTGTGGGCGACCAGGGCTTTGGCCGCCGACTGGGCGTAAGGACCGCCGGAGCCGATCGCCAATATCCCGTCATCCGGTTCGATCACGTCACCCGAACCGCTGATCAACAGGGAATGGTCTTTATCAACCGCGATCATCATCGCTTCAAGACGGCGTAGCATCTTATCCGTCCGCCACTCCTTGGCGAGCTCGACTGCCGCGCGCATCAGATTGCCGTTGAATCGTTCCAGTTTCTGCTCAAGCTTGTCAAAAAGAGTAAAGGCATCGGCTGTGGCGCCGGCAAAACCGGTTATGACCTTGTCACCATAAAGCTTTCGTACTTTTCGGGCCTGATGCTTCATAATCGTGTTGCCCACGGAGACCTGGCCGTCACCGGCCAAGGCCACTTCGTCATTATGACGAACGGCGATTATTGTTGTCGATCTTATTTTCAATTTATTCTCTCCCGGTTTTATTTTTCCCTGAATCCGTGAGCGTTCGAGAACGGTGCAGATGCAAGGCGGCAAACGATGTTGATTATACTAATGGTATATCAACGAGTTGCCAAACACCGCACCCCAAGGGTTCTGTTCAATCCTCCTTTAAGGAGGGCACTTCCTGCGGGGCGCAGATGCCGCCGTTATCGGGCGCCCCGCAGGGCGGCGGGATGAATCATGCGACCCAGGGAAAAACGATTATTTTAATGCAATTACAAGTTGATAAAGTTAACCCCATACAAAGACGTCACGTATTCAGGTTTTTGCCATGGGATGGGCTCGATCATACACTTCGGTCAGAAAGTCCATGTTCAGGTGCGTGTAGCGCTGGGTGGTTGACAGACTGGCATGGCCCAGAAGTTCCTGGACCGTTCTGAGATCGGCCCCCATTTCGAGCAGATGGGTGGCAAAGGAATGCCGCAGGACATGCGGGGTTACCTTGCCGATTATGCCGGCCCTCAGAGAATAATCGGCCACCAGGCGCTCAATACTGCGCACCGTCAACCGCCCTCCCCTGACATTCAAAAAAACCGCGTTATTTTCCGGCTGATGCCCGCGTTTGATTCTTGCGGCAAGCAACTGGGCCCGCTGGGGCAGGTAAGCCTGCACAGCCTCCACGGCGGGACGCCCTACCGGCACGATCCTCTCCTTGTTACCTTTGCCGAGCACTCTAACTGATTCGTTGGCAAAATCAAGTTGCTTCAAATTAAGGGAGGCGAGTTCGGCAACCCGGATACCGGTCGAATACAGGAGTTCCAGAATCGCCCGGTCCCTGGCCGCAAAGGTGTCGTTGTCGCCGGGCGTTTCGAGAAGGGCAAAGACCTCGTCAACCGTCAACAGCGACGGCATATAGCGGTCCTGCCTGGGCATTGAAATAGCCAAAACCGGATTTGCCGCGACGATCTTTTCGCGAAGCAGAAAGCGGAAAAAAGTCCGCAGGGCGGACAGCTTCCGGGCAACCGAGGCGCTCTTGTTCCTGTTTTTCAGGGAATAAACGAAAGATCGGATCAGCGGCGTATCGATCAGGCGCGGATCGTTGACTCCGATAAAATCAACGAACTCGAGAAGATCGCGGCGATAGCTTTCAACCGTATTGGCGGAATAGTTCTTCTCAACCTCCAGCCACCAGGCGAAACGGTCAAGGGATGCTGGCATATTTAGCGACAAAGAGAAGTTCCTGCTGTAAAATTAGCGGTGTGTTATGGGATCGGAAAAATCACAACCTTAATATATACTATGACACACTCTCGAAAAGTCACGGGATGGCTAAGCAAAAAGTCAAGACTGTCTATAAAGTCATTTCGACCATCGGGCGAAATTTTTATATAGTAGTATGGGTCAAGGTATAAGTTTTCATATCTGGGTTCGAAATGACAGCTTTTTTTCGACTTTTTGCGAGTTAATCCATAAATTAAATTACTCAAAATATCTTATTTTTAAAAGAGATTGCCCATCGGCGGTTATTTTTTTATGATGGCCCTTTTTCGGGTTACAGGGAAGGCAAAAGATGGAACGGATCTGCATCCCCCTTCCCGCCTCCCCACCACACATCTTCTTAAGGGATAAAGGTATGGCCAAAAAAAATTTCGAGGAATCCCTGGCGAAACTTGAACGGATCACCGAAGAACTGGAAAGCGGCGATCTAACCCTTGAAGAATCCCTGAAAAAATTCGACGAGGGGGTGAAACTCGCCGAATTCTGCAACCATAAACTGGACGAAGCACAGCAGAAGGTAAATATTTTGCTCAAAAAAGACGAAATCTTCCGGGAAAAACCCGTCGAAGATGAATCTCTTCCCGACAAATCCGAATCGTAACAACCTTCATGGATCTGCAAACCTATCTGCAAGACAAACGAGGCCTGGTCGAACGGGCGATGGCCGATCTGATACCCGGGAACGGCAACCTGCCCGCCGAGCTGGATCGTCACATCGAAGCAATGCGCTACAGTCTCTTCGCCGGCGGCAAAAGAGTAAGGCCGATCCTCTGCCTCGCCGCCTGTGAAGCGGTTGGCGGCGCGGTCAGCCATGCCTTGCCGGCTGCCGTGGCTCTTGAATGCATCCACACCTACTCCCTGATTCACGACGATCTGCCCGCCATGGACGACGATGAGCTCCGGCGCGGCAAGCCGACCAGTCATATGCTTTACGGCGAGGCCGGGGCGATCCTGGCCGGGGACGGTTTGCTTACCTTGGCCTTTGAGCTGTTGAGCAGCAAACTCCCTGCCGATATCGAGCCTGCCGATCAGCTCGGGATCATCAACATCATCGCCCGCGCGGCCGGTTCACTGGGAATGGTCGGCGGCCAGGCGATGGATATCGTTTCGGAAGGAAAGGAGATCGAGGTCGAAACCCTGCGGGAAATACACAGCCGGAAAACCGGGGCGCTGATAAGTGCCGCGGTCCAGAGCGGCGCCGTCATCGGCGGAGCGACCCCGGAACAGTTTTCGTCCCTGACCACCTACGGCGAAAAGATCGGACTGGCCTTCCAGATTGTCGACGACCTGCTCAACGTCGAAGGAACCGCAGAGCAGTTGGGCAAAGCCGCGGGCTCCGATGCCGACCGGAACAAAGCAACTTACCCGGCCCTTTACGGTCTCGAACGGACCAGGCAGCTGGCCGAAGAGAGTGTTGCCGAGGCCTTGGACGCCCTGGCCCATTTTGACGAATATTCGGACCCCCTTCGCCAGCTGGCCTCCTATATTATTAGCCGAAACAAATAGAAGTGACTATAATTACAAAGTATGTTGAGCCTTTACCGCATGGTCAGTTATGAATGACGTCCCCTTAATCTCTATTGGCAGTCAACTCCAGCATCTAATTATGACTGAAAAAAATTCAATTCTTGACTCAATAAATTCCCCCCGGGATCTTAAAAAGTTAGCGGTTGAGGATTTACCGCTGCTGGCCGCGGATCTACGCCGGGAAATCATCAAAACCGTCGCCGCCAACGGCGGGCATCTGGGTCCCTGTCTCGGCGTGGTCGAACTGACCATCGCCCTCCATTACGTGTTCAACACCCCGGACGACAAGCTGATCTGGGATGTCGGCCACCAGGCATACGCCCATAAACTGCTGACCGGCCGCAAGGATCAATTCCACACCCTGAGGCAACACCAGGGCATCAGCGGTTTTCCCAAAAGGGATGAAAGTCCCTATGACGCCTTTGATACCGGCCACAGCAGCACTTCGATTTCCGCGAGCCTCGGCATCGCCCTGGCCAAATCCCTGAAAGGCGATGCCAATCGTGCCATTGCCGTGATCGGCGACGGCTCCATGACCGGCGGCATGGCTTTCGAGGCTCTTAATCAGGCCGGTCACCTTGCCAAGGACCTCATTGTCATTTTAAACGACAACGAGATGTCCATTTCCCCCAATGTCGGCGCACTGTCAAGCTTTCTAAGCAGGAAGATGACCGGAAAGGCCATGACCCGGCTGAAAAGAGACACCGAAAATTTCCTGAAATCGTTCGCCAACGTCGGCGAGAATATTTTCAATGTCCTGAAGAGAAGCGAGGAGAGTTTCAAGGCCTTCTTTACCCCGGGCATGCTCTTCGAAGCCCTTAAGTTTGAGTATGTGGGACCCATTCAGGGGCACCAGGTTGAAAGTCTGATTGAAACCATGCAAAACGTCAGGGATTTCAGCAAGGGTCCGGTCCTGATCCACGTGATTACCACCAAGGGCAAGGGCTATGCTCCGGCCGAGGAGACCCCCGATAAATATCATGGGGTCGGTCCCTTTGAGATCAACACCGGCAAACCCCTCCCGGCCCCGCCGAACCCCTTATCCTACACCAGGGTTTTCGGCGACACCATTGTCAAGATGGCCGAGAACGACCCCCGCATCGTCGCCATTACCGCCGCCATGACGGCCGGAACCGGTCTGAGCCGCTTTGCCGAACTTTTCCCCGACCGGTTCTTCGATGTCGGGATAGCAGAGCAACACGCGGTTACTTTCGCGGCCGGCCTGGCTACCGAAGGCATTCTGCCGGTAGTGGCAATCTATTCGACCTTCCTGCAACGCTCACTTGATCAGATTATTCACGATGTATGCCTGCAGAATCTGCCGGTAACTTTTGCGATTGACCGCGGCGGCGTGGTCGGCGATGACGGTCCCACCCACCATGGCGTATTCGATCTCTCGTTCCTGCGCTTCATTCCCAATCTGATTCTGATGGCGCCCAAGGACGAAAGAGAATTTCAGGACATGCTCTACACGGCGGTCATGTATCCCGGACCGACGGCGATCCGCTATCCCAGGGGAAAAGGAATCGGCACGGAACTGACCGATTCTTTCGAAAAGTTGACGATGGGCAAAGGCGAGCTGTTGCGGGAAGGAAGCGATGTCCTGCTGCTGCCGATCGGAAACCGGGTACATCCGGCCCTGGCCGCGGCCGAAGGTTTGCAGAAGCTGGGGGTGGAAGCCGCGGTGATTAATCCCAGATTTATCACGCCCCTCGACAGTGAGCTGATCTGCGAATGGATCGGAAAAACAGGCGCGGTGGTAACGGTGGAAGACAATGCCCGGAAAGGGGGATTCGGAAGCGCGGTGCTGGAACTTATGGAGCGGCAGGGCTTAAACAGATCAAGCTCGGTAAAATGTCTCGGCTACCCGAACCATTTCATTGAACACGGACCCCAGGAAACCCTCTACAAGAATGCCAGAATAGATACTCCGGGAATTATTCAGACCGTCCTCAAACTGATCTCCTGACACAAGCACAAAAAAACCGGCAAGTAGCGTCTGCTACTTACCGGTTATACGACAGCTCCAAGGTTCAAGCCGCAAGCTTCAAGGTTGCCAAAACTCGCAAATAGTCCCAAGATGGCTAAGCAAAAATCGTCAGATACAGGGCGCGCGAATTTTGAGGAATGAAGCGTACTTCAGTACGCTGCAATGACGAGACAATTTGCAGCAACGCGGGAGCTACCGATTTATGCCCTTGAGGGTGCTTTCTGCGACGCCATCATTTTTCGGTTTTTTCGGCGGCTAGGCGCTTATCAAGTTCACCCGCCAATTCCTTGCTGATATCAAGGGATTCATCCTCATAAAGCACACCTTTACTGATATCGAGAATCAACGAGTATCCTTTGCTTTTGCCGTATTCAATAATAATATCTTCAAGTTCCTTCAGAATCGGCTCAACCTGCTCCTGCTCGAATGTCTTGATATCGTTTGAGGCATATTCGGACTCCTCTTCGAGAGCCTGGGCAAGTCTCCTGAATTCACGTTCCTTCTTGGTCTTGACGGCCTCACTCCATACCCCGGACTTCTTCTCGATTTCGTCCTTGAGAGCGATGATGGTCTCTTCCTGCTTGCGAAGTTTCTTCTGGTAATCTTCCAGCTTTTTAGTTACGGAATTTCTTGCCGCCTGGCCGCTTTCGGAGATAGCCAGAATTTTTTGCAGATTCATGGTGCCGATCTTAACCGAATCCTGTGCCGAAACTGGTTGGGAAGCGAAAAAGGCAAGCGTAAGACCAAGACATAATGAGGCCAACAACTTTTGTGGCATAATATTTCTCCTCGTTAATGCTGAATACTTATAAAAATAACCATTTAAAAAGCCGGAGCAATCCTGCTTTGCCCCGGCCCGTGAAAAAAGACTTCAATAGATGATGAAATTGATGATATTTTTACTCTACAACGACGAAATCATCGCGCCTGTTCTGGGACCATGACAATTCATCATGCCCGAAATTAATCGGCCGCTCTTCGCCATAACTGATGGTGGAAAGACGTGTTTCCGAAATTCCGAGGTTGACCAGATATTTTTTCCCGCTTATCGCCCTTCTCTGCCCCAGAGCCATATTGTATTCGTTGGTTCCCCGCTCATCGCAGTTGCCCTCTACCTGCACCTTTAATCCCGGATTTTCTTCCATGAACACGGCATTTTTCTCCATGCGGTCAACCTGGTCGCTCTTGATTACCGATTTATCGAAATCAAAGTAGACAGGAAAGAGGCCGGGGGTAGTCCTGCCCTCCAAGGATGTCTCTTCGGCCTCGGCGATAACCTCTGTATCAAGCGGTTCCGCGCTGCCTAAACCTTCTTCCTCCACATCCGAGACCATGGGTTCCTCTTCCGCTTCAGGCTCAACCGCCTCCTCAACTCTGGCGACATCGGGCTCTTCCACGGTCGGCGGGACCGTTTTTTTAGCACAGGCGGACATTGAAACGAAAAATAAGACGATCATGGCTGAAACTACGAAAGAACTCAATTTATTACGATTCATTTTTTCATTCTCCTCTTGTAAAATACTGAATATTAAACTGGCGGCAAATATGATAAAATAAATGTAAAGCAACAACTACATTTTTCAGATTTAGTCATTTAAACCAGATTCCGTACAGTCTCGATTTTATCAATTTCTAAAGTTAAAGAAATACTGATTAAAATTCAATCTTTTTTTCACCCTGGATACCAGAAAGATGCTTGCCATTATCCTTTAAAACTGCTTATTGGAATAGCGTTCTACACATTAACAGGAAGTTATATGAACATATACGGGAAGTAACAAATGATGAAACAAAGCTCGGCGTATATCGATAAAGACCAGATTCTCCACAATATGATCTCCTCCAACCGCTGGGGCGACTATTTCGGCGTATCCCAGAAAGTGCTGGATCAAGTCTGGGGCAGTCTCACTGCCCCGGAGGGTAATTCCGTCACCTACATTTCAATGGAAATCGCCGCGGACCGGGACGCTTTCCATCCAATAAAATCGAGACTCCTTGATCTGAATATTTCCGGCAGCACCGACCCGCTGATCGATCGATTCATCAAGGACTTCCTCCACGGTCTTGAAAAAATCCCTAATTACGGAGGCGGGCTGGGAGTGCTGGCCGGCGATACCCTGAAGAGTTTCGCCGATTGCCGGATTCCGGTCGTCGCGGTCTCTCTCCTTTACCGGCACGGCTACTTTTCCCAGATGGTTGACTCCCGGATCGGCCAGATTTCCTGGTCAAGCGAATGGGGTCCGGAGAAGACTCCATCGATCTACGCCCTGCATCAAGCCGATGATCCGCAAAGCGAGCTCAGAATTGAAGTGCCCTTCTATGATGAGCGTGACAGAGAAACCATCGCCTATGCCAGATTATGGATGAAAATGGAGGTAAACAATCAACTTACTTATTTCGTGCCGCACATCCTCCTTGACTTTCACACCGAGGAATCACCCCAATGGATTCGGGATGCCTCTAAAAACCTTTACGACAGCAGTTCGGAAAAGACCAAGATTATCCAGCGGCGGATGCTCGGCGCCGGTATCATTCCGGCGATGAAAGCCCTGGGCATCACCTCGAGAACCATCCACCTCAACGAACAACACGGAGTTGCGGTGATCCTGGACCAGATACTCGACAGATTGCAGCAAAAATACGGCGAGGACTATACCCAGCGGGCCAGTGATCAGGATATTTTCGCGGCAGCCGAAGAGGTAGCGCGGAACATCGTCTTTACGATTCACACTCCGGTAAAGGCGGGCCATGACCGTTTTGACAAGAATCTTTACCGGAAATTCATCCACTCCTTTTATCACCGTATTCTGGATCTGTTGGCCGAAGACCGCGACAACCATAACTACTTCAACTTTACCTCGCTGGCCATGCGGGTCAACCGCACCACCAATGCCGTTAGCCGCCTGCACAAGGAGGTAACCCAAAAGCAGTTTCCCGAATTTGCCGGAAAGATTTCGGCGATCACCAACGGAGTCCATCACCTGACCTGGATAAGCGATGCCAAGGCGGAGTTGTTCGACAGCTGCTCCGAATTTGAAAACTGGCGGCAGGATCCGAGTGTTTTCAAGCACGGCGCCGGTTTACTTGACAACAAGAGATTCAGGGCCTTTCTCGAAAGTGCCTGGAAAAAGGACAACTTCAAGTTAATTACCTATGTCAACGAGATGCTCGCCACCCATCGCACCATGATGCAGGAAACCTGGATAGATCCGCCTAACTACTTGTCCAGTCTTGACATCAAGGATGCACGGCTGCAACCGGACACCTTAACCATTGGTTTTGCGAGGAGATTTTCGACCTATAAAAGAGCGGATCTCATTTTCGAGGATATTGAAGAGCTGCTCAAACTGGTAATTGCAAACAATTGGCCGGTCAATTTCATCTTTGCAGGTAAAGCCCACCCCGCCGACGAACCCGGCAAGGCCCTGATCAAAATGGTCATCGACGTGCAGGAGGAACTTTACCGAAAAAGTAACGGGCTCGCCAAGCTGGTATTTATCCCCGGTTACGATATGGTGATCGCCAAGATGATGGTAGCGGGGGTCCACTGCTGGTTGAACAGCCCCAAACGGCCCCTTGAAGCAAGCGGCACCAGCGGCATGAAGGCCGCCTTGAACGGCGTTCCCAATGTCAGCATCATGGACGGCTGGTGGGGAGAAGGATATCATGAAGGGGCAACCGGCTGGAAATTCGGTTACGAAGACCCGGTAAACCTCGATACCTTAAGCGAAAACCGGGCGGAACTGCTCTATGCGGAAGATTCGGCTTCTTTTTACGAGGTATTCGCCGAGATCATCGACAACTTTTATAATCCGGAAAAATTCTATACCTTCATCGACAAAGCGATTATGAACATAGCCCTGAACACCCCCCGTTTCAATACGCACCGCATGGCGGCCGAATACCTGTCGCGCTACAATCTCGATCTTGACGGACCCCTCGCAGGAAAGATGGCAAGACTCAAGGACAATTACAACAGCGACCACGAGTAAGTCGCATCTTTCTGTATTCAACCTGGATCCGTGAGCGTTCGAGAACGATGCAGATGCAAGGCGGCGGGTGAATCATGGCGACTCAGTAAAAAGATTTTTTCACTTAACATCAAATGGATAAAGCTGAGTTGAGCAGCTTGTCGGCTCATACGAAACTTATGCCCTGTGAGGTATAAAGCAAAATTCACAACGAAGCCGTCACGGATTCAGATTCAAAACAACACGGAGATATCAATGGCCGAAACAATTGACGAAATAACCATAAATTACGAAGAGGACGGCGTCCTGATCGTCAAGGAACTTGACAAGGAAATCCTGACCAGAGGAGCCTGGTCGACAATTATCTTCAAATACCAGCAGTGGGAAAAAGGCAAGGACAAGTACAGTGACGACCGCTATACCATCCGCCGCTACCGGAAGATGAAAGGAGCCTATTCCCAGCAGTCAAAATTTAATATTTCAGGGCGAGACCAGGCCGCCAAACTGGCCGCGATCCTTAAAAGGTGGTCGGAGGAAAACTGATCCGAAATGCTCCAATCAGGGTTTCCCAACCCAAGATTTTTTTTTGAAAACCTGAAACTGTGAGCGCACGATAGCAGTCACATGTTCAGGAAAAACGGATTGATTATGAAGATAACCATCAAATATTGCGCGGCCTGAAACTATCTCCCCAAGGCTTCCAGTCTGGAAGACGCCATTAAAGAGGAGATAGACGCGGAAGTAGATCTTGTTGCAGGTTCGGGCGGGATATTCCTGGTATCCGTCGACGGCAGGGAGATATTTTCCAAGAAAAAGGAGGGCCGTTTTCCGGAAGTTTCGGAGATAATGGCCAAACTGGACTAAGGTAAACGGATCACATGGTGGAAAATTCTGAACAAACCGTACTCCATGAACTTGGCCCCGGCGGCGCCTCGGCAAACAGCTGGAATCTCACCGGTAAAAACACCTTCAAGATAGGGCGCGGTCCGACCAACGATATAGTGCTCCCCTATTCATGGGTATCCCGCAAGCACACCATGATCCAGCGGGAAAATAACGGGATTTTCCACATCATGGACCTTGGCAGTTCCAACGGCACTTACCTAAACGACAAACTGATCCACTCTCCGACGATCCTGAATAACGGCGACCTGATCACCCTCGGCAGAACAACGATCAGATTCGACCAGTTCATCGAAAAAACCGAACAGGAAGAAGACATATCCGAACTTACCCTGGATATGACCATCGCTCACATCAAAAAGGAAATCGTCACCATTCTGGTCTGCGACATCCATGAATTCACCCGCCTCTCCGAGAAACTGGGTAACAAACATATTTCGAAACTGCTTCGGTTCTGGACCAAAAAAGTCGGCGCCATCATTAACGAACATGGCGGTCTGGTCGATAAATTTATCGGCGACGCGGTAATGGCCACCTGGACAGGCGGAACCGTAAGCAGCGGGGCAAGAAACGCCCTGCGATCGGCACTGGAGATCAGCCAGGCCACCAAAAAAATCGGGGAAAGCATTCCGGAGATCAGGACACCCCTGTCAATCGGCGCGGCAATCAATACCGGCGAGGCAATGCTGGGCAACATGGGGGTGACCGGACACCGGGATTCGACGGTGATCGGTGATGTAGTTAATGTGGCCTTCAGATTGGAATCGATGACCGAACAGGATGAGGCGGATGTGATCATCGGCGCCGAAACAGCCCGATATCTCGATAACCCGGCAAAATATTTCGACCAGAAAACCTTCGAGATTAAAGGAAAAACCGGCCAGATTAAAGCCCACGCCTGCTCTTTCGATCAATTAGCCTATTACCTTTCGGCCACCGCCACCCACAGCCGCTGAAAGATTATCCGGTAAGCGATTGCAGGGTGCATAAGAGGCAAGGCATTGCCGGTAATCTTGGCAATTCTTCGATAATCATCCGCATAATCAATCACCGCCTTCTTGCATCCAAGCCAATTCTCGAGCCCTTGCGAATTAAGGGACACCCCCCCGGATTCGGGGCTTTGCAGTAATCGCTTAACTTTTTCTCTCTCCGAACAGGGCGGAGCCCACCCTGATCAGGGTTGCCCCCTCCTCGATCGCCGCTTCATAATCGGCGGACATCCCCATCGACAACTCCAGTCCCCCATCGACGGCCAGAAGTCCTTTCGCACGGAGGGCAAAAGCCAACTCCCTGGTTTGCCGGAAATATGGACGAGTCTGCTCCGGATCGGCACTGAAAGGCGGCATGACCATCAAACCCCGGGCACTAATGTTGGGCAGGTCGCGGATATCCTTCAGGAGCGCGGCGCAATCTTCAGGGGCAACTCCCGCTTTCTGGGGCTCCCTGCCGATGTTTACCTGGATCAGGACAGGCAGGACCCCGGAACCGCTTCCCGATAAACTCCGGTCGAGAGCCCGGGCTATCTTCAAACGATCAACAGTTTGAATCATCCCGAACAAGGTGGCGGCTGTGCCCGCCTTGTTGGACTGAAGATGACCGATAAAATGCCAATCGATTCCCTGATCGAGCCGGGCAATCTTTTCCGCCGCTTCCTGCAGGTAATTTTCCCCGAACAATCTCTGGCCGCAGGCAAAGGCTTCATTGATCCGTTCAACCGGCTGTTTTTTACTGACTGCGACAAAACGAACTTCTTCCGGTGCCCGTCCCGTTCTGCGAGCCGCCGCTGCTATCCTGGTGCGAATTAGTTCAAGATTCGTTTTGATCAGGGACATTTTATAACCACCATTAAATTAGGATGAATTCGTAAAAAGTCAAAAATGGGATGGCTAAGCAAAAATCGTCAGATCCAAGGCGCGCGAATTTCGAGGAATGCAGCGTACTTCAGTCGCTGCAATGACGAGACAATTTTGCATTAAACGAAGGAGCTGGCGACTTTTTGCGACGCCATCAAATAGGTTTTTCACCAACCGTTATTTTGCTGCCTGCGGCAGACGGAAAAGTTTTTCGGCATTGGCGGTTGTCGCCGCGGCAACTTCATCCAGGCCAAGGCCCTTGAGCTCGGCAACTTTTAGGGCGGTAAACAACATCAAGGCCGGTTCGTTGCGGCGGCCGCGGCGCGGTTCCGGTGCCAGAAAGGGGCCGTCGGTTTCAAGGATAATCCTGTCAAGGGGCGCCTCACGTACCGCCGCCTGCAAAATCTCGGCTTTTTTAAAGGTAACAACCCCCGGGATCGACACGTGAAAACCGAGGTCGATTACGGCTCGGGCAAAGGCGGGGTCTCCTGAAAAACAGTGCATTACCCCGCCCGCGGGAAAAGGGCGGGCTCTGGTCAAAACATCAAGCACCTCCCGATGGGCGTCGCGGTCATGGACCACCAGCGGCAACTCTAATTGCTTGGCCAGATTAACCTGCCTGGTGAAATGCTCGATCTGGACATCACCCGGGGCATAATTGTAATGAAAATCGAGACCGATCTCACCATAGGCCACCACCACCGGATTATCGGCCAGGGCCTGCAACTGGCGGTAGTCATCCCCGGTCATCCCGGCGACATTATGGGGATGAACCCCGATGGTGGCAAAGACTCCGGTACTTTCCTCGGCCAAGCGGATCGCCGCCCTGGAGCTGGCAAGATCGATCCCGACGGTAACGATCCGGTCGACCCCATGCCTCCCGGCCCGATCAATAACTTCGGCAAGGTCGTCGCCATAAGGCTGCATATCCAAGTGGCAATGGGTATCGATCAAACGTACCTCCTCACCAAGGATCGGATAAACTAGATTCTTTTTCTTCCTGGCAGCCATCTGAATAATCTCCAAGCCCTGATCTAAACCTAAAAACCTCAATCAACAACAACTGATAAAGCAAATCATTTGACAAAGCAACTAACTACATAATATCTTTAGCCGAGCTCAGCTGGGAGATATTTGTCCCCGAATCACTGCCGAGTAATTTTTTCCCGAGGCCCGACAACTTGCCATGACAAAACCGGTTTTAAAGGCTATTTATAAAAGACGCAGCGTCCGGGAATATACCGGTGACCCGGTTAAAGTCGAAGATTTACGTGAAATTGTCAAGGCCGGCTCCTGGGCGCCATCCGGTCTTAACAATCAGCCCTGGCGGTTTGTGCTTATCACCGATCCCGAAACGAGATCACAATTGGCCGACCAGACCCGCTACGGCCATGTTATCAAGGGCGCTCCCGCCTTGATCGCCGTATTCCTTGACACAAAGGATATGTACAACGAAGTTAAGGACCATCAAGCGAGCGGCGCCTGCATCCAGAACATGCTGCTGGCCGCCGAGGAACTGAAGCTCGGCGCCGTCTGGCTTGGAGAGATATTAAACCGGAAGGATCAAGTCAACCGGATTATTGAAGTAAGCGATGATTATGACCTGATGGCAATCGTCGCCGTCGGCCACCCGACCGGCCGGAACCGCGACTCAAAGAGAAAAGAGTTAAACAGCTTAATCATTAAAGAAATTTTGGAGGATTCCTGATGCGCAATACAATCCCCACCCTGTCGGCACATGTATGTATCTCCCTCTTAGCAGCCCTTTTCATGTTGAGCGGCTGTTTTCACACCATTTCCCCGGAAGCGGCTGACGGTGGCCGGGAAGAGATGCCGATAGGAGCAACCAACGAATTTGAACCCTTCTATCCTGACAACTTTAAAGACCTGCTGATTCCCGGGGAACTCTCCTGGAACAGGGAAAAGAGTGTCGCCCTGAATTCCGATTCCTTCAATGGCGGCATCCTCAATTTCAGTGGCCGGGTCGAAGTCACCTCCCTGATGGAATTTTTTTCCAGCAGCATGAAAAATGACGGCTGGACCGAGGTCGGTTCGCTGAAATCAAAAGACGTCCTCCTCGCCTTTACCAAAATGAACAGTTCCTGCATGATCAGAATCATGGAAGGCGGCCCCATCGGCAAAACCGATGTCTACGTTTATATCGCCAACTCCAAAAAGTAGAACTACGGCCTCAAGTTTGTTAACCGACAAAACGATTATTTTCGCGGTGAGCGGCGGTATTGCCGCCTATAAAGCTGCCGACTGGATCCGTAAACTGCGTAGGGAGGGCGCCGGAGTACAGGTGGTTATGACCGTGGATGCCACCCGGTTTGTCACTCCCCTGACCTTTGCGGCCCTCTCCGGCCAGAAGGTTTACGAGGGGATGTTCGACCCCGATGACGCCGAACGCATCCCCCATATCAGCCTGGCCGCCAAGGCCGACTTGATCCTTGTCGCCCCGGCCACCGCCCAGACTATCGCCCGACTTGCATCGGGCATGGCCGACGATTTGCCATCCGCCCTGGTGCTTGCCAATCAATCACCCGTGATCATCTGCCCGGCAATGAACTCCAATATGTACCTGCACCCGGCCACCCAGACCAACCTTGAGCGGCTCAAGTCATACGGCTACCTGATCGTGGACCCGGACAGCGGCTGCCTCGCCTGCGATACCGAAGGTCCCGGGCGTCTTGCCGATTGGAGTTCAGCGAAAGAGGCGATCTATTCAGCCTTAAGCGAACAGGATCTGGCCGGCCGTAAGGTTTTGGTAACGGCCGGACCTACCCATGAACCGCTTGACCCGGTTCGCTATCTTAGCAATCGCTCCAGCGGCCGCATGGGATTCGCGCTGGCGGTCACCGCCCGCAGGCGGGGGGCCGAGGTCACCCTGGTCACGGGCCCGACCGAATTTCCCGATCCACCAGGGATGAATGTCGTACGGATTACAACCGCCGAGGAAATGGCCGCCGAGGTCCTTGAGCGCTCAGCCGGCATGGATGTTATCGTCAAAGCCGCGGCCGTTTCGGATTTCCGACCGGCTGACTATTCAACCGGCAAGCTCAAAAAAGCCGGGGCTGGTTTTACCTTGGAACTCAGCAAAAACAGGGACATTCTCAAAATTCTGGGCGAGAATAAAGAGAAAAGGCCCCTGCCTCTTCTGGTCGGCTTTGCCGCTGAGAGTAACAATTTTATCGAAGAGGGCTGGCGCAAATTACGAGACAAGAACCTCGATTTGCTGGCCATAAACGACATCACTTCGGAAGACGCGGGATTCGGTGTTGAAACAAACCGTATAACCCTGCTGAATCGCAATGGCGATCAGGAAAAAATTCCTTTGCTGAGCAAGGAAGATACCGCCAGTCTGATCTGGAGAAGGGTTGCCGGCCTGCTCGCCGAATAGAACGACAACACGTGGCAGCTTTACCATGTCCGTTCCTGCTTAATTACTTAACCTAACCGATCACGGCGGGATAAGCCGACCAGGAATGGCCAATCTCCCATCCAGTAAGCGATTACAGGGTGGCGGAGATGCAAGGCATCGGCCTGCGATGTGCTTAACCTCTTCTTCCGATTTAGACCAAGGCCGACTTTCGACTATGTGGAAATCAAAAGACATCTATTACATTTCTGACAGCACCGGCATCCTGATCACCAATCTGGGCGAATCACTGATCTGCCAATTCCCGGAAATCAATTTTCACGAAGAAAAATTTCCCTATGTGAAAACCGTAAAAGACGCCCAGGAAACCCTGGATTATATCCTCGAACAATCAAGGGGGCGTCGGCCGATAATTTTCAGCACCATTATGGACATCGAAGTCCGGGATGTTTTCAGGTCGCCGGAAGTGGAGTTCTTCGATGCCTTCGATTATTTTCTTGATCCCCTGGAAGCCTGTCTGGAGGCAAAAGCGTTGCGGGTGCCGGGCTTCCTGCGCCTTGACGATGACGTAACCAGGGCAAGAAGGGTTGAGGCCATTCATTTCAGTCTGGACCACGACGACGGCACCCGGGAGAACGAATTCGATCAGGCTGATGTTATTCTGCTGGGCGTGTCCCGGGCCGGCAAGACCCCGGTCAGCATCTACCTGGCCACCCAACTGGGCCTCAAGGCAGCAAATTTCCCCCTGACCGCGGAGTACCTTGCCAGGCTGCAAATGCCCCCCAGCATCGTCCGGAATGTCAAACGAGCGGTTGCCCTGACCACTACCCCCGAAATGCTGCACCACATCAGGGAAAAAAGATACCCGAACAGCACCTACGCGAAACTGACAACCTGCATCGATGAGTTGCAGCAGGCCGAACATATCTTCCGCAAGCATCACGTACCGATGGTTTCCTCGGCCGGAAAATCAATAGAAGAGATCGCCACCCAGGTTACCCAGGAAATAGGACTGGTAAAAAAACCCGGTAGGGTCCGTTAATCCCTCCCATTAATCCAAGCCCCCCGATTCCGGTTTATCGATCTGTTTGATCGATTTATGGGGAATCCACGCCGGTTTCTCCGCTGGGCGGAAACGGCTTCAGCCGCGAAATTCAAAACCACCCCGTTTAGCTGCCGCGGCGAGATCTGCCCAAGTTTTCAACGGGCCGGGAACGGCTTAGTGTCGTCATTGTTTCCAACCCCGGTTCCGGATTGCCCCTCCCCTCTCCCCACCAACAAATCCGTTTAATCCTGATAAGCCGATGTCTTTTTTATTTGACATTTCAGCTCTATAAATCGGAAGATAGCGTTAGAGCGAATGCTGAGTGTCTCCACATATCCGCGAGAATAATTTTCCCATGCTCCACCCTTTGGGAAAAAGATGTTTAGGTGTTAACCTGTTGATATCACATGGTATATTTTTTCAGCATAGCGTAGAATCGTCACCACATAAACTGAATTGGACCCCGTGTTGATCGACAAGGGAAATTGCCCTGAAAAGATCACGGAAAACCCGGATGGTCAATCACCTATAAAAATTTAAACGAGGGTAAAAAATGTCCATAATTGAATCGGAAGGGAAAAAAATTAATCTTGATGATGAAGGCTATCTTACAAATTCGGAGGAGTGGAGCCCGGATGTGGCCCGGAAACTGGCCGAACGCGAAGGCCTCGCTCCACTGAGCGACGAACAGGTCTCGATCATCCAATTCATGCGCGATTACTATGGCAAATTCAATGCCTTCCCTATTTTGAACCAGGTATGCAAAAATGTCCATCAACCGAGGGAATGCGTTAACGAAGAATTCATTAACCCTGAAAAGGCATGGAAGCTGGCCGGGCTGCCCAAGCTTTCCGGGATTCATTTCGTCAGCGTGGACGGCAAGAATTACATCATGGAAGAATGCTGCTAAAACGACAATCCTGAATCGTCCAGCCGAATCGTGCCGAGTTTTTGATTGAATAGCGGCATGGCATGCCGCAACCTCATCCGCTCGAACACATCCGATTTTCTTCAATGGCCGGGACCGGTAGAAGAGGTATCATCTCCCGGCTCCCGGCCGGCGACGAATCCCCCCTCCAGACAAGACTCAATTCAAGTGAAAACTGCCGGATTCAGAGGGGGGCATCCCCAAACGACTGATTCAGTCAATCAAGCTCATGGTTCGACATAGGAAATCCGGTAGATCACCCCGACCTTATCGTCCGAGACCAGCAACGCCCCGTCCGGCATGACAAGTACATCGACCGGCCGCCCCCAGGCTTTCATCCCCTGCAGCCAGCCGCTGGCGAAAACCTCTGATTTCAACACCTTATTACCATCAAGATCAACCGCCATGACCCTGTAACCAATCGGGATGGTCCGATTCCAGGAGCCGTGCTGGGCAATAAAGATCCTTCCATGGTAACTTTTCGGAAACATCGAGCCGGTATAAAACCTCATCCCCAGTGCGGCTACATGGGCGTCCATTTTAAGGGCCGGCTGAATAAATGAATCCTTCGGTTTTTTATCGCCGTATTCGGGGTCGGCAACGTCGCCGCCGTGCCAGAAGGGATAACCGAAATGCAGCCCCTTTTCGGGGACCCGATTAAGTTCATCGGGGGGCTTATCGTCACCCATCATGTCACGGCCGTTGTCGGTAAACCAGAGTTCCCTGGACACCGGATGCCAGTCGAATCCCACTGTGTTACGCACGCCCCGGGCATAAATCTCCAGCCCGGAACCGTCCGCTTTCATTCTGAGAATGGCGGCGTAGGGGTCTTGCGGATTACAGATGTTACAGGGCGCTCCCACCGGTACGTAAAGAAGCCCATCCGGTCCGAACGCGATAAACTTCCAGCCATGAAGACGATCATCCGGAAACTGATCGTTAATCACCTCCGGTTTGCCGGGATTATTGAGATTTTTTTCAATTTCCGGGTAGCGGAGAATACGACTTACTTCGGCGACATACAAGGCACCGTCCCGGAACGCCACCCCGTTCGGCATATTGAGATCCTCGGCCAGGACGAACTTCTTTTCGGCCCGATGGTCTCCGTCGCGATCCTCCACGGCGTAAACCCTGCCCTCGGTACGGGTGCCGACATAGAGAACTCCGGCCGGGCTCAGGGCCATCGATCTGGCTCCGGGCAGATCATCGGCATAGATGTCGATCGAAAAACCGGCTGGCAATTCAATCTTGTCTAGCTGCACCTCGGCGGAACAACCCCACCCGGGGAGCAGACCCAAAAACAGCACCATGATGGGACAGATTCCGTATGCAAGCAGAATTTTGCGCATAATCGAGGACTCCCCGGCAAAATTATTTTCTTTTGACAACCAGATCTCTTACCCCATAGATTATATGAGAAGGGCTTGATGGATCAACTTTTTACGATTGTTCCAGGGAGTGCCATGCGCGACGAGCAATACGTCTGTCTGACCTGCGGCTACAACATGATCGGCTACCATCCCGATTTCTGCCCGTTCTGCGGTGCGCCGCAAGATAGATTTATAACCGCCGATGATTGTTCCAGCCGTTTCGAGGTGATTGCAACCCGGATTACCGAAGAGGTCGCCAGACTTAATTCCGTGCCGCCCCTGGGTCTGGAACATTCGGCATATCGGATCAACACCGGCAAAAAGACCATCTGGATCGACTGCCCATCAACTTTTTCCGCGAAAATCGCGGCGCCCGATAAAATAATCTTCACCCACCATCACTTTCTCGGCGCGGTAAATCTTTATCATGATCATGCCGGTTGCACGGTGGGAATCAATCGGGCCGACTCCGGTTTTGAACTATGCCGCGGTTTTACCTTCGACAACTTATTTGAACACTCCCAGGAGATCGACGGCATCAAGGCGTTTCATATAGACGGTCACACCCCGGGGTTCACCGTTTACCTGTTCAAGGATCTCTTATTCATCTGCGACTATGTCTCCTACCGTAACGATGAACTTAAATTCAACCCCTTCGGCCCCATTGAGGAAACCGCGGCGGGAGGTTTGAAGTTATTCGAAATCATCAGGACCCATGAGATAAGCAAGATCTGCGGATTCAATTACGTAAGCGACCTGGAAAAATGGTTGCCGCCCTTTAAAAATTTGCTGGCAAAATGATAGCATGAATTAAAGGCGACAGATTGACCCCGGATTAACCCAACGGAATCTGAAACTATTACCGAGAGCGGAGGTGGCAGGTGGAATATACAATCAGAATCGGCGGCCAGGCCGGGCAAGGTCTGGTGGTGGTCGGCAGCAGCCTGGCCAAATATTTTTCGCGAAAGGGATTTCAGGTCTTTACCCATAAGGATTATATGTCCCGGGTCAGAGGCGGTCACAACTTCTATCAGATCCGCCTGGCCGATCACCCCATCAGTTCATCGCGAGACCGCGTGGATATCCTGATTGCCTTCGATCAGGAAACAATCGAAAGGCACCGCCAATATCTTTCTGAATCGGGAATTATTGTTTACGATCCGGAGGAGAGCAAAAAAGAATTTTCCGGCCCTGAATTCGTCAATATCCCGGCAGCCTCGATCGTCGAGGAAATGGAAGTTCACAAAGTGATGGCGAACTCGGTGATTATGGGAGGGGTGCTGGCCCTGCTGGGATTCAATCTCAAGATTTACGGTGAGGTAATCGGCGATATCATCCATAAGAGCGATGAAGTCATCGAAACCAACACCAGGGCCGCTCAAAAGGGCTTCGATCATGTCAAAGAGAATTTCTCCGATCGATCCGCCCATGAATTGCCTGATCTTGAGAAAAAAGACCAGATGTTGATTAACGGCAATCAGGCAATCGGGCTGGGGGCGCTGGTCAGCGGCTGCAAATTCTACGCGGCCTACCCGATGACCCCCTCGACCGGCATCATGAATTACCTGGGTTCCAAGGCCAAAAAACACCGGATCGTTATCGAACAGGCCGAGGATGAGATCTGCGCGATCAACATGACCCTCGGCGCTTCCTTCGGTGGAGTGCGGGCGATGACCGGTTCCTCCGGTGGCGGTTTCGCCCTGATGAACGAAGGATTGTCCCTGGCCGCCATGACCGAAATTCCGGTGGTGATCGCCGAGGTTCAGCGGCCCGGCCCCGCCACCGGCCTGCCGACCAGAACCGAACAGGGCGATCTTAGTTACGTCCTTTACGCCGGGCATGGAGAATTTCCCAGAGCGGTCTTTACGCCCGGCAGCCCGGAACAGGCCTTCTATCTAACCAACAAGGCTTTTCATCTGGCTGAAAAGTATCAGATCCCGGTTATCATCCAGTCGGATCAATATCTGGCCGATTCGGAGTGGACCTTTGCCAAATTCGACACGGACAGGCTGTTGTGGCAGGATTTTCGTCTTCGCGACGATAAACTTGCTGAAACGGATAATTACCGGCGCCACGCCTATAACGAGAGCGGCATATCTCCATTGGCAATCCCCGGCGAGTCAAAAAATCTGGTGGTCGTCGACAGCGATGAACACGATGAAGACGGCCATATTATCGAAGATGCCGAAACCAGAAACAAAATGGTACGGAAAAGACTTCTCCTGAAGCTCCCGCAACTGCAAAAAGAAATAGAACCGCCAACCCTGTACGGCTCGGAAAATCCGGAAAACATCCTGGTCTGCTTCGGCTCCTGCCTCGGTGTCGTTAAAGAGGCCATGGAAAGTCTGGCCGCTGACCATTCTCTCGCCATGCTTCACTTCAGCGAGGTCTTTCCATTTCCCCTTACCGACAAGTTCGATTATGTCGAACTACTGAAACGTGCCAGGCAGGCCATCTGCATCGAAAATAACGCCACCGGCCAGTTCGCCCGTCTTTTAAGGTCTGAAACGAGTTTCAAGTGCCAGGTCAATATCAATAAATACGATGGCCGGCCGTTCACCCTGGAGTCATTGACAGGAGAGATAAATGAGTACTTATGAGGATTATAAAGGACAAGAACCAGCCTGGTGCCCCGGCTGCGGCAATTTCTCCATTCTGAAGACCCTGAAAAACGCCCTGGTGGACCTGGATATCGAACCCCACCAGTTCACCATCGTTTCCGGGATCGGCCAGGGGGCGAAACTGCCCCATTACACGAAATGCAACACCTTTAACGGTTTGCACGGCAGGACCCTGCCGGTAGCCACGGGGCTGAAACTCGCCAACAGCGATATGCTGGTATTCGCGGTTGCCGGCGACGGCGATTGTTACGGAGAAGGGGGCAACCACCTTATCCATGCCATCCGCCGCAACGCCAACGTAACCCTTTTTGTTCACAACAACCAGATTTACGGTCTCACCAAAGGCCAGGCCTCACCGACCACCGCGGAGGGTACCGTCACCAAGACCCAGCCCTTCGGGGATGCTTCGTCGCAATTCAATCCGCTGGCCCTGGCTATTTCGCAGAATTGCGGTTTCGTGGCCCGGGCCTTTGCCGGGGGGTCCGAACTCCCCTTCCTGCAGGAGATCATGAAAGAGGCCATAAACCACAAAGGGTTCGCCCTGGTCGACATTCTCCAGAACTGCATTGTCTTCAACAAGGTCAATACCTTCCATTGGTACAAGGAAAGGGTATACCGGCTCGAAGACGACTATGATCCGACCGATCAGGTGGAGGCATTCAAAAGATCCCTGGAATGGGGAGATAATATTCCGACCGGAATCTTTTACAGAAACGACAGGGCTCCTTTTGAAAAATCATTCCCCATCATCCAAGGGGAGCCCCTGATGCGCCAGCAGTTCTCCATGTCGGAAACGCTGGATGAAATATCGGAGTTTTGCTAGGCATGCGACTCCTGAACCGACTGACTTAAATATCCGTTCATAAAGACAAAGTCGCAAAAGGTCTAGGGATGGTTAAGCAAAAGCGCGATATGCGCCCGGAGGAAGTTCCCTCGGGGTGTGCCCGGAGTAAGTGCCTCCTCAAGGGAGATTGAGCAAAACTCTTGGAGTGCAGGAAGCGATGTATTTTTTGTTAAAGCATTAAAATCCCTTGTCAAAACCCTGAACGCCTGAGCTTGTTCTTATCGTTTTTATGGTAAACCTCGAAAAAGATAACGCTGGCTTTCGCGATCCTTTCACAATGCTCACAGGCGATGGTCAGTTTCTCGTTTGGTTTTCGGCAGAGTTCGCAATAGTAGTAGATTAACCGGTAGTCCTTGCGGCCCACGTATTTTTTAAATCTGCCGCGATGCTCCCCTTTCATGACCCCGTCCGCGTCCTCGGGATTATCGAGCAATCGGTCGATCACCGCAATAATTCTTTGAAAGCCAACCGGGTCCTTGCGTTTGATCCCGGCCAGATGGTCCGCGAAATTTCTGGTTGGATAATAGTTATAGCGGGGCATCGATTCACTCTTCGCAATCACAGCCGCAGCCTTGACTGTCATCGGTATCTGCCGGAAAAAGGCGTTTTCCCAGCATCGCCCTGAGATCGGCAGGAGCGTGCCGAAGACAATAAGTCATGGCCTCGTGCTGTTCCGGGCTGCCCTCCTCCATGGTCATGCATAATTGCAGAGCCTGTTCAAACGATTCAAATTCCATATTTTTCTCCCTGGATTATTTTTAAGGAAAATGCGGCGTCAAAACGCCGTTCGAGAAAACGGAAAAGACTTAATTTAAAAATCACTTACGCCGTGATGATCATCTCTGTCGCTGTCCTTTTGACTATAACTCCCGGGGCAGGAAATCCCAGCGATAATAGTGAAACAGGTTTTTATCATCGGGGAAATTTCGTTTTTTTTACGGTTGACTTCCTTCACATCGTTGTACGAGACTGAAGGTAAGCAATGGAAGAGAAATTCCATTGATTATATTGTTTGCAAAGCTGGAACTGCCGGTCTCATAATCAGTGTGACGATGGCTGAGGTCAGCAAATTGGAGACAAAAATTATCAAAGCCGAATTGGAGTACCGACTATGATCTCCATCGAATATTATCCTGAAAACAAGAGGAGTAGAAATATGGTCAGAACAACGTTCTTTCTTCAAATCCTAATCTTCAGTCTATTTTCACTTCTATTCACAGGTTGCGCCACAAAAGGAACGGTCCGGCACGATATCAGTACGTCGGAAGAAAAACAATCCCAAGCTATTGCTGAACTCAGGCAGGAGCTTACAGCCAAGATCAATCAACTGGAAGGGATGGGAGAAGACAGCGCCGTGGCACTGCGTTTGGCTCGGGAGGCCAGTCAGGCCACAGCCAAACTGCGAACCGAGTTTGAAGCCCGCAACAACCTGGCAGAAAAAGTAAGGGAAACGGTCTATTTCGGCTTCGACCGGCATGATCTCAGTAACATCGCCCAGGCCAACCTCGACAAGATCGCCGACATGATGAACAGTGACAACAGATACGAGGCGGTACTGATGGGCCATACCGATGGAAGAGGCTCGGAATCATACAATTATGCTTTGAGTTACAGGCGAGTTGCCAGTGTTATCGGCTATCTGGTTACTGAAAAAAATGCGGATCTCAGCCGGATTCATTTAGTCGGACTGGGTGAGGGCTATCCAGCCGCGGACAACTCATCGGAAGAAGGTCGGCGGGAAAATCGCCGGGTCGTCATAAAGATTCTGGGACCACGCTGATCAAATTAACAAAAAGGGTTGAGCCGCTGAAAGCGATTCAACTCGAAACATACGCGCTTTAAGTGGCATATAACAGGGGACAGACAGTAGTCGAATAGCATAGAGACGGAGAATAGTCCGCCGAGGCAAGACTTTTTCGCTTTTTTTGCCGGCTACGGGGCCATCCCCATCAACATCATAGTTCTGTTCCCTGTTATCCCGACTTCGCCTCCACGCGGAGCTGATCCTCCCGCTGGAAGCATTTCATCATTCGGAAATCATCGGAAAGACAGTCACTATTCAGGATAGAACTGGTCCTTGCCGACCCCGCAGACCGGACAGACCCAATCATCGGGAAGATTTTCAAAAGAGGTGCCCGGCGCGATTCCACCTTCAGGATCACCGATTTCGGGATCGTAGACATAACCACAAGCACTACAGACATATTTCATTGGCAACCTCCGCCTGACTGATTTTATTTAGTTATAAATCATGATAAAGAATCGAGTTAACCATATTCAATCCAATTTTTCAAAAATCGCGAATAATGGAGGTTAAATTGTGGGCGAACAGAAAGAGAAAAAATGTTTGAATTGCGGGAAACCTGTGCCCGAACCGGCCGCAGCCGCGCTATGTCCCAATTGCGGTCTTACCTATTGGAAATGCGGAAATTGCGGGTTTTTGCTGACGGCCGCCAACCCGCCCAATACCTGCCCAAGCT
Source organism: Desulfurivibrionaceae bacterium (assembly GCA_046484585.1). Lineage (GTDB taxonomy): Bacteria > Desulfobacterota > Desulfobulbia > Desulfobulbales > JAGXFP01 > JAGXFP01. Next base: position 36,091 of record JAWOIQ010000025.1, read on the forward strand.
GCCACCGCGATTGCGAATTCAAAAATGTTACATGCTATACCCCGGATTGCGGCGGCCCAGGCAATATCGATCCCCAGCTTTAGACGGGCAACATCCAGACCATCTTTCATGGCAGAACCATAAGACCGGCGGAGAGGTTCCCGAAGCGGAGGGCCGTTGCCACTTATAAATAAAAAAAGCGGCGAGCGGAAAAAATCCGCCGCCGCAATCCTTATAAAAATCATGCCGCTGTAAATTAATAACCCGTCATTCAAGAACAGCCGGGGGGGATACTGGAACGCAAGGGAAATGACTTGGTTTGAACAAGCTCTACCCTAACAGACCCCGAACCTATACATCTTTTTTTAGACTGACCATTCCAGGCGCTCCGATCATCTTTTCAAAGAAACTATCAATTTTCTCTTCGGCAACCCTGAATCCTTTCTTTTCAAAGAGTTTAATTCCGGGATCATTGCCGATATAAATATTGGCCTGGGCAAATCGAAAGCCGAGCTCCTTTCCTTCCGCGACAACCTCATCCAGCAAATAACTGGCCGCCCCATGACGGCGCGCATCGGGTGAAGTGGCCCCGCGGTCGATAACCCAGGCCCCTTCGCTTATGACAGGCATGCAAGGCACCAGTTTGTCAGTGCGTTCCTTGACCAGACCCTGCTCGGCCTCGGACCATCCGAGAATGGGACTTACTTCAGGAATGGCGGCAAGAAAAGCTTGATAACCCATGGTGACGGGGTCATACCCCCCCATTGCCGCTACCGGGCCGCTTGTGTCTTCGGCAATCATAAAACGGGAATGGTGAAAGAGATGCGTGGTCTGGGTTATCAACAGCATCTGCAGAAAAGTCATGCAATCGTTCGGCTTGCCGCCGAGCAGATATTCAAGGATAGCCCTGGATATGTGATTGCGGCCTGCCATCATGATCATATCGGCCAGAAATGATCCATCCTCAGGTTGAGCCTTTCTTAAACGGAATCCCATTTTGTCTACCTTCTCTTTAAACTAAATTGAAACTTAATGGCGTCTAAAAAACACTTATTATTAATAAGTTATTTCGACCAATGGTTTTCTGTTCGTCCAACTAACCAAGAATATCCCAACGCTTTGTCAACTTTGTCTTAAACGACCTTACAAAGGTTTTACACCAAAGAACAACATTCGCAACAAAAAATCATCTTTTCAGCAGGCATCCCAACCGTAATCGGTGGATTAAATTACCACCCTGCATCCGAAAAGCACTCGAACGCACACCAATCAGGATTATATTTAGTCGTTCGCTCCGTCGAATAAACCGGGCAGTTCGTCCTCGGGCTTCTCCACTTCTTTAGGAGTAGTCTCCGCAACCCGCCTAACCACCCGGGAAGACACTCGTTTCCCCTTGGCCGGTGCTCCTTTAATCAGGAAATCGGCCAGGTTGAAATCCTCGTAATTGCGCCGTGCCCTTTTGTTGGGAGCAAAATGAACACGTACCCAGCCCTCTTCGCCGGTCTTCAGAAAAAGGATGGTAGAGCGTTTATGTTCGGGAAAGAGTCGATATTCCTTGTCGAGGATGTATTTAGGCGTCTTGAATCTTTTCACGTAGCAAAGATTCTCTGTGCCGTCTCGATAGACGACATTGAACAACATTTTATCGCCGACCTTGCCGACCCAGGCAAGATCATTGCCAACGAAAAGCTTATCGGCAAGGTAAATCACCTTGTACGAGCCATCGTTGCTGATCATCAGGATTTTGTCATATTCGGAACACGAGAAGGAGCTATCCTCACTCGCCTTGACCTGCAAACCCAGGAAACCGCTGTCGCGATCATAACCGACGGTTAAATTCGACAAGGCAACCTTGCGGACTTCCACCTCGCCGAAAGCCTTGATTTCGGTCCGCCGGGGGTAATGCCCGCCGTACTTGGTCAGCAGCTTGTCAAGATAACCGATCGCAAAACCGATCATATCCTTCAAGCTGGTTTCGATCTCCTTTATTCTGCTCCGGACATCCTTGATCTCTTTTTTCTTCTTGTCGATATCGTATCTGGAGATGCGTTTTATCCGGATCTCAAGCAGCCTTTCGATATCTTCCCTGCTCACGTCCCGGACCAGCTTCTCGCGAAAGGGCAACAGGGATTGATCAACCGTTTTGATCACCGCCTCATACGATTCGCACTCCTCGATCTCCTTATAGAGCCTCTCCTCAATGAATATCTGTTCGAGAAGATGGGCGTGGAGCTTCTCCCGGTTGCGATCGCGATCGATAAGCAGTTCCTTCTCAAGATCGTCTTTCAGCTTGGCGGTATTGTAAGCCAGAACCTCGTTGACTCCGATGGTGACCGGCCGGTCATCCTTAATAATGGTCAGATTGGGACTGATCGCCACCTCGCAATCGGTGAAGGCGTAAAGGGCGCTGATGGTTTCCGTCGCGTAGATGCCCCGGGCCAGCTTAATCTCCACTTCGACATTTTCGGCCGTGTAATCGCTGATCGACATGATCTTGATTTTGCCGGACCTGGCTGCCTTCTCGACACTTTCGATCAGAGATTCGGTCGTCGTCGAATGCGGGATCTCCTTGATGGTGATGGTCTTCTCATCTTTCTCTTCAATTCGAGCCCGGCATTTAATCCGGCCGTTACCCTGATTGTAGCCGTTGACGTCGACCAACCCGCCCTTGGGGAAGTCGGGATATATCTCGATCTCCTCCCCCAACAGAATTTTTTTCTGGGCCTCCAGCAATTCCTGAAAATTGTGAGGCATGATCTTGGTCGCCATGCCGACTGCGATGCCGTCGGCGCCAAGCAGCAGGAGCATCGGCAGCTTGGCGGGCAAGGTGACGGGCTCCAGCATTCGGCCGTCATAAGAATCGGTGAATTCAGTCAGATCCTTATTGAACATGGTTTCCCGGGCCAACGGGGTCAAGCGGCATTCTATGTAACGCGCGGCGGAGGCGTTATCTCCGGTATAGATGTTGCCGAAGTTACCCTGCCGCTCGATAAGAAACTCTTTATTGGCCAGATTGACCAGGGCCGAAAAAATCGAGGCGTCGCCGTGGGGATGGAGCTTCATGCAGTCGCCCACCACGTTGGCAACTTTATGAAAACGCCCGTCATCCATATTATGGAGGGTCTGCAGGATCCGGCGCTGCACCGGCTTCAAGCCGTCGCTGATATCGGGAATGGCCCGCTCCCGGATCACATAGGAAGTGTAATCGAGGAAATTGCTGTCAAAAAGCTTATGTAATTCGCCATAGTGGGTGAGAGCGTTCATATTTAAGTCAGATTCCGTATTAGGCCAATGGTTTATCGACTAAATTTTCCATTATGTATTCCTTGCGGCTCGGGGTGTTCTTGCCCATGTAGAACTCCAGGAGCTTCGGCACATCGCTGAGCTTATCGATGTTGACCTGCTGCAAACGAATATCCAAACCGATAAACTGCTTGAACTCTTTCGGGGAGATTTCACCAAGTCCCTTGAAACGGGTGATCTCGACTTTCAGCATTTTTTTGCCGCGCCCGGCCAGCTTCTTTTCGGCCGCCCTTCTTTCCTTTTCCGAGTAGCAGTAGATGGTTTCCTGCTTGTTTCTGACCCTGAAGATCGGAGTTTCGAGAATATAGACATGGCCCTTCTTGACCAGCGACTCGAAGTAATGGAGGAAAAAGGTGAGAAGCAGATTGCGGATATGCAGACCGTCGACATCGGCATCGGTAGCCATGATAACCTTGTCGTAACGCAAGCCGCCCAGGGAATCTTCGATATTAAGAGCCCGCATCATGTTGTACATCTCGTCGTTTTTATAAAGCAGGGTGAGCTGCTGACCGAAGACGTTCATCGGTTTACCCTTAAGCGAGAAGACCGCCTGGGTCATGGGATCCCGTGCGCTGACAATCGACCCGGAAGCGGATTGGCCCTCGGTAATGAAAACCATGTTCTCCCGGCCTGCTTCGGAGGGTTTGTTCTTGGCGGGATGGTGCTTGCAGTCCTTGAGCTGGGGAATCTTCAGGGCGACCTTTTTGGCCTTGACCTTTGCTTCCTTGCGCACCTGCTGAAGATCCTTGCGAACCTTGGCATTATGCTGAATCTTCTGGATAAGGACATCGGCCATCTCGGTGTTCTTGTAGAAATAGTCGGTCAGGACATCTTTGACCTTGTTGACTATCCAGCCCCGGATCTCGGTATTGCCGAGCTTGTTTTTGGTCTGCGACTCGAAGATCGGATCCTTGATCTTGATGGCCACGGTGCCGACCACCCCGTCGCGAACGTCTTCGCCGGCGAATTTTTTACCGGAATACTCATTCACCCCCTTCAGGATCCCTTCTCGAAATGCGGAAAGATGGGTGCCTCCCTCGTTGGTGAAGGTGCCGTTCACGAAAGAGAAGTACGATTCGCCGTAACAATCGGTATGGGAGAAGGCCAGCTCCAGAGTGTTGTCTTTGTAATGAACCGGCTCGTAAAGCTGAGTGCCCTCAATTTCATTGTCGAGCAGGTCGAGCAGGCCGTTGGCCGAATAAAACTCCTCGTCATCGAGATAGAGCTTCAGACCGGCATTTAGATAGGCATAACGCCATAAACGTTTGCGGATAAAATCAAAATTAAAGGAAAAATCCTCGAACAGGGCGGGATCCGGGCTGAATTCAATCAGAGTGCCGTTCTTTTCGACGGTTTTTCCGGCATCCTCCTTCTCAAGCTCACCATTGACAAATTCGGCCGAGGCGAATTTCCCTTCCCGGAAGGCGATAACCTTGAAACGGCTGGAGAGGGCATTGACTGCCTTGGTGCCGACCCCGTTCAGACCGACGGAGAATTGAAAAACTTCGGTATTGTACTTCGCGCCGGTATTGATCACCGAAACGCATTCGACCAGTTTGCCAAGGGGAATGCCGCGGCCATAGTCCCTAACCGTTACGTCACCGTTCGGAGCAACCGCGATGTCGATCCGGTCCCCTTCCCCCATGATGAATTCGTCCACGGCATTATCCACTACCTCCTTAAGGAGAATATAGATGCCGTCGTCGGGATGTGAACCGTTGCCGAGCCGGCCGATATACATGCCGGGTCGAAGGCGGATATGCTCCAGCGAACTCAGGGTTTTTATCTTGTCTTCGTTATATTCGGTCATCGTCTGCTTTATGGATAATCAGGGTAAAATCCCATTGAATCATAGGAACCGCGCCGCTTTTGAGTATTCAGTTTTCCGTTACAAGGCAAGTAAACGTACAATCTATATCTTTCTTTCCATTCGCCTGCAATGATAATCTTGTAAGGGTGATGGTTCACTTCCCGTCAACCGTTATGGTGTCGGCTCAAACTCTTTATTTGAAAAAATGTAACCGTTCAGCCGCACCACATCTTCGGACGATCAGCCCGGCTTACGTGCATGAGGTACGCGGCGCCGGTCCGCTTGTCCAAATCTGCACCACTGCTGAACGGTTACAGTCCGGCGGTTTTGGGTGCTTTGGCTACTGCCCCGGGGAACGGTTACGAAAAAATCACGGGGTATGCGCGGATTGTCATCAGCAAAATATCATCAGCAAAATAGTGACATGTCCCGGGAAAAATACTAGCATAAACCTGAATCCGTGTGGGTTCGAGAACGGTGCAGATGCAAGGCGGCAACGATGTTGATAATACTGATGGTATATTAACGAGTTGCCAACGCGGCAGTTGCGCCGTTATCGGGCGCCCCGCAGGGCGGCGGGGTTAATCGAGGCGACTCAGCAAAAAACTATTATTTTACGTAAAAACAAACTGATAAAGCAAAATCCCCCTAGAAGCCTTCACGGATTCAGGATAAAGTATTGATGTCGCGCTTGAAGGGCCGATTTTGAGGTTTTCATGGTCATTGCGGCGCCACCCAACCAAGACAACAAAAGGATTAGAATTTCAATATGAAAAACGATTCCCTGGAAACCGCCGAAATCATCTGGAAACTGGCCGATCTCTATGACGGCCCAGATGATCTGAAACTTGAGGAAGACATTAAAAACTGCGAGATACAGGCAGCGGAACTGAAAAAAGATTATGACGGCAGAATCGCTGACCTGACGGCGGAGGAACTGCTGACCCTTACGACCTCCCTTGAAAGTCTGGAAAGCGTCCAGGGTCGGATCTCCACCTTTGCCTTTCTGAACTTCGCCACCCGAACCAAAGACCAGACCGCCTCCGCCTTTCTTCAGAAAATCAAGGAATTCAGCAGCAGAGTGAGCCGGGAAACCGTCTTCTTTGAACTGGAATGGAATCAGCTTGCTGAAGAAACAGCCGGGAAACTGCTGGCCGCGAAGGAGCTGGACCATTATCGACATTATCTGACCAGCCTCCGGCGCTATGCGCCCCATCAGCTCTCCCGGCCCGAGGAGACCCTTTTACTGGAAAAGGCCCCGGTCGGCCGCGGCAGCTGGAACAACCTGTTCGACAAAGTGATGGGCCACCTGAAATTCGGCAAGGAGCAGCGCTCGGAAGAAGAGGTGTTGACCGATCTCTATTCAACTGTCCGGGAAATCAGGGCCCAGGCCGCCCGGGAACTGACCGACGGCCTTAACAGCCAGCTCCACATCCTCACCCACATCTTCAACACCATCCTGGCCGACAAAATGATCGACGACCGGCTGCGCAAATACGACTCCTGGCTGAACGCCATGAATCTTTACAATGAACTGGACAATGCAACCGTCGAAGTCCTGGTCAATGAGGTTACCGAACGTTACGAGATAGTCCGGCGCTACTACAGGCTGAAAAAAGACCTGCTCGGAATAAAAGAACTGACCGACTACGACCGCTATGCCCCCCTGCCCCACCTTCCTGAAAAGAAGATCTCCTGGCCCGAATGCCGCCGGATGGTCCTGGACTCGTTTAATGATTTTTCGCCCGAAATGGCGGAGATCGGGGCCAGATTCTTTGACGAAGGCTGGATCCACGCCCCGCTTATCGAAGGCAAGAGGGGCGGCGCCTTCGCCCATCCATGCGTCCCCGATGTGCATCCATACATTATGGTCAACTACTCGGGAACCCTGCGGGATGTCTCGACTGTAGCCCACGAACTGGGTCACGGCGTCCATCAATATCTGGCCGCGAAACAGGGCTACTATAACAGCTCGACCACCCTGGTCCTGGCCGAAACAGCCTCGGTCTTCGCCGAACTGCTCCTCTTCCGCGCCCAGCTGGAATCCCTGGATGACGAAAAACAGAAAAAAGCCTTTACCTGCCAGAAGCTCGAATCGATCTTCGCCACCGTCTTCCGTCAGATCGCCATGAACAGATTCGAAAACCTGATCCACAACGAACGCCGCGACAAAGGAGAACTTTCCGCCGAACAATTTTCCGGACACTGGCTGGCCACGCAGCACCAAATGTTCGGCGACAGCATCACCCTTGGCGACGGCTACGGGGTATGGTGGTCATATATTCCCCATTTCATCAGTACTCCCGGCTATGTATACTCCTATGCCTTCGGAGAACTGCTGGTCCTGGCCCTCTACAATCTCTACCTGCACGATCGGCAAAACTTCGTCCCCGAATACCTGGAGCTGTTAAGCCGGGGCGGCAGCGCCGACCCCTACGAACTGCTGAGCCCGTTCGGCATTGATCTTAACTCCCCCGATTTCTGGCGGGGCGGTTTGAAAGTGATCGATGACATGCTAAAAGACATTGAATAACGGCTCGAAGAGAACCTGATCAATTTGCGGACAATTTTAGTTATGATCCGGGAATATTTTGTATTATTATGAGATCAAAGCGCTCCAAGCAAATTTTGCTGAACTCGCAAAAAGTCACAGGATGGCAAAGCAAAAAACTAAGGGTACGGTGTTAATTCCCACCGTACCCTTTTTGCAAATCACCTATCAATCCTAAAGTACTTGCCCTTAAAATGACTTCAATTAAACCATTAAAATCCAGCCGCCGCCTTGTTTACCTCATCAGTCTGGCGCTCTTTCTCGCAAGTGGCTGCGGTTTTCCCACGATATCGAATCTGGTTGAGGGGCTTAATCATCAGAACGACCTTGAGTTGGTTTGCGACGGCTCCTCTTCCTATCTCCTTTTGCTTGACAGCCTGCTGGCCAGGGATCCCGATGATATCAACCTGCTGATCAATTCCACCAAGGCCTACAGCGCCTATGTCATCGTCACAACCGAGTGCGGTCGTCCGGAGCGCTCGGCCGTGCTCAGCCAGACCGCCAGGGCATACGGCCTGCGGCTGCTCCATGAAACCGGCGGAATCAACCGGTCCGACAACCTTGAGCAAATATCGCGGAAGCTGCGGGCCGCCCGGCGGAAAAATGTGGAGGCCTTATTCTGGGGGGCTTACAGCTGGGCCCAATGGATAAATTATCAGCAAGGCGCTCCAGCGGCGGTTATCGATCTTCTCAAGGTTGAACTGATCATGAAAAGAGTCATCGAACTGGATGAAACTTTTTACAATGGCGGAGCTCATCTCTTTCTGGGCATTTACCACACCCTGAAACCGGAGGTTTACGGCGGGGATCCCGAGGCGAGCCGCCGCCATTTCGAAAAGGCTCTGGAGATAAGCGGCCGCCGCTTTCTGCCGGTTCAGGCCGCCTATGCCGAACACTACGCCAGAATGGTTCAAGACCGGCAACTGTTCATAAATTTGCTCGAAGAAGTGCTGGCATTCGATATCTCCACCGTCCCGGACACAACCCTGAGCAATCTCGTCGCCCAAAAACAGGCCGTTAAACTGCTTGCCGAAATCGATCAATATTTCTAATAAAGGAGAACATGAAGAACTCACTCCCCCGAAAAGCGACAGCGACACTGCTTACCCTGGCCATTCTGCTGATTCCGTTTACGGCCCAGGCCGGCAAATCAAAATATCTGTTCAAAATCGCCTCCCTGGCCCCCGCCGGCAGTGTCTGGGCCAACCATTTCGACAACTTCTCCCGGGAAATTACCGAAAAGAGCAATGGCGATATAACTTTCAAGGTCTACCCGGGCGGGGTTATGGGCGACGACCGGGCGATGTACCGGAAAATGCAGATCGGCCAGCTGCACGGCGGCGGCTTCACCATGACCGGGATCAGCGAATTCGTCCCGGACTTCCGGGTTCTGGGAATTCCGGTCCTCTTCGATTCACTCCGGGAGGTCGACGAGGTCAGGGCAGCCCTGCTCCCCTCGTTTAGGAACTCTTTTGCCGAAAAGAACCTGGCCCTGATCGCCATGACCGAAGTCGGTTTCTTCTACACCATGTCGACCATGCCGATCAAGAATCTCGATCTGTTGCGAAATAGTAAATGCTGGGTCCCCTCCAATGATCCGGTCAATCAGGCTTTTTTCGAGGATATCGGCATCTCCCCGATCCAGCTGTCGATCCCCGACGTCCTCTCCTCCCTGCAGACCGGACTGGTCGACACGGTATTCAACAGTTTTTATGGCTCAATCGTCATGCAGTGGTTCACCAAGACTCCTTATATCACCGATGCCCCGTTCGGCTATGCCTACGGAGCTTTGGTCTTCTCCAAAAAATCCATGGACCGCCTGCCGACTGAATATGTCACGCTGATCAACGAACTTGCCGAAAAACATTTTGCGGCGCTGCTGACCGACACCCGGAAAAGCAATGATGAGGCCCTGGAAGCCTTGAAGCTAAACGGCATCAAGCTGATCGAACCAACCCCGGAGACCTTGCGGAAATTGGAGATCCACCGGGAAAATACAGTAAAGAAGACAGTCGGCTCGGCATTTTCCGAAGAAATCCATGCCGAGACCATGCGGGTCCTCTCTGAATTCCGCGCAAAGGCGAAACTTTCAGGCGATTGATCCATGTCCGTATTTGCCCCCAGACATATCCTGAGCACCATCTACAGACTTGAAGACACACTGCTGAGCCTGTTGCTTTTTGCGATGATAATTATCTCCTGCCTGCAGATCGGGCTCAGAACCCTGTTCTCCTCGGGCATCGCCTGGGCCGATCCGCTCCTCCGTTATCTGGTCCTCTGGGCCGGCCTGCTAGGAGCGGCGGTCGCCACCAGGACGGGCAAGCACATTGCCATCGATCTCTTCTCCCATCTCATGCCCAAACGTATCTCCCGCTGGCTCGCCGTGGCGGTCAAGTTTTTTTCACTGGCAGTCTGCCTGCTGCTCACCTACGCCTCGATCGTCTTTGTCGCCAACGAAGCCTCTTTCGGCACCGGCCAGACCATTCTGGGCCTGGCCTCCTGGCAGCTCAATCTGATCTTCCCCGTCTCTTTCGGCCTGATCAGCCTCCATTTTCTGATCTGGACCGTCGCCGGAATCGGGAAGGCGTCATCCGGCAAAAACCCATAACCAAGACAGGGCTGCCCCATGGTTTTCCAGAAACTGCTGCTCCTGATCATGGCCTTGCTCGGCACCCCGATCTTCGTGATCATTGCCGCCTTCGCCCTGCTCTCCTTCCACTCGATCGGGGTGGACAGCTCGGTGATCATAATCGAGATGTCCCGGCTGGCCGAAACCCCCATGCTGCTCTCCCTGCCGCTATTTATTTTCGCGGGCACCTTGCTTTCGGACAGCAATGCCCCCCGGCGGATGCTGAACATTTCCCAGGTGCTGCTGGGCTGGATGCCCGGCGGCCTGGCGGTAATCGCGCTGTTGATCTGCGCCCTTTTCACCGCCTTTACCGGCGCCTCGGGGGTAACGATCTTCGCCCTCGGCGGCATCCTTTTCCCCTCCCTGCTCAAGGATAATTACCCGGAAAACTTCTCCCTCGGCCTGGTAACCACCACCGGCAGTCTCGGCCTGCTCTTCCCGCCGAGTCTGCCCCTGATTATCTACGGAGTTATTTCCGAAACGAGAATCGACCAGCTTTTCCTGGCCGGAATCCTGCCGGGCATCCTGATGCTGGTCCTTCTGGCCGGCTACAGCATTTACAAGGGGAGACACGTCCGCAACCGGGAATTTTCCTTCTCCGGGCCGGACATCAAAAAAGCGCTGCGGGAAGCCGCCTGGGAAATTCCCTTGCCCTTTATCATCCTGGGCGGAATCTACGGCGGGATATTCGTGGTCGGAGAGGCGGCGGCGGTTACCGCCCTCTACGTGCTGATTGTCGAGGTCTTCATCTATCGGGATATCAAGTTAGGCCAGCTTGCGCCGATCATAGTCAAGAGCATGATCCTGTTCGGCGGCATTCTGGTGGTGCTGGCCGCCTCGATGGCCTCCACCAACTACCTGATCGACCAGGAAATCCCCGGCCAGCTCTTCGAGTTGATCAGGCAATACGTGCACAACAAGTATGCCTTCCTGCTGATGCTGAATATCTTCTTGCTGATCGTGGGCACCATGCTGGACATCTTCTCGGCCCTGGTCCTGATCGTGCCCCTGATCGTCCCGATTGCCCAGCTTTACGGGGTTGACCTCGTCCACCTGGGCATCATTTTCCTGACCAATCTTCAGATCGGCTACTGCACCCCGCCGGTGGGGATCAACCTCTTTCTGGCCAGCTACCGGTTCAACCGGCCGGTCACCACGCTCTACTCAGCCAGCCTGCCTTTTCTGGCCCTGTTGCTCATCACCCTGGCGATCATCACCTATTTCCCGCTGCTGAGCCTCTATCTGGTCAAGCTCTGGGGTTCCTGAATCGTAACCGTTCACCGTGCCGATCTCCAAAGTACCCAAAACCGCCGGACTGTAACCGTTCAGCAGTGGTGCAGATTTGGACAAGCGGACCGGCGCCGCGTACCTCGTGTACGTAAGCCGGGCCGATCGTCCGAAGATGTGGTGCTGCTGAACGGTTACCCTGAATCCGATAAGTAAACACCTCAAGGCCGCTGCAAACCGCCCTCGACCCGGCTCCTCACCTCGGGGCCGGCCAGAATCTCGACCAGCTTCAAGGCGAAATCCATTGCCGTCCCCGGTCCCCTGGAGGTAATGATCCTGCCGTCGACCACCACCGGCTCCTCCCGGTAATCGATGCCGCTCAAGCACATCCCGTCCAGACAACCAGGATAGCTGGTCGCTTTTTTCCCCTCAAGGATCCCGGCCTTGCCGAGGACCATCGGCGCCGCGCAAATCGCCGCCACATAGAGATCCCGCCTTGCCCGCTCACGAACCAGATCAATTATCCGCTCGTCCGCCATCAGATTATCGGTTCCGGGTTGGCCGCCGGGCAGAACGACAAGATCGTACTCTTCACGCAAGGCCCGATCAAGGGTCACATTGGGAACGATCACCGTGCCCCGGGCGCATTTAATCGGGACTAATTCGCCGGGTGCGGCAATTACCACCTCAAAACCGGCCCGCCTGAAGATATTAACCAGAGTAACCGCCTCGAGCTCCTCACTTCCTTCCGCCATTGGAATCAACACTTTTACGGCCATTGCAAACCTCCTGATTAATTTTAGCAGCTAACTTTTCTGCGTATGCAATTTCAAGGAACTCCCTCTTTCAAAAACCAAAACCCGCACTATTTGTTTCACCCGCTGCCAGCTCCTGCCTCCCACCCCTTCACTTTATTCCGTAGACCAATTTAGCATATACAGGCCCTTCCCTCAAAATAACTTGCCAATTATCATGGGGTTTCATAAGCTGGCAGAGAGGCCCCCCAACAATAACAAACATCGACAGCGCAAATATCCCTTGATCTGTAAGGATTAAAAAGAATGGATAACCGTTATCTGAAGAACATCATCCGCCAATTTCTGGCAGAGGACATAGGCCAGGGCGATATTACCAGCGAACCGATATTTGATCCGGATCAGCGCAACAAGGCCTTTTTCGTGGCCAAGGATGAATTCATTTGCGCCGGCCTGACCAGTATTGCCCCGATGGTTTTCAAATGCCAGAACGAAAACATCCTATGCGAGGGAATCGGCGACGGGACCATGGTAAAGAAGGGCGACACCCTCCTGACCGCCACCGGGCCGATCCTCGATCTCCTCAAAGCGGAAAGAGTGACCTTGAACCTTGTGCAACGGTTATGCGGCATCGCCACCCTGACTAATAAATATGTAAAAACAGTCGAAGATCTGCCGGTCTCGGTGGTGGACACCCGCAAGACCACCCCCGGCCTAAGGTCCCTTGAAAAATACGCGGTCCGGGTCGGCGGCGGCCATAATCACCGGATGAGTTTAGCCGACGGCATCCTGATCAAGGACAACCATATCGAGGCCTGCGGCTCGCTCATCCTGGCGGTGGAAAAAGTCAGGGCCCAGGCCCCCCATACCCTGAAGGTGGAAGTAGAGTGCGAGAATCTTGAACAGGTCGGGGAATGCCTGGAGTGCGGGGTGGAAGTGATCATGCTCGACAATATGGCACTCGATGAAATGCGCCTGGCGGTAGAACTTGTCAACAGCAGGGCAATAGTTGAGGCTTCCGGCGGAGTCAGGCTCGACAACATCCGGGCGATCGCCGAAACCGGGGTGGACATAATCTCGGTGGGCGCCCTCACCCACTCCGCCCCGGCCTGCGATATCAGCATGCGGCTGATTTCGGCCTGAATTCCTTCTGATAGCGGAAAACCGCAATGGTAAAAACCCTTGTCCGGGTTGACCCGAAAGCACACGATATTGCGGAGTTCTGCAAAACTAGATGATTAAAGGCGCCGGCGATCCGGAGGCCAGCAGTTCCGTCAAACGTTCGGCGGACTGCACCCCGGCCGCCAGCACCGTCCCTTCGGAAACAAAGGCCGGCACCGCCTTGACCCCGATATTCATCGCCTCCTCCTCATCGGCCACCACCTGAAGGGTGAACTCATGACCGGCCAGCGAGTTCTTAAGGGCCTCGCCGTCCATCCCCAGATCAACAGCCAGCTTCACCAGCACGCCGATCTTGTTGATATCGAGATCGAATTGGAAAAAGGCCCTGAAAACGGCGAAATGGAATTCGGCAAACCGGTCATAGGTCCCCGCCCACTTGGATGCCTCATGGGCTCTCCGGGAACGGGTCTGGATCGACGGCAACCTCATTTCAATCCCCATCTTTTCCGCCAGGGGATAGACATGGTTTCGCCAGGCCGAGGTCAGGTAATCGCCTTGCGGGTCAAGGAGTTCCACGGGCTCGGGCCGCAGCTCAAAGGCCCGCCACCGGACCATGAATTCGGGGTCCCGGCTGGTGAGTTTCGCGAGAGCCGGCTCCGCCAGCCAACAGAACGGTCAGAGATAGTCGGAAAAGACGTCAAGAATCTTCATGATCTCTCCAGGGAACATAGCGCCCGCAAGGATTACTCATTTGCAGGATTGATTGGGGTTACGGCCCGGCCAGGGTATTTTGAGCGCTTTTTGCGTAAAACTTCTATATGCCTCATCTCGCCGCACTTAGGGCAAAAGGAGATGACGCCGCTGTTTTTCCCAACCCTTTTTTTGAAAAGAACCTGATGACATTTACCACAAAAAACGATTTCGCATCTGTTACATCTGATAAAGTCGGATTTGTGCGAACAAGTTAAAAAATAAGAATTAAATCGCGCTGAGGTCATCTCGCTCACCCGTTAGATCTCATCCCCTCTTTCTGAGTTTATAACGAGTTGCGCGTCGAAGTCAAGGCGCCCATCACACTGTAATTACGTAATAATACAAATTTCATGATTTTAACAATGATAATGAGGAAAAGTTCAAAAATGATGTTGAGAAGTGATCGTTTCGGATCATTGACTAAAAGAGGAGATTTAAAGAGGTCGGAGGACAGGCGATTACGGGGAAACAACAGCGCCATGAAACCTTAAATCAGTGCTCTACTCTATCCTCTTCTAATCTACCATTATGGAAACACCGTTGCATTTCGACCATCCCCTTTTCATTTGCCCCCTTTTTATTATACATTCATGGCAGGAGTAGATAACGAGGAGAAGAGTCCCTAGCCTGTCATTTTAGCATAAATCCAGGGCGGGGCCGGGGTGCCGGACTGACATTTCTCATTGTCCTTGCTAATTTGGCTTCATGTGAAAACCAGGGAGTATTAGTAAATGATTGCTGGCAATGTATTCGTGGAAATAGCCGCTATTTTGGGACTTGCGACTTTGACCGGAATCATAGGGCAGAAATTGCGGCAGCCATTGGTCATCATGTTTTTGGCAACGGGCATTCTGGCCGGTCCTTCGCTTCTTGGCATCATACACAGTTATGAGCAGATTGAGCTTCTGGCTCATATCGGCATAGCCCTTTTGTTGTTTATCGTTGGGCTTAAACTCGATCTGAATCTGATTCGAACCACCGGTCCGGTTGCCTTGGCGACTGGCCTTGGACAGATCGTTTTTACGTCGGTTATCGGATTTGTCATTGCCATTGCCATGGACATGTCATATCTCAGTGCGGCTTATGTTGCGGTGGCGCTTACTTTTTCAAGTACGATCATCATCGTAAAGCTCCTGTCCGACAAAAAAGAAATCGACTCTCTTCATGGGCAGATTGCTCTTGGATTTCTGATTGTTCAGGATATCGCCGCCATTTTGGCTCTGGTCGGCCTGACGACATTGGGGGCATCTGTTAGCGGGGAGGGTTCGGGATATCTCTCGTTTCTGATGATCGGCGCAAAAGGTGTGGGACTGTTGGGCGCGGTTGCCCTGCTGATGAAATATGTCATTCCTTACCTGACCCAGCGTCTCGCGCATTCGCTGGAACTGTTGACTCTATTCGCAATCGCATGGGCGGTCCTTCTCGGAGCGGGCAGTGAGCTGCTGGGATTCAGTAAGGAGGTCGGCGCATTTCTGGCCGGTGTCTCACTGGCGTCCACTGCCTTCAGGGATTCGATTGGCGCGCGGCTCACAGGCCTTCGGGATTTTCTTCTTCTGTTTTTTTTCATCGATCTTGGAGCACGATTGGATTGGTCCATGGTGGGCTCGCAATTGGGCACATCGCTTGTTTTCTCCATCTTTGTGCTCGTCGGCAACCCGCTCATTGTTCTGATAATCATGGGAGTCATGGGATATCGCCGCCGCACCAGTTTTCTCGCCGGTCTCACGGTGGCCCAAATCAGCGAATTTTCGCTTATTGTAGCGGCCTTGGGGCTGAGTATCGGCCACATTACCGAAGAAACGATGGGGCTGATCACCCTCGTGGGTGTTGTGACCATATTCCTGTCCACCTACATGATCCTCTATTCCTATCCGCTTTATCGTGCTCTATCCTCCCCATTGAAGATTTTCGAAAGGCGCAATCCTTACCGGGAGGCGGACATAGACACCTTCACGGAAACGGGAGCAGTCGACGTCATTTTAGTGGGATTGGGTAATTATGGCAGCGGGCTGATGGAAAACCTTCTCCGGCGAAAAAATGCCATCGTGGGGATCGACTTCGACCCCGGCACTTTGGATATGTGGCGCAAGAAAGGCGTGCCTGTTCTTTACGGGGATATGGCTGACCCGGAGATGCATGAGCAATTGCCGTTGAAAAAGGCACGATGGGTTATCAGCGCCGTTCGTTCCAAAGAGATGAATTTGGCACTTATCCATAATCTCAAGAAGGACGGTTATACTGGAAAGGTGGCCTTGACGGCGACAAACAGCCAAGAAGCCGCTGAGTTCGAAAAAGCCGGCGCCAATTTGATATTTCGGCCTTTTCAGGATGCAACGGAACAAGCGGCCGACGCGTTGA
Organism: Desulfurivibrionaceae bacterium; assembly: GCA_046484585.1. Taxonomy (GTDB): domain Bacteria; phylum Desulfobacterota; class Desulfobulbia; order Desulfobulbales; family JAGXFP01; genus JAGXFP01. The sequence continues at coordinate 52,578 of JAWOIQ010000025.1, forward strand.
CTTATGCGATGGACTTCCTTCCGGAAAGCGTTGATTGGCCTGTCTCATTTCTCGAGTTGCGTATTCGTTCGGATGCTTCGGCCGCCGGGCAGACCATACGAGAACTCCCGTTATCGGCTTTGGGAATATCTATTCTGGCGGTCAGTCGAGGAGGGCGCACCTTTTATGAACCGAAGCCGGATTTCAGGATTTTCCCGGCCGATCGGCTACTCCTTATGGGAAATCCGGCTGGCTTGAAAGATGCTGAAAACATACTGAATCAGCTTGAAGCGCAGAGAGACTTAGAAGACACAGACCGCTTTGACATCGCCGAAATCAAGGTGGCGGAGGATTCGGGCTTTTCAGGCAAGTCTTTGGCAGAGCTTCATTTTCGACAAACGTTCGGCACGACCCTGGTCGGCATACGCAGAGGCCCGAATCAGATCACGACGATCAACCCTGCGGAGCGCCTGCAGGGGGGGGATTGTCTAATCGTTATCGGCAAGTCGAGCGCTATCAAAAAACTCAAGAACCGGGCCCCTGTTTAGCGGCGCGCATGTCACTCAACAGACAGACGTACGAGGTGATCCATGAAACGTTTCAAAAACATACTCTATGTGAACGAACCAACCGCAGACCAGGAATCGACGATTGCGCGTACGGTCTCACTGGCGGTAAACAATCAGGCCGGCCTGACGATTGTTGATGTAATCCCGACTCAGATCATCACGGCAGGTATCGGCCTGCCGCCGGAAGGCCCGTTATCCAACGATCTGCGAGCGGCCGTAAAAGCAGATCATCGCAAGGCGATGGAATCTATGGTTCAATCCTTCAACGAACGTCTGCAAATCCGGCTGGAAGTACTGGTTGGGAAAACGTACCTTGAGGCGATTCGAGCAGTATTGAAAAATGGGTATGATCTGCTCATCAAACCAGCGGAAAATCCAACCTGGACGAACAGGCTGTTCGGCAGTGATGACCTGCATCTTCTCCGAAAATGTCCCTGCCCGGTCTGGCTCATGAAGGCACAAGAGAAATCAAATTACAACAGCATCCTGGCGGCTGTCGATTTCGAGCTGTTGACCCCCACGCCTTCAGCGCATGATCTCAACCGCGAAATTTTGGAACTCGCCGCATCACTGGCATTTTCCGACTTTGCGTCCTTGCACATTGTTCACGCCTGGGAAGCCCTTGCTGAGGGAATGTTAGTGTCAAGAGGCGACATGTCGCCGGCAGGCGTGATTAATTACGTTGAAAAAGAGAAGGCACTCCACAGGAAAGGACTTCACATGCTGGCCGAGGAACTGCGCGGATGGATCGGCAAGGATGTTTATGATTATCTCTCGCCTGTGTTTCACCTGCCACGGGGACCGGCAAAAAAAGTGATCGCGCCACTGGTGACTGAATTGCAGGCGGATCTTGTCGTCATGGGGACGGTTGCCCGTACCGGCATATCAGGACTGATCATCGGCAATACCGCAGAAGTCATTCTCGATCAGCTTGCGTGCTCGGTTCTTGCTATAAAGCCTCCTGGGTTTAAGACGCCGGTGAAATTTGATGAATGATGCTTTTTGTGTATTCTGTTGTGGCTGTCATAAAGTCAGAATGATCATATGACAATAAACATGATTTGGCAATCGATTCATTTGTGGGTATATTGCAATTACGCCAATCACAGCATGAACTCGGACCGGGAAACAGAAGCTCCGCTTCTTTTTGCAACTGTTTCCCGGCCGTTTATGCTGAACGCTGTGCGCAAGAAACAGGCAGAATTGGTTGTTTCAGTCAGACAGTTGTTCAATTTTTACAACAGAGAAACATGTATTTTCCGCCCCAAAGCCTTGGCAAACTTTTCGAGCGTTGACAGACGGATATCAGTGGCATGATTTTCCATACGAGAAACAACAGATTTCGTTGTCTTTAAACTTTTTGCAATCTGTTCCTGGGTCAGGCCGGATTCAAGGCGGGCTTGTTTTAACATGACACCAAGTTTAAAAGTTTCAAGACGTTCGTCGTAGCCTGACCAAAATTTGGGGTCTTGTTCAGCTCGCTTTTTTTTATATTTTTGGAAATCGCTCATTTTTTTCCTTTCGGCTATAATAATCCTGTTTACGTTTTTCAGCAGTGGCAATTTCCTTTTGAGGAATCTTTTGAGATTTTTTGGTGAAAGCATGATTGGAAGTTAGCATATATGCGAACATGCTTCAAGGGGTTTATTATAAAAAAACGCGCAACATGACATTGAACGCAGACGGCTAAATGCGGGGCGGTTCGAACATTATCGCCGTTTACACTGTTTCCAATCTGCCGGTAGGCGGCACTTCTCTATCCGCCGCTGGTTAGTTCGGCGCTATGCGCCTTACGGAGATAAAATTTTATGGCATTTAAAGATCTTGAAATTAAAAGAATTGATAAATTAATCGGAGAGAGATTCAGGAATCGAGTTCCACCTGAAATTCATAACAAATTACGTAACGAAGTTCGCATTGAAAATCATGATGTTATAATATCTGAGGTTCGGCCACGCTGGGACAAGCCTGATGAATGGCTTTCTTTGGATTTTGCAAAATTGAAGTACATACGGAGTAAGAATATCTGGAAGCTTTACTGGAAACGGGCGAGCGGTAAATGGAAGCTTTACGAACCCAAAGGTGAAGCTAAAGACCTAAAAATATTAGCCGATGTAATAGACCAAGACAAATTCGGTTGTTTCTTTGGATAGGCGGCACATAACCAGTCCGCAAAGCTTGATCTATTGATCGATGAAAACCTCGTGTCTGTTGCGTGATGACTACCGGATAACGACTTTCAGGTACAGATCCCCCCTCTGCCCGTCAGGCATGATCTTTCCCAGTCCAGTGAGCCGGAGCAGTGTTCCCTCTTTTGCACCGGCAGGAACCGATACCTGGAAAAACCGGTTATGAAATCCCCAGGGGATGTTTACTGTTTTATGGGTTCCGGCCATGGCTTCATAGGTGCTTATCACAATAGATCCATACATATGCGAAGAGTCACTCTGATCTTTCGGCCGAATAACCTGAAGACGATCTGTTTTTTTCCGGGTTGTGGCGGCACTGATGCTTTTCACCGCCCCTGCCCCGGGAACCGCCTGAAAAACCTTTAAAAAAATGATTCCAAAAATAAATCCGCCGATATGAGCCCACCACGCAATCCCGGTGGAACCCGCATGACTTCCGGCTGCATAGAGCATCTGCATCACAAACCAGATCCCAAGGAAAATAAACGCCGGAATCTCAACCAGCCAGGGGATGATGATAATCGGTATCAGGGTGAGTATTCTGGATCCCGGATAAAGCAGGAAATAGGCACCCATCACTCCGGCAATCGCTCCGCTCGCTCCTACAGTCGGAATATCGGAGTGGAGATTCAAAACAAGGTGAGACAGGCCGGAGGCGATTCCGCACAGCAGATAAAAAACAAAATAGCGCAGATGCCCGAGGCTGTCCTCGACATTGTCGCCAAATATGTAAAGGGACCACATGTTGCCTAACAGGTGCCAGAATCCGCCGTGAAGGAACATGAAAGAGATCAGGGAAACGATCTGCTGAAATGATGTAAAATGAAATGAGATTTCCGGAATGGAATATCGCGCCGGCACCAGACCGTAAAAATAAAGAAATCGAACCGGATCTCCCTGAAACATCTGCACAAGAAAAACAACCGCATTGATACCGATAATGGTATTGTTCACGACTGGATAATTTTTCGAGGGGACCGTGTCCCGAATCGGTATCATTTACTGGGAAATTCTCATGCTGAAATCAACGGATGGCGCTGAATGGGTCAATGCCCCTGAAGAAATAATATCAACCCCGATTTGGGCAAGCGCTCTCAAATTCTTTTTGGTGATCATGCCTGAAACTTCAACCAGCGCACGGCCGGAAATCAACTTTACCGCTTCCCGTATCTGGTCATGATTCATATTGTCCAGCATGATGACCTCCGCTCCGGAATTCAGTGCATCCCTTACCTGGTCCATGTCGGAAGTTTCAATCTCGATCCGGACAAGATGGGAAGTCATGCCTCGAATCCGCCTCACCGCCTCGGGGATTCCGCCGCATGCTGCGATATGATTGTCCTTGATCAGGACCCCATCGTATAGGCCTGTCCGATGGTTGAACGCGCCTCCTGTCCGAACCGCATACTTTTCAAGGATTCGCCATCCGGGAGTTGTTTTGCGGGTATCCACGAGACGAACCGGAAGGTCTCCCAACAAATCCACATAGGACCGGACATGGGTGGCTATCCCGGATAAACGCTGAAGAAAATTCAACGCCGTCCGTTCACCCGTTAAAAGAGTTCTCAGGGAGCCTTTGATTTCAAGAATCGTCGTCCTGTCTTCTATGCGATCCCCATCTTCATGTTCCGAAACTAATTCAACATTGGAATCAAGAATTGTAAAAACCTGCTTCGCGACATCAAGCCCTGCAAGGATTAAAGGCTCTTTGGCAACGATGATGCCCCGGCCCTTCATCTCCTTTGGGATCAGGTTGTCGGTGGTTATATCTCCGGGACCGATGTCTTCCCGAAGAGCGAGATTGATCAAATGTCTGGTGCTATGCATGGCGGTTCACATTCGTCTTAACTGTTTTGAAGCCCCTTGATCCTTTCCAGGTTGGTCTCCAGTTTCTGCTGCTTTTCCCGAAGCTCATCGCTTCTTTCCCGCACTTTTTGAACGACATGTTCAGGGGCTTTATCAATAAACCCCTTATTCCCCAGTTTTTTCTCCAGGGTATCCAACTCCTGTTTCACTTTATTCATTTCCTTTTCAAGACGAACTTCCTCTTTTGAAAAGTCAATAACCCCTTCGAGCAAAACAAAAACAGCGGCTCCGTCCACAAGAGAAGTGGCTGCGGATTTCGGGCGGTTTCCGGGCTTTGAAGTCTCGAAGGATTCAAGTTTCGCGAGGTTGATTATCAAATCCGAACAGGTATCCATCAGCAGCCGCTTTGCATCATCATCAGACTGTACCTTCACGGAAAGCGCCTTTGAAGGAGAGATGTTCATCTCTCCTCTGATGTTGCGTATACCGGTAATAATACCCGAAATCGTTTCCATTGTCGACTCTGCTTCCGGATCTTCATGCAGTGCCTCTCCATTTTCGCCTGGAAAAGCAGCCTTCATGATGGAACCATCGGTTCCCGGAAGCTTATGCCAGATCTCTTCTGTAACAAATGGAATGAAGGGATGCAGCAGTATCAGCGTATCCCGAAGAACACGCCAGAGAACGGCTGATGTCGCGGCCTGTTGCTTTTCTCCTTTATTTCCATACAATATCGGCTTGACCGCTTCAAGATACCAGTCGCAGAATTCATGCCAGACAAACTTGTAAAGCGAACCGGCCGCTTCGTTATACCGGTAGTGGTCAAGGGAATCGGCAATCGATACCGTCAGTTTGCCGAGCCTTGAAAGAATCCATCTGTCCGGAAGTGAAATGTCATCCTTATCAAAATCATCCGGAACGGTCTTTAAATGCATCAGAGAAAACCGTGCGGCATTCCAGAGCTTGTTAATAAAATGCCTGTATCCTTCTACCCTGCTCTCGGACAGCTTGATATCCCGACCCATGGCCGCGAATGCCGCAAGCGTAAAACGAAACGCATCCGTGCCGTATTTATCGATCACTTCAAGAGGGTCAATGACATTTCCCTTGGACTTGCTCATTTTCTTGCCCTGCTCGTCACGCACAAGCGCATGGACATATACGTCCCGGAACGGAACCTCCTTCATGAAATGAATTCCCATCATCATCATTCGCGCTACCCAGAAAAAAAGAATATCAAAACCGGTAATCAGAACAGAAGTGGGATAAAAAGTTTTCAGAAGCTGCGTCTCGTCCGGCCATCCCATGGTTGAAAAAGGCCAAAGGGCTGAACTGAACCAGGTGTCGAGCACATCCGTCTCCTGAACAAGATCCGTGCTTTTGCATGAGGGGCACTGGGTCGGCGCCTCGATTTCGACAACCACTTCATCGCACTGCAGGCATGTCCAGGCAGGAATCTGATGCCCCCACCAGATTTGCCTTGAAATACACCAATCCCTGATATTGAACATCCAGTCATTATAAGTTTTGGTCCAGGTTTCAGGGATAATCCTGGTTTTTCCTTCCTCTACAGCCCTGATTGCTTTATCGGCAAGAGGTTTTGCCTTCACAAACCACTGTTTGGAAAGATTCGGTTCCACAATCGTTTTACATCGGTAGCATTGCCCGACGCTGTGATCATGCTTTTCAATCTTTTCAAGCAACCCCTGTTCCTTGAGCGCCGCGACAACTGCTTTCCGGCATTCAAACCGTTCCAGTCCCTCATATTTCCCAGCATCCGCCGTCATTGTCCCATCATCACCAATCACTTTGACGGATTCCAGGCCATGACGCTCCCCGATATGGAAATCGTTGGGATCATGTGCCGGCGTCACTTTCAACGCGCCTGTTCCAAAAGACATCTCAACATATTCATCCCGGATAACGGGAATCGCCCTTCCGGTTAAAGGCAGCATCACTTTTTCCGCACCAATATCGAAATATCTTTCATCATCCGGATTGATTGCCACCGCTGTATCCCCGAGCATCGTTTCGGGACGGGTGGTTGCCACAACCAGACCGCCCGTTCTCCCCACAAAGGGATATTGAATATGGTACAGATGTCCTTCCTGTTCTTCATGATCCACTTCAAGATCAGAAAGCGCTGTCCGGCATCTGGGACACCAGTTGATGATATAGTTGCCGCGATAGATGAGGTTCTCTTTGTAAAGCTGAACAAATACTTTTCGGACTGCCCTGGAAAGGCCTTCATCCATTGTAAATCTTTCACGATCCCAGTCACACGAAGCACCAAGCCGTTTGAGCTGGTTGATAATCGCGCTTCCGGACTCTTCCCGCCACTTCCAGACCTCCTTGATAAATTCCTCTCTTCCAAGCGTTTGTCGATCCGTACCCTGGTCGGCGAGCTTTCTCTCGACCACGTTCTGGGTTGCGATCCCGGCATGATCGGTTCCGGGCATCCACAGCACATTGTCTCCTCGAAGCCTTCTATAACGGCATAGTATATCCTGCATGGTATTGTTCAGGGCATGTCCCATATGAAGCACGCCGGTAACATTCGGGGGCGGGATAACGATGGAATAACTCTTCTGATCACTTTTCTCATCCGCGGCAAACAGCCGGTTCTCCTCCCAGAAGGAATACCAGCGTTCTTCAACATCATGGGGTTCATAACCTTTATCTATCAAACCGGAACTCATCTTCTACCCTTTCAATGGCAAACATAATTTGAATATTTCAGCACCGTAGAACATTCCAGATTCTACATGACCGGAATGAGAACTACCGCTAAACCTCAGGGACAAAAACTGAAAAAGGGATTATCGAATAATCCCCGGATTCACATCATCATTCTTTTTTTCAAAAGACTTTTAAAAATCCTGGTGGCAGACGTTTACAGGAAACGTCCATGCAGAGATTCAACCACGAAAAGAGATTCCGCCTGCTTAACGCGATTATACTCCATGTTTTTTCGTATTTTTCAGCAGGGCCTCTTTAATTTTTTTAATCTCTTCTGAAACCGTTTTTTCAATCACCTCAACAAGAAGTCCTTCTATTTTATCGGAGAGCATCTCCCGTACCACTCTTTCGATGGCCTTTTCCACCTGTGTCGGAGATATAGAACTATCGGCCTTCGGTACGATCTCCTTTTCCTTGACGATTGTATCACCCGGTCGAATTCTGGATTCAAACTTAAAATCAATCGGAGCGCCCTCTTTTCTCATGTCTTTCACTTTAACGGTCATGACGCCCTTGTGATCCAGCCTGGTCTCCATCCCGCGCTCATCAGAAGAATCCTCTTTTGAAATTTCAAGGGCGGAATCCAGTTCAAAATCAAGAGACTCCGCGAATTGATTTTCAATCTCACGACTCACTTCAGAATCATCTTCTCCGGGTATTTCAATTTCGTCATCCGGCTCAAGCAGATCCTTTTCCGATTCCGAGAGTTCTTCTTCTTTCGCGTCAACTCTTGCTTCACGGTTTATTTCCTCAACCAGTTCAATCAGGTCTTCATCAACCTTGCCGGATATGGAAGGAATATCAGTTATTTCGGATACTTGAATTTCATCTCTTTCTTCGGTCTCATCAGGCTTTCCACTCGCCTTCGCATCCGGAGACGCCGTGGTATCGGTCAGATCGATGATCTCTTCTTCTTCAACCGTATCCGCCAGATCAAGGATCTCTTCTTCCTCACCCGCGGACTCGATGGTATCCGTCAATTCGATGGTGGTTTCTTCTTCAAGCGCATCCATCAAGTCGACAGGCTCCTCTTCCGCATCCAGGAAGGCTGCGGTATCGGCCAGATCGATGATCTCTTCTTCTTCAACCGTATCCGTCAGTTCAAAGATCTCTTCCTCTTCACCCGCGGGCTCGACGGTATCCGTCAATTCGATGGTGGTTTCTTCTTCAAGCGCGTCCATCAAGTCGACAGGCTCCTCTTCCGCATCCGGGAAGGCTGCGGTATCGGTCAGATCGATGATCTCTTCTTCTTCAACCGTATCCATCAGTTCAAGGATCTCTTCCTCCTCACCCGCGGGCTCGACGGTATCCGTCAAGTCGATGGTAGCCTCTTCTTCAGCCTCATCTGTCAGATCAAAGATATCTTCAACCAGATCAGCGGATTCGACAACATCGGATAATTCGATAATGTCGTCTTCGACAGCATCCGTCAATTCGATAATTTCATCATCATCTGGCAAATTTGAATCTTTTGTGTTCTTACCGGGTTCGTCCTTTTCAACCATATCAACCCCGCTTTTTTACGAATACCCACAAAAAATAGTTTTTAAATCAATCAAGCCCTTATAATTTTTGGAAAATTAGCATACGCCATATCCTGTGTCAAGGCATTTGCTCTAATGCCATCCGACAGCAAAAAAAGTGTTTACATGGCTACGTAATCATAGTTTAAATACGATGGCTTTGTAAGAAGTCCAGGTCAGCACTAAAGGCTGCGCCGATTGGCTTGCAGCAACGCTCTTCGTGTCGGTAAAGCGTCAGTCAAAGGCACGAGCAGACTGTCTGCACCTGAACTTTTTTCTTTGCCGTCAACATTTTGGCTTTTTACGAGACGGTAAGCTATACCAATACCCTTTTTCGAATAAACAATCATTCGGATTTTTCGTTTACCTTCAACGGTATCATTATGCGCCGGTTTTTTATTCAAAAAAAAGACATAACCGAATCATTCGCGACCATAACCGGATCAGATGCGACGCACATGCAAAAAGTTCTGCGGCTGACAAAAGGTCAACGAATCGAACTGCTTGACGAGTCAGGGGTTGGATACAGCGCTGAGATCACCCATGTTTCAGCTGAAGCGGTTGATGTCACCATTCTGGGTATGACAGATTCAGAAACAGAATCGCCGATCCGGCTGATTGTCGCGCAGGCATTTTTAAAAGACCGAAAAATGGATACGCTTGTCCGCCAGTTGACGGAACTGGGTGTCTCCTTTTTTTTCCCTTTTATGGCAAAACGCTCCATTGCGCGCCCGGACAGGCAGCGGCTTGCCACAAGGATGGAGAGGTGGAAAAAAATCGCCAAAGAGTCTGTAAAACAATGCAGAAGAAATCGTGTTCCGGAAATCGGCCCTGCATTGTCCTTTAAGGAAACCCTTGATTTCGGAAAACAGTGCAACCTGCGTATCGTTCTTTGGGAAAATGCCCTAATTCCCTTGAATCATAAAATGACGCACCATGGCACTCAAAAAAAAACAATATTGCTTATGCTGGGCCCGGAAGGCGGTTTTTCCTTTCAGGAGATCGAAAAAGCAGAAGAAGCCGGATTTGCGGTCGCATCCCTTGGGCCCCGAATACTCAAGGCAGAGACCGCGCCGATCGCTGCATGCACCATCATTCAATATCTGTTTGGCGATTTGGGGATAAACAATAAATTTCTTGACAAACAACCCTGACTTCATTAATAACAGCACTTGCTTTCGGTAAGCCGAGGTAGCTCAGTCGGTAGAGCAGGGGACTGAAAATCCCCGTGTCGGCAGTTCGATTCTGTCCCTCGGCACCAGCAAAAAAAGGGTTTTACAGAGATGGTTTCTGTAAACCCTTTTTTTGTGGGGTTTTATCTGTCTATACGCTTAAAAGCTTACCCGGAATGCGTTTGACAGAGGAATCATTTATTTCTGCGTCCTGGGGAATAAATACATCAGACAT